>CAJMRJ010000300.1:0-1031 GCA_905215865.1 uncultured bacterium | reverse complement strand
CGTGGAGTGCGGCCAGGTCCTCAAAGCTTTTGGTGATAATGGAGCCGTCGGCCGCGCGTCCGCAATCGCGCTTGGTCTCGGTCTCGTGGAGCGGGCCGATGCCCAGGTAGTCGACCAGACTCATGTCGGCGGTCTTGACGTACTCGAGCATCTCCTCGCAGCGGGCCGAAAGGCCCACGATGGCATCGGGGCCCAGCAGCTTGCGGCAGACCTCGACGGGAATATCGCTCTGGCCCACGTGCACGCCGTCGACGGCAATACCCTGCTCGCGTGCGGCGAGTACGCAGTCAAGGCGGTCATCGATTAACAGGGCGACCTGACCGGTCTTGCCAGCCTGTGCGATTGCCTGCGCGGCGTCGCCGGTCAGCGCGATGATCTCGCGGGCACTTGCCACCTTGGAGCGCACCTGGATGCAGGTAAAGCCGGCGTCGAGCGCCTGGGCCACCACATCGCCCACGGGACGCCCCAGCGTGTTTTCGGGGCCGAGTACCAGATAGGCCGAGATATCAAGGTTGTCGCGGATGCTCATCGTGCTTCCTCCTGTTTCCTGATCTGTGCTTCCATACGCTCGAGCTTGCCAGTCATGGTGTCGGTAAATCCGGGCCGAATATCGGCTTTGAGCACGACTTCGGTGCGGATGCCCTTGCTCGTCAACACAAAGGTTGCGTCGCGTACGACCTGCATGACCTCGTCCCAGTCGCCCTCGATCTCGGTGAACATCGAGGTGGTGCGGTTGGGCAGGCCGCTCTCGCGAATGACGCGCACGACTTCGGCGACCTCGGCGGAGAGCTCATCGCCGGTGCCGCACGGGGCAATGGCCACGGCGACGAGCGTGTTCATGCCGGCATTGGTTGCGGGCTCGGACATAGCTTATGCCTCCTCGAGCTCGAGTCGGTTATCGGCGATGTCCTGGGCGGTTGCGCGGTAGAGCTCGTCGATAAAGGCGACCTTAAAGCTTGCCGGGGCATCGGCGACGGCGGCGGCACGTGTGCCGGCCACGTTGTAGGCGGCGGTGCCGCAGACGGCTGCCG
>CAJMRJ010000299.1:0-1034 GCA_905215865.1 uncultured bacterium | reverse complement strand
GCCGAGGGCCTGTACGACCGCGAGTTTGTTGCCCGCTATACCACGGGGTTTGACGAGCTGGCGCAGGCGGCTGCTGTTTGGACGCCTGAGTGGGCCGAGTCGATGTGCGACGTGCCGGCCGCAGAGATTGTCGCCACGGCGCGCGATCTGGCTGCCGCCGCGCCTGCCGCCGTGGTAGATGCGGGCTTTCATGGTGGCATCGGTATCGCGTATGCCAACAGCACCCAGACCGCGCGCGCTATCTGCTTGGTCGATGTGTTGCTGGGCTGCATCGGACACGCGGGCGGTGCGCTCAACCCACCGACGCCGCTTACCTTGGGCGATTTGGACCTTGCGCGTTTCGCGACGCCGTCGATGCCACGTGAGCCCAAGTTGGGGTCCGAGCGCTATCCACTGGTCGATCCAGTGCGCGGCCTGTGCACGACCATCGGTCAGTCGATTCTTGCTGGCGATTTGCGTGGGCTCTTCGTCTATGCCAGTAACCCCGGTGCGGGCTATGGCAATGCGCAGGCTTGGTTGGGCATCTTGCAGCAGCTCGACTTGCTCGTGACGATTGATATTCGCTGGTCCGAGACGGCGCGCGCTTCCGACTTCGTGCTGCCCGATGTGACGTATCTGGAGGCTGATCGCGGCGTGGGAACGGTGACAGGCGTCAACGACGCGCGTGTGTTCTACCGCAACGCCGTGCTGCCCGTTTTGCATGACGATACGCGTCCCGGTCGGGAGATTTTTGCCGGTCTGGCGCAGGCGTGTGGCGTGGGCGAATATTTCCAGTTTACGTCTGACGATCTGGCGGCTGCCCAGGTGGCGCCGTTTGGGATTGATCTGGACGAGCTTAAGGAGCGCGGTTGGGCCGATACGGGCGTGCCACTGCCGCCGCGCACGGGTGAGCCCGTGATTCCGCTGGACGGCGGCAAGATAGCGCTGGCAAGCAGTGTGTGGGAGCGCGCCGGTTTGGGTCGTGTGCCCGGCTGGATCGCGCCCATGGTGGAGCCCGGTCCGGGGATGTTTCGCCTCATTAGCGGCAACCGGCC
>CAJMRJ010000298.1:0-1085 GCA_905215865.1 uncultured bacterium | reverse complement strand
CATGCCCCAGCCCATCAACACGCTCGATGCCCGTAGGCGCGAACGCACGGGGTCGGCCGGCGCACGCCCCGGCACATCAATCGCGTCCTGCACCGCCAGCACCGTGCGGCCGCGGCGCAAAAACTGCGGGATAAGCCGCATGCACATCGAAATCATGAGCGCGATCACCGGCGCAGCGTTGCCCAACAGCGCGAGCACCTTGTCGTATTCGAGCATCGACGCCGCGGCCTCAAACCACAGCACGCTCGCCACAAACAGCCCACCCATGCACAGGCCGTAAACCATGCTCTCTAGATACACCGCACGCATGCCAATGCGAAACAGCTCCGTCGAGCCCGAGGCGCTAAACAGCGGATTGAGCACCGCGATGATCAAAATCCCCGGCAGCTGCCAGCGAAGTGCGCCCAGCGTGCGGGCAGCCCCACGCATCGCAAATCCATACGCCAGCCCGCCCGCAAGCGACAGCGCGATCAGCACCGGTTGCATCGAGAACATGGTGAGCCCCAGCGTCAGCACTATATAGAGTGCCGGCACAGCCGGATGCGACATCGAGAATGCCGCGACGGGCTCGCCGCCAAACTCCTCTCGCATGATATCCATGGGCACCCCCATCCCCTCGCTCAAACGACAGCTCCGCAATACCGCCAACGCCGCCCGCAAGCGGCGCAAACGCCACGCCGGCGGCGCAAGCCTCAACCGCCGCAAACCAATCGTTACGCGCTCATCATATGCCTGCGGTATCATATTGCGCCGTGTATCGTTTCCAAACACACGTCTCTATAACGTAACAGGAGATCACATGGACGCAACCGCAATTATCCTCGCTGCCGGCGAGGGCACCCGCATGAAGTCGAACCACTGCAAGGTTTCGCACAAGATCCTGGGTAAGCCCATGGTCCAGTGGATCGTCGACGCCACCATCAAGGCCGGCTGCAGCCGCGTCGTGGTCGTCATCGGCAGCCACGCCGACGAGATGCGCGCCCTCATCGATGGCGCCTACGCCAACAGCGCCACCAAGGTCGAGTGCGTCGAGCAGACCGAGCGCCTGGGCACCGGCCACGCCGTAAAGGTCGCGCTCGAGGCCT
>CAJMRJ010000297.1:0-1099 GCA_905215865.1 uncultured bacterium | reverse complement strand
CGAGACCGTGCCCGCAGCTACCGAAGCCGCACCAGAGCCCAGCGACCACCTGGCCGCCATGATGCGCCGCAGTGCCCGCCGTGAGGAAGCCTATGTGCCCACCTCGCAGCTCCGCCGTTTTACCCTGCCCGATTCTGCGCCCATCATGCGCCGCGTCATGGGCTTTCTGTCCGACCAGGCCCGCACGCTCATCCATGCCGGCGTGTCGCGCGACCGTATCTGCATTGATCCCGGCCCGGGCTTTGGCAAGACGGCCAACGAAGACATCGTCATCCAGCGCGAGACTGCCAAGATGGCGTCGCTGGGCTATCCGCTCATGTGCGCCGTGTCACGCAAGCGCTTTGTGGGCACCGTCTCGGGCGTGACCGAGGCTGCCGCCCGCGATGCCGCTACGTTTGGTGTGTGCCTGGGTGCTATCCAGGCCGGCGCCAACATCGTGCGCGTGCATGACGTTGCGGGCTTTGCGCAGTTCCTGAACGGTTACTGGGCCGTTGCCAAGCCGCAGCCGCGCCGCGCGTTTGTGGCCGTGGGTTCCAACCTGGGGCATCGCTGCGACAACATCCGCGCTGCGCGCGACATGATTGCCGAGATCCCGCTCACCTGCGTGTCCAACTGCTCGCGCATCTACGAGAGCGAGCCGGCCTACGAGACGCGCCAGGACGCATTTGCCAACGCCGTCATCGAGATCAAGACCGAGCTGGCTCCGCTGGTGCTGCTTGACGAGCTCATGAAGATCGAGGCCGAGCTGGGCCGCGACCGCTCCAAAAAGGCCAAGGCAAACGGCCCGCGCACCATCGACTTGGACCTGCTGTGGATGGACGGCGAGACCCATGGTGGCAAAAAGCTGCGCCTGCCGCATCCGCTCATTGGCGAGCGCGACTTTGTGCTGGTGCCGCTCGAGGACCTGATGCACGACCCGGCGCGGTTCTTCCGCTTCAACGGCGTCGAGGTCAAGGAGCCCGAGGATCGCGTGGGCCATATCGTGGGCGAATTGGGGCGTATGTAGATGATCGAGATGAATGTTGTTGCCGCCGGTACCGAGCTCGACGCGGCGCGTGACGCGGGCCGCGAGGGCATGTCCGCGGGCTGGTGCGCGTGG
>CAJMRJ010000296.1:0-1107 GCA_905215865.1 uncultured bacterium | reverse complement strand
GCCCGACGACGCCGTGGTGGCGCAGCGCTGCGAGGCTCTGGGGCGCATCGTGCGCGGGGATAACTGCATTATGGTCGCCTCGGCCCGTGCGCTGCTGCGCTGCGTGCCGCCGGTCGAGAGTCGCTATTGGGAGTCCACCACTTTTGCGGTGGGCGAGGAGATTCCTTTTGACGAGGTGCCGCAGCGCCTGGTGGGCATGGGCTACACCAATGCCGGCGCAGCCGACGCGCCCGGTCTGTTCCGCGTGCACGGCGACACCGTCGAGGTGTTCCCCGCGCAGGAGAAGGCGCCCGTGCGCATCGAGTTCTTCGGCGACGAAATTGATCGCATTCGCCGCATGGTGAGCTCAACGGGGCAGACCATCGGCAACGAGGACAGTATCGAGATCTTCCCCTGCCGTGAGCTGGCGCTTACCGACGATGCGGTCCACAACATGCATGTGGCGCTCTATCGCGCCAGCCAGGACGATAGCAAGCTGGCGGCGCTGCTCGAGATGGTGGATGCACGCATCGTCACGCCCGAGCTTGACCGCTTTTTGCCGGTGATGTACGGCCAGACCGTGAGCCCGCTGGCACACGTGAGCGGCAAGGCGCTCGTGGTCCTGTCCGAGCCGCGCTCGCTGTTCGACGACTGCCTGCGTGCCTACGAGGATATCGAGGCGCGTGCCGGCGAGGCAGGGATTGACCGACTGGATGGCCTGTATGTACGTGCCCAGCAGCTCGATTTTGGTGCTCAGCAGCGCCTGAACTATGTGAGCCTGATTCGCGCCGGCGGCGCGGTTACGGCAGAGCTCAAGATTGAGCAGCCGGCCATTGCGGGCTCGGACAACCGCTTTATGACGCGCATTCAGGAAGTCGTGGGCAAGCGCTACGCCTGCGTGTTTGCCATCCCTGACCGCGGTGCGCGCGAGTCGATGGAGCTCACCTTTGGCGACGAGGGCATTACCTTTGAGGAGTCGCTGACCGCGGCGCCCGAAAACGCCGGCGTCATTGGCGAGCGCGTACGCGTGGCGGCGGCAGATTCTGCCGATCGTGCTGCCCGCCAGGATGCTCATGCCTCGATTCGCGAGCGCAAGGCCGACGCGCTTAACGCTCGCTCGCTCGAGGC
>CAJMRJ010000295.1:0-1125 GCA_905215865.1 uncultured bacterium | reverse complement strand
CGCCGTCGTCTGCCGCGACGACCAGCACGATGATGTCGGTGACCTGGGCGCCGCGCGCACGCATGGCGGTAAACGCCTCGTGGCCCGGGGTATCGATGAACGTGATCTGATGCCCGTTGATGTAGACGACCGAAGCACCGATGGCCTGCGTGATGCCGCCTGCCTCGGTTTGCTGCACGCCGGAGTGGCGGATGGCATCGAGCCGGGACGTCTTGCCGTGGTCGACATGGCCCATAACCGTGACTACCGGCGGGCGAGGCTTGAGGTCGGACTCGTCGTCGTGGAACGTGAACTGCATCTCCTCTTCCGGCGAGATGATCTTGATCTCGCGGCCGAGGTCGCCGGCGACGAGCTCGACCAGGTCGTCGCTCATCGACTGCGTCAACGTCAGCGGGGTGCCCAGCAAGAACAGGCGCTTGACGATCTCGTTGCCGGGAACGTCGAGGGCCTCGGCGAGCTCGCCGACCGTGATGCCGCTCGTGACCGTGACGGTGCCGACGGCGACGCCGAGCGCCTCTGCCTTCTTCGCCGCCTCCTCGGCAGCCTTCTTCGCGGCCTCGGCCTCAACCTTGGCGCGCTCGGCAGCTTCCTTGTCCTCGGCGCTGGAAGCAGCGGCCTCCTCGGCCTTCTCGCGCTCGGCGCGCAAAGCGGCCAGCTCCTCACGCTCACGGCGTGCCTCTTCCTGGGCCTCGCGACGAGCCTTCTCGGCGCGGAGCTCTTCCAACTCGGCGCGCTCCTCGGCAGACAGTGGTTGGGACTCAAGCTCGGCCATGGTATTGCCCTTTCTTTTTAAAAAAAGCCGCCGACACAATGTCAGCGGCTTATCAAATCCAAGGGTGGAGACGAAGGGAGTCGAACCCTCGGCCTCTGCCATGCGACGGCAGCGCTCTCCCAACTGAGCTACGTCCCCAGGACAAGTTGATATTTTACCTACGGCTCGCCAACTGTCAACGCCCAATACCCAGTCTTTTTGGGACGGGGCTTTTTTGACTACTTTTCGAGCAGGCACTACTCCCGATGATTTTTCTGGGACGGGGATTAAAAAATCATTAGGTACGCAATGATTTTTTAAGGCTCTGTTAGACCAGGATTGACATACATGTGTCCTCACGGTGCCATATCGTT
>CAJMRJ010000294.1:0-1142 GCA_905215865.1 uncultured bacterium | reverse complement strand
AGTCTCTCCGAGCTCTGGTCGCTCTATGGCCAGAACTATATCGAAGCCCTGCTAGCAACCTGGGGCATGACGCTTGAGTCGTTTGTCATCGCCATGGTGATGGCCGTCGCCATCACCGTGATGCGCGTGTCGCCGCTCAAGCCGCTGCGCGTCTTTGGCGACCTGTATGTCCAGGTCTTCCGTAACATCCCCGGCATTGCGCTGCTCATCATCGTCGTCTATGCGCTGCCGCCGCTCAAGGTCGTTCTGCCCTACCGCACCTGCGTTATCGTCGCCACGGTCCTTTTGGGCTCGGCCTTTGGCTCCGAGAACTTTATGAGCGGCATCAACACCGTCGGCGTCGGCCAGGTCGAAGCCGCCCGTTCGCTGGGCATGAGCTTTAACCGCATCCTCGCCAAGATCGTGATTCCGCAGGCGCTGCGCTCGAGTGTGCTGCCCATGACCAACCTCTTTATCGCCGTCATGCTCACCACCGCACTCGGCAGCCAGGTGCCGCTTAAACCACAGGAGCTCACCGGCGTGGTGAGCTACATCAATACCCGCTCGCTCGGCGGCGTCGCCGCGTTCTTTATCTCGGCGCTCGGCTACCTGGGCACGGCCTTTGTGGTGAGCCACATTGGCAACTACATCGATAAGAAGGTGAGGATCCTCCGATGAGCAAGCACTCCTCCCCTGCGCTTACCATGCGCGATGCGCTCTACGAGGCTCCCGGCCCCAAGATGCGCGCCAAGATTCGCATCGGCACCGCCATCTCGCTTGTTGCCGTCGCCGTGCTCGTCGCCCTCGTGTTGCAGCGCTTTTATGTGACCGGTCAGCTTTCGGTTCACTATTGGTATTTCTTTACGCACCTCACCACCTGGAAGTTCCTGCTTGCCGGCTTTGAGGGCACCGTTAAAGTCGCACTCACCGCTGGCGCCATCGCGCTGGTGCTGGGCCTCGCCCTCATGCTCGGCCGTACCAGCGACATTAAGCCGCTGCAGCTGGTTTGCCGCGTGCTCACCGATTTCTTCCGCGGCGTGCCGAGCCTGCTGTTTATCTACTTCTTCTTTTTGGTGCTGCCCCAGTACAAGATCGCGCTACCGTCGTTTTGGATGCTCACGCTTCCCGTCGCGCTCGCCGCAGCTGGCGTACTCGCCGAGATT
>CAJMRJ010000293.1:0-1149 GCA_905215865.1 uncultured bacterium | reverse complement strand
CGGTAACGGACTTAATGGAAAACACCGTGCCGGCAATCGGTTTGCCGCTCATGGCGTCGCGCTTGATGATCTTCATATCGGGCAGCTCATAATTAGTCGCCGCAACGCTGTATTCGCGGTCACCCTCGGACACATCTACATAGACGCTTTTGGGCGTGGGATCAACACAGAAGCCGTCCGGTGCAGAGGTTTCCACGAAGCTCCAAAGGCCGGTGGCGGCGTTCTCAACATAGATCTCGCCCTGCGCATTGGTGATGTCGCTGCCGACAATCTGACCGTTAAAGTAGATGCTGAAACGGGCACCGGCGAGATCGGTTGTGGTCCCACCGGCGGTTTTTTTCAGCACGATCTTGCCCGTGCCGCCCGCAGGCTGCTCGGGCTGGTCGGGCGCAGGCTCGCTCGTTACGAGCTTGCGCGGTCCATAATAGTTAAAGAATGACTGATTTTTGCGGTTGCTGGAGATCGCATACACCGCCCATCTTGCACTCTCATCCTCCACGATGGTTGCGGCAATGCCCTGCGCAGCGTACTCCTCGATCTGACGCTGGAACTCGGCATCCTCAGCTGCTTTCTTTGCAAGAAGAGAGTCGATAAGACTCAGATACAGCTCGTAGGTGTCGGCGTTGGCGTAGCCGCCCGCGTCGCCATCTCCGCCGGGTTCGCCCTTATAGGACTGATTCTCCCAAACGTAGGTCTGTACGGCCATAAAAAGCTGGCCGACGTTGGATTCCTTGCAGTCGTTGAGGTAGGTCATCATCCATTTGACATTCTCAACGGTCGCGGCATCCATCTCGCTGAGGCCGCTGTTTGTGAGCGACGACTGCAATACGGCATCTGCGTCCGCGCCGGTACCGGACGTCCATGTGAAGGAATTCAGGTACGAAGGCGTTGCGTAATGATAGCCGAGGCCGCTATCCATGCAGTACACGAGCTTACCGTCCACGAGCGGGGGACGGTAGCTGTACGGGGTACCGTTGGCGAGCAGGCGGGTGCTCCAGTAGTTCTGGTTCTTTGTGATCGTGATGCCTTTGCCTGTGCTGGATGCAGCGAATGCTGTGGTTGGAAACAGGCTGAGAATTGTCATAATCAGCAAGAATGCTGAGACAAGTCTGGTTTTGATTGATTTCATAAGAGATCTCCTTCATTTGT
>CAJMRJ010000292.1:0-1154 GCA_905215865.1 uncultured bacterium | reverse complement strand
GCCTCGGCCAACGCCGAGGGCCTGTCCACGTCCATGACGTCGACCATGCGCGAGGGCAACCAGCGCGCCGGTCACCTGGCCAGCTACGACGCGTCCAACCTGCAGATGCCCGAGCGTCGCGAGGACGGTTCCTACACGGTGCCCATTCGCATCCTGCGCATCCACATGGAGGAGGACGCCGCCAAGATGGTGCACGTGGGCGGTGCCGAGGGCCGCATTACCGCCGCTGCCGAGTCGCTCGTCGACTACAACCGCTGCGGCACGCCGCTCATTGAGCTTGTCACCGAGCCCGACCTGCGCACGCCCGAGGAGGCTCGCCTGTTTATGGAGAAGCTCCGTCGCATCTTTGTGACGCTGGGCATTTCGGACTGCTCCATGGAGAAGGGCTCCATGCGTTGCGACGGCAATGTGTCGCTGCGCCGCCGCGGCGAGACCAAGCTGGGCACCAAGACCGAGCTCAAGAACCTCAACTCGTTTAAGAGTCTGCATGACGGCCTTGCCTACGAGATCTGCCGCCAGGCCGAGGTACTCGAGGAGGGCGGCATCATCTATCAGGAGACCCGCCACTGGGAGCCCAGTCGCAAGCGCACCGTTGTTATGCGTGTGAAGGAAACGGCCGACGACTATCGCCTGTTCCCCGATCCCGACCTGGCGCCGTTCGATCTGGACGACGAGTTCATCGACCGCTGCCGTGGTGAGATCCCCGAGCTGCCCGATGCCAAGCGCGTCCGTTTTGAGGCCGACTTTGGCATTAAGACGGCCGACGCCGAGCAGATTGCCGGCGACCCCGAGTTTGCCGACTTCTTTGAGGCTGCCGCTGCCGGTATGGCTGGCAAGGAGACCCAGACGGTCGCAAACTTGCTGGTCAACGAGATGATTGCCTACCTTAAGGGCGCCGGCGTCTCGCTGGCCGAGTCCGGCATTGCGCCGGCTCAGGTGGCAGCCCTTGCCAAGCTGCTGGCGACCGATGCCATCAGCTCCAACCAAGCGCACGAGGTCTTTGAGGCCATGGCCCAGACCGGTGACGATCCCAATAAGATCGTCGACGAACGCGGTATGCGTCAGGTGAGCGATGCCGGCGCGCTGCAGCCGATTGTGGATGAGGTGCTGGCAAACTGTGCCGATCAGGCGCAGCAGTATCGTGACGGCAACCA
>CAJMRJ010000291.1:0-1166 GCA_905215865.1 uncultured bacterium | reverse complement strand
GCCTCAATGGCGGCAAGGGAGGCCTGAGCCACCTCGGTAGCGGTAAAGTCGCCGGCGGCAACGCCCGCGGCAATCTGGACGGCGGTAAGGGAATCGAAGCTTAGCGCCATTACTCGCTCTCCCCCTCTCCCAAAATGGACGGCACGCGGAAGTAGCGGTCGCGCGCGCTGCCGGCGTTTTCGAGCGCAACGTCGAGCGGCAGGTCGCGCTCGGGCTCGCGCAGGTCATCGCCCATCACGTTGGACAGGCTTCCGATAGGATGGAACGTGGGCTCCACGTCGGGCAAGTCATATTGCAAGACGGGCTCGAGCATCTGGACGGCGTCGTTCATGTAGGACGTCATCTGGGTGAGCTCGTCATCGGTCAGTGCGATCTTTGCGTACTCGGCGATGCCGCGCACGTCTTTCTCGCTGAGTGCCATAGGCGCTCCCTTCCGCATAACAGATAAACCGCTCTAGTATACAAGGCAACGCCGCTTGGAGCAGGTGCTTTACCCAAATGCAGCGAAAACGTAACGAGAGCGACGGGGCGGCAGGCGGCGGGCCGGCGGTTCTGCAGCGAAACCGCACCGTCCGCAACGAAAAGCATCACAACATTCGACACTTTTCGTCAAAATCGAGATTTTCATCGAATGTTGTGATGGTTTGAAAGCCCCGACCACCACAAAGGTGCCTGTCCCCTTTGTGGTGGTTCTGAACGATGTCCTATGCCGAGGCCTTGGCCTTGCGGCGCTTGCGGGCCGCGTGGACCACGATGTCCAGCAGCAACAGCACAATGGCCACGACCACAATGAGCACGGCGAACTCGCGCTTGCCCCAGTGGCGGCCGGCCAGCGACTTTTGCTTGTCGACGTCCTTCTTGTTGTACTTGGTGCGCACGCAATGCACCAGCAGGCGGTGGTCGTTAACGCCGTAGGGCGTGCAGGTGACGAGCGTCACCTTGTCGGCGCCGGGTTCGATGGTCAGCGACTCCATCTCCTCGGGCAGCACCACCTCGGAGTCCACCATCTTGTAGGCGAGCGTCTTGTTCATGGTGTGCAGCAGCACCAGGTCGCCGGGCTCCAGCGAATGGATGTCGTCGAACATGCTCAGGTTGCGCATGCCCGAGTGCGCGGTGAGCACGCAATGCGTCGAGGTGCCGCCCACCGGCAGGCTCGTGCCCTCCAG
>CAJMRJ010000290.1:0-1192 GCA_905215865.1 uncultured bacterium | reverse complement strand
TTTTGTCCCGCTACCGCTCCCTGCTCTCCCGCGCCCGGGAGCTGGGGCTGCATACCATCCTTAAAAAGTATCAGCCGCTGGGATAAAAACCTACCCGCGAAATCTTGACAGAATCCGCACATCGTGTTATCATACATAAAGATAATACTGTATACAGAGAGCTGTATACGAAACTTTGGAGCTTAGAGAGGTTTTCAACTATGGAACGTATTAAGACTATCGCTACTCGTGACCTGACCAAGAGCGTCGTGACCGGCGGCTGCGGCGAGTGCCAGACTTCTTGCCAGTCTGCCTGCAAGACCTCCTGCGGCGTCGCAAACCAGAAGTGCGAGAACAGCAATAAGTAATCATTGCAGACCCTATGCCGCCTTTGCAGGGCGGCATTTTTTTATGGCAATTATAGATTGGAGAATGAAATGGTACATCAGTATCAACTGAACGGATATAACATCGTGCTGGACAGCTGCAGCGGCTCGGTCCATGTCGTGGACGACGTGGCTTACGACGTCATTGCGATGTACAAAGAACACTCTGCCGACGAGATCGTGGCCGCCATGCTGGCAAAGTATGCCGACCGCCCCGACGTCACCGAGGCCGACCTGCGCCAGTGCCTCGAGGATGTGGCCTCTCTGGAAGCCGCCGGCAAGCTTTGGGCTCCCGACGTCTACAAAGACATGGCCTTCGACTTCAAGAACCGCCAGACCGTGGTCAAGGCGCTCTGCCTCCACGTCGCCCACACCTGCAACCTCAACTGCTCCTACTGCTTCGCCTCGCAGGGCCGCTATCAGGGCGACCGCGCCCTGATGAGCTTCGAGGTGGGCAAGCGGGCTATGGACTTCCTCATCGAGAACTCCGGCACCCGCCGCAACCTCGAGGTCGATTTCTTCGGCGGCGAGCCTCTGATGAACTTCGACATGGTCAAAAAGCTCGTCGCCTACTGCCGCGAGCAGGAGAAGATCCACAACAAGAACTTCCGCTTCACCATGACCACCAACGGTATGCTCATCGACGACGATGTCATCGACTTCTGCAACAAGGAGTGCCACAACGTCGTGCTGAGCCTCGACGGCCGCAAGGAAGTCCATGACCGCTTCCGCAAGGACTACGCAGGCCACGGCAGCTATGACGCCATCGTGCCGAAGTTCCAGGAGTTCGTGAAAAAGCGCGGCGACAAGAACTATTACATGCGCGG
>CAJMRJ010000289.1:0-1206 GCA_905215865.1 uncultured bacterium | reverse complement strand
GGTCTTGCCGCCGCGCTTGGGACGGCTCGGACGCTCGCCGTCGCCGCGACGCTCGTCGCGACCGCGGTTGGAACGACCAGCCACATCACCGTAATCGTCGCCGTTGCGTTTGCCGTCGCGACGTGCCTGCTCAAGCTTCTTCTTGCTCTTGGACTTGCCGCGCTTGGTCTTCTTCTTGACCTTAAAGGCCGCAGGGTCGCGCTCGGGGTCAACCGCGGGCGGGTTGGGGCCCACATGCAGGTCGCCAGCCTCGTAGATGTCGGCGGTCTTGTCCATGAGCTTCTCAATCTCGTAGAACTCATCGACATCCTGCTCGGTCACAAACGTGATAGCCCAGCCCAGCTCGCCGGCGCGGCCCGTACGGCCAATACGGTGGATGTAGTCGGTCGGCTCGGCCGGCACGTCAAAGTTCACGACGTAGCGCACGTCGCTAATGTCGATGCCGCGGGCGAGAACATCGGTTGCCACCAGCACATCGACGGTGCCATCGCGGAAGGCCGAAAGGGCACGCTCGCGCTGGGCCTGGCTGCGGTTGCCGTGGATTGCGGCGGGCTTGATGGCCTTTCGGTCCAGACGACGGCAGCAGCTGTCGGCACGGTGCTTGGTGCGCATAAAGACGATAGTGCGCTCCGGGCCCTCCTTCTTGAGGAACTCGGGCAACAGGTTGTTCTTGGCCTCGATGGACACCGGGAACACAAACTGGTCGACGGTGTCGGCAGTCGACGTAGCGGGCGCGATCTCCACGCGGGCCGGGGCGCTCACCAGGTCGGTGATCTCACCCACGGCCTCCTCGTCGAGGGTCGCCGAGAACAGCAGCGTCTGACGCTCGGCCGGCGTCTCGCGCACAATGCGGCGGACGGCGGGCAAAAAGCCCCTGTCGAGCATGCGATCGGCCTCGTCCAGCACGAGCACTTGAACCTGGGAGAGGTCGACGGCCTTCTGGTTCATGAGGTCGATGAGGCGCCCCGGCGTGGCGGCCAGGATGTCGCAGCCGTACTTAAGGGCAGCAGTCTGCGGCTTGTAGCTCACGCCGCCCACGACGGTCACGGCGACATGGCCGGTGACGTCGGCAATTTTGCTCGCAACCTCGTCGATCTGCTGGGCAAGCTCGCGCGTAGGAGTGATGACGAGCATCACGGGGCCGCGGCCGTTGCCCTCGGGCTTTTTAGCACCGCGACGGCGGTTGCGGCCGCCGCGCTCGCGCAC
>CAJMRJ010000288.1:0-1212 GCA_905215865.1 uncultured bacterium | reverse complement strand
GCTCGCCCGCGATCGCGCCGGCGCTGACGGCACCTCGACCATCCTTTCGGCTGAGGACATTGCGCACCTCACCGTGACGCAAAAGCACGTCCGCTGCGGCCGTTGCTCCAACAACTGCCAGCTCACCGTCAACGATTTTGGCGGCGGCAGGCGCTTCATTACCGGTAACCGCTGCGAGAAGGGTGCCGGCCACAAAAAGCAGAAAACCGAGGCCCCCAACCTCTTCAAAAAGAAAAACGAGCTGCTCTTTAACCGTGAGGTGCTGAGCCCCGACGAGGCCCCGCGCGGCACCGTCGGCATCCCGCGCGCACTCAACATGTACGAGAACTACCCCTTCTGGCACGCGTTCTTTACGCGCCTGGGCTTTAGCGTGCAGCTGTCCGACCAGTCGAGCAAGAAGACCTACCAGGCGGGCATCGAGTCCATGCCGTCCGAGAGCGTGTGCTATCCGGCCAAGATGAGCCACGGCCACGTGATGAACCTCATCGACCGCGATGTCGACTTCATTTGGATGCCGTGCGTGCGCTGGGAGCGCAAGGAGGATCCGACCGCCGGTAACTGCTACAACTGCCCCATCGTCATGAGCTACCCCACGGCGCTGGCGCTCAATATTGACGAGATCCGCGAGCAGAACATCGAGTTCCTGTATCCGTTTGTGCCGTATCACGACAAGACCGAGCTTAAGCGCCGTCTATACCAGGTGCTCGCCGTCGACCGCGTGGCCGATGCTGAGGCCGGTCGCGGTCGCGTGCGCGGTCCTAAGATCACGCGCTCCGAGGTCGATGCCGCCGTCAACGCTGCCTTTGAGGCCGATGCGCGTTTCCACGAGGACATCCAGACCATGGGCGAGGAGGCTCTTAAGTGGGTCGAGGACCACGGCGGCCACGGCATTGTGCTCGCCGGCCGTCCTTACCACAATGACCCCGAGATCAACCACGCCCTGCCCGAGCTTATCTCGAGCTTTGGCTTTGCGGTCTTTACCGAGGATTCGCTCGCGCATCTGGTGAAGCCCGAGCGTCCGATTCGCGTCGTCGACCAGTGGATGTACCACAGCCGCCTGTACGCTGTCGCCCGCTTTGTGACGATGCGCAACGACCTGGACCTGATCCAGCTCAACTCTTTCGGCTGCGGCCTGGACGCTCTCACCACCGACCAGGTGCAGGAGATTCTGGAGGCCAGCGGCAAGATCTACACCGTGCTCAAGATCGACGA
>CAJMRJ010000287.1:0-1221 GCA_905215865.1 uncultured bacterium | reverse complement strand
GGGTTCCTGGTCGCGCGAGTTGCCCAGGCCACCCGCAAAGCCGCCCGCGAGCGCGACGGCAAGGTCCCACACGGTCGGTGTCGAATTGTCGATGATGGCGGCCGTGGTGGTGCCAAGGGGCGAGAGCTTAAAGTACAACGTGGACGTGACCAGGCAAAAGACCATCTGCAGCGCGAGGCTGGCGACGGCCTCGACGGCAATCTCGCGGTCGAGCGTGGCAATGCCGTATGCCATGGCAAGGACCGAGCCCATGAGCGGGCAGATGAGCATGGCGCCTACAATGGCGATATCCGAGTCGATATCGAGGCCGATGCTCGCGATTAACATGGCAATAATCAGGATGCATAAGTGCGAGCCGGTCAGGCGCGCCCCGTTTACAAAGCGCTTGCGAATCACGTGATAGGGCGCGCGTCCCTCGCGAATGTTGAATGCCCGCTTTAGAAAGCGGCTTGCGTTCTCCATGGCCTCGCTGTGGGCGGGGCGGATGCCATGGCGCCGATGATGGCGCTCGCGCAGTCGCCTGAGCTGTTGTTTATCGAGTTCCATGTCCACCTCGTTCTGGCACGTGCCGCGTATCCCGCCCGTCGTCTTTACTCTACACCGCGTTGAGCGAGGTGTCAGACAGGGTTTGTTGACCTGGAAGTCAGGCCAATCGGCATGACTAAAAACGCCGTGAGGATCATAAGAGTCAAATAGACAAAAAAGCGCGGGGCCGGATGGTCTCCGACCCCGCGCTCTGCACGGGTGCGTTGTTATTGGGTTTAGCCCAGCAGGCTCAGGCCAACAGAGACAAACGCCAGGATAACGCCGACGATAGACTCGCCGCCCAGCAGACCGCTGGCAACGACCAAGCCCTGCTCCTGGAAGGCGGCGTCCTTGGCAGCCTTCTCCTCGTCCGAAAGACCTGCCTCGGCGTCGCGGTGAGCGGCCCACTTGTCGTAGGCGAGCTTGACGCAGGAGCCCAGGAAGGCCGTGAGCGACATGTAGAACGGCAGGTACACGCCCAGACCGATCATCATGGCCGGAATGCCGAGCCAGTACATGATGATGCCGGCGATAAAGCCGCCCGCAAACCACGGCACGCTTGGGATGCCCGAGACCATGGTGGCGACCACGCTTGCCTGCGCGGCCACAAAGCTCTTGTCGGGACCAAAGGCGTCTGGACCATAGGCGGTGACGAGCGCGACCATGGCGGCGGCAGCGACCAGGGCACCCACGATG
>CAJMRJ010000286.1:0-1264 GCA_905215865.1 uncultured bacterium | reverse complement strand
CCAGAACATAGCCCCCCCCCCCCCCCCCAGCCGCCACGGAGGTATCTCCCTCCTCCGTGGCGGCGCTTTTGTGCGTAGGCGAGAAGGGTTCGCCACGAAAGGGGCCCATCTACTACGTTTAAGCCGCTACCCTCAACCATGGCGAAAAACGCAAAAACAAAACTGCAGGTAGAACGCCTGCGATTTTTCATGAAAAGCGGCTATGGTCGGGGGTATCGAGTCAAACGTAGTAGATGGCCCGATTTCGTGGCGGGCGCCGTCAGCCGATTTCCGCGGGCGGAAGAAAACGGATCATTTTGGTCCCGCGAGGCTTGCGGAAGCACTCGTGCAGGGCTGTCCGAACAAAACTATGCCAGTTTACTACGATAAAATCGACATTCCCGACCATGACTGCATTTTTCTAAATACTGCAAGCGTTCTACCTGCGGTTTTGCAAGCGCGCAATTTGCCGTGGTCGATGGTGGGCGATTCGTCGTAGTAAACCGGCATAGTTTTGAAATAGCATTAAATCAGTAACAGCCATTTTGCTATGCCGGGGTGGTCTGCCGCTAGGTAATTACCCTCGCAGGTAGGCGATGGCGATCTGTGTGCGGTTGCGTAGGCCCATTTTGGTAAGGATCGAGCTGATGTGGTTGCGCACGGTGCCTTCGCCCATATAAGCGGTGGCAGCGATCTCCTTGTTGTCGAGGCCGCGGGCGATGAGCTCGGCGACTTCGAACTCGCGGTCGGTTAGGCTGGCGAAGGCCGCAGGCCGGCGAGGCGTGTCTACCTTGTTGCCCATCCCGTCAAAGTCAACATCCTCGATCGCCTTACCCTCGAGCACGCGCTTGCCATCCATGACCTGCGCCAACGCCGGCGGAATGGCGGCGACATCGGTTTTGATCAGATAGCCGCGGGCACCCAGTTTGAGCGCCGACACAATGTACTCGTCATCCGAGAATGTCGTCAGAAACACCACGCGTGCTGCAGGATCGCGCTCAAGGATCTCGCGCGTCGCCGATAGGCCGTCACGTCCCGGCATTTGAATGCCGAGCAGCGCGATGTCGGGCGCGTGCTCGGCGTAGAGCGCCACCGCATCGTTGCCGTTGGCGCCGGTGCCCACTACCTCGATCTGCGGCTGGGCGCCCAGGATAATCTTGAGCGAATCGACCACTAGGCGGTCGTCGTCGACAACGATGAGCCTCATCGGCCCTCATCTCCTTGCTGTTTGGGAACGGTGGCAAACACACGCCAGCCGCCGACGCCGGCGCGCGGGCCGGCGGTG
>CAJMRJ010000285.1:0-1318 GCA_905215865.1 uncultured bacterium | reverse complement strand
ACGTCCCGGCCAGATTTTTTCCGGCGGGCAGATCGATGGCCGTCTTGCCGCCGACCGACGAATCCACCATGGCGAGCAGGCTTGTGGGAATCTGCACAAACTTGCAGCCGCGCATGTAGGTGGCGGCCACAAAGCCGGCTACGTCGCCCACGACGCCGCCGCCGAGCGCCACGATCACGTCGGAGCGCGAAAGCTCGTGCTCGGCCACAAACTCCAAAATGGCAACGTAGGTCTCGGCACGCTTATGGGCCTCGCCGGCCTCGAAGGTGCAGATGCTCACCTCGTAGCCTGCGGATTCGAGGCTCTGCTTAACGGGCATCTGGTAGAGCGGGCCCACGTTGCTGTCCGTCACGATGACGGCGCGCGAGCCGCCGGCGGTGGCGCGTACGAGCGCGCCTGCCTGCTCCAGCAAAAAGGTGCCCACATGCACCTGGTAGGGGCGTGCGGTGTCGATATCGATGGTAATCGCCATAAGCTTCGGTCCTTTCGACCTGGCGTGATAGGTGGTCTAGTGGGAGGCCTCGTCGTCGAGTGCGCGCTTGATGCGGTCACCCTCGGCAAGGAGATTCTCCAGATAGCGCTGGTCGCGGTCCTTAAGGGCGCGGCTGTAGGCGCCGAGCGATTCGATCAGATGGTCGATCTCGAAGGCGAGTGCATCGGCGTCGTCGATCATGAGCTCGGACCACATCTGCGGATTGAGGTGCGCCACGCGGGTGAGGTCGCGGTAGCTGCCGGCCGAAAAGCCGTGGTGGACCTGAGCGGTCGGGCTCTTAACATAGGCGTTGGAGACGACGTGCGCAAGCTGGCTCGTGAAGGCGATGACGCGGTCGTGCTCGGCTGCGCTGGTCACGCTGAACTTGCCAAAGCCCAAGGGGCGCACCATCTCGCGAACCTGGCCCAAAAGCTCCAGCTTAAGTGCATCGTCCACCGCGGGTGGCACGAGCACGAGCGGGGCGCCCTGGAACAGGTCGGCGCGGGAGTGCGCATAGCCCAAGTACTGCGTGCCCGCCATGGGGTGCGCACCCACAAAGTAAAAGCCGTGCTCGCGGGCAAGCTCAAAGGCGCGCTCGCACACGATGCCCTTGACGCCCACCGTGTCGATCACCACGGGGCCCATAATGGCCTCGGTGTCGGTGGCGTCGGCGAGTGCCTGGGCATGCTCCTCGAGCCACTCGATGCAGGCCTCGGGGTAGCAGGCCAGGACGATGATGTCGCATTCGCCGAGTGTCTTGTCGTTGAGCTCTCCGGCGACAGTGCCCATGCTGGCGGCCGTCATGACATCGTCATCGGGGTCCCAGGCCAGCACGAGGACGCCCGC
>CAJMRJ010000284.1:0-1333 GCA_905215865.1 uncultured bacterium | reverse complement strand
AAGCGGCGAGCCGCGGACTGGACAGCGAAACCTCCGTACCGCTGATCTTCGACAGGCTGTTGGACGACGAGACGGTGTGGATGTTCTCCCGCACGGGCGTGCTCGACGCCGTTGAACTGCATGCGCGGGCCGAGGTCTATTGGGAGACTTATACGAAAAAGATACAGATCGAGGCGCGCGTATTGGGCGATCTGGCCATCAACCATATCGTGCCGGTGGCCGCGCGCTACCAGAGCATGCTGCTCGACAAGGCGGCCAAAATCGGTTCGCTCGACCTGCCGGCGGCGTCAAAAGCATTGGCGGCCAACGATATGGAGGTGATCGATAAGATATCGAACCACATTCTGGTTATTCAGGAGAGCGTGAGGAGAATGACCGAAGCGCGCAAAGAGGCCAACCGTATCGAGAGCGAACGTGAGAAAGCCGTAGCCTATCACGACACGGTACTGCCGCATTTCGACACGATCCGTTACCATATCGACAAGCTCGAACTGATGGTAGACAACGAGATGTGGGCGCTTCCCAAATATCGGGAACTGCTCTTCATCCGATAAGGCAAACGTAACGCAAAAAACGCATGGATATGAATCAAAATAGACAGAGGCAGGCGAAGCAAGGATTGTATCGGCCGGCCTATGAGCATGACGCGTGCGGTGTGGGACTGGTGGTCAACGTGGGGGGAGGAAAGTCGCACGAGATCGTCGAAAACGGACTGCAGGTTTTGGAACACATGGCCCATCGCGGGGCCGAGGGTGCCGATAGCAAAACAGGCGATGGAGCCGGAATGATGGTTCAGATCCCGCACGAGTTCATCCTCCTGCAGGGAATTCCGGTACCCGAGAAGGGCAAATACGGTGTGGGAGTCCTCTTTCTGCCCAAAGACCAGGCGGCTTGTGCCGCTTGTCTCGATCTGGCCGCATCGGTGATCGGTCGCGAGGGGCTCGACCTGCTGGCGGTACGCGATGTACCCGTCAACAGCGAGATTCTGAGTGACGAGGCGCGGTGTAGTGAACCGGCCATCAAACAGCTTTTCATTACGGGAAGCGAAGATCAGGCAGCGCTCGATACCGAGCTCTACATCGCGGGCAAGAAGATCGGCCGAGCGGCCCGCGAGGCAGGCATGGCTTGTTACATCGCCAGCCTCTCCACGCGCACGATGGTTTATAAGGGGTTGCTCACCTCGCACCAGTTGCGCTGTTACTTTCCCGATCTGGTGAACCCCTATTTCACAAGCGGGATGGCGCTGGTCCATTCACGTTTCAGCACCAACACCTTTCCGACATGGGAGTTAGCCCAACCTTTCCGGATGATTGGTCACAACGGCGAGATCAAT
>CAJMRJ010000283.1:0-1361 GCA_905215865.1 uncultured bacterium | reverse complement strand
GACCCGCACGACCTGGGCGAGACGGCCCGCGCCTGCATGCCTACTATCCTGCAGGCCTTCCTGGGCCGTCCGGACGACACGCCCGCCGGCGATGCCTTTGAGCGCCGCCTGTATGTGTGCCGCCGCACCATCGAAAAGAAGGCCGACGCCGAGTTCGCCCTGCGCGACAAGATCTTCTACGTGTGCTCCATGAGCTCGCGCACTATCGTGTACAAGGGCATGCTCGTCGCCACGCAGATGCGCCGCTTCTTCATCGATCTCAACGACGCCGCCGTCAAGACGGCCGTGGCGCTCGTTCACTCGCGCTACTCCACCAACACCACGCCCAGCTGGGAGCGCGCGCACCCCAACCGCTTTATCATCCACAACGGCGAGATCAACACCCTCAAGGGCAACGTCAACTGGATTCGCGCCCGCGAGCCTAACCTGTACAGCCCCGTGCTGCAGCACGATCTTGAGCGCGTGATGCCCATCATCAACCGCGAGGGCTCCGACTCCGCGATTCTGGACAATGTGCTCGAGTTCCTGGTTATGAACGGTCGCCCGCTCACGCGCGCTGCATCCATGCTGCTGCCCGAGCCGTGGGACCACAACGACAGCCTGAGTGAGGAGCGCCGCGCCTACGACGCTTACCAGTCCATGCTCATGGAGCCGTGGGACGGTCCGGCCGCCATCGCCTTTACCGACGGCCGTACCCTGGGCGCCGCCCTCGACCGCAACGGCCTGCGTCCCGCCCGCTACTATGTGACGCGCGACGGTCGCTTTATGCTGGCAAGCGAGGTGGGCACCATCGAGGTGAGCCCCGAGAACATCCTGACGAGCGGCTGTCTGGGGCCGGGCCAGATGCTCGAGGTCGACTTTGCCTGCGGGCGCGTCATCTACAACGACGAGCTGCGTGCCCGTTACGCCAAGGAAAAGCCCTACCGCGACTGGATTGCCGAGGAGACGCTGACCGTCGACGCGCTCGATAGGCCTGCCGCGGCAACGCCCGCCGAGGACGCCGAGGTGCCCGCCGCCGTGCGCATGGCTAAGCTCGGGTATCACTGGGATGATGTTGACGAGGTCGTGCGTCCCATGGCCCAGCAGGGCAAGGCACCGCTCGCCTCGATGGGCATCGATGCGCCGCTGGCCTGCCTGTCCAAGAAGACGCGTTCGTTCTTCGACTATTTCTATCAGCTGTTTGCCCAGGTCACAAACCCGCCGATCGACGCCCTGCGCGAGCATATGGTCACCTCGACCACGCTTTACCTAGGCAACCACGGCAACCTGCTCGAGGACTCCCGTACGGCCTGCCAGCTGGTTCGCTTGGAGCTCCCGTTGCTCAACGAGGAAGAGTTCGGCCACATTTGCGCCATCGATCG
>CAJMRJ010000282.1:0-1386 GCA_905215865.1 uncultured bacterium | reverse complement strand
CGGCCTCGCCAAACGCGCGGTCGGGGCGCTCGGCGGCACCGCGACCGGTCACGTCCAGGTCCAGGTGACCGTACATGGCAAAGGCAACCGGACCCTGCGTGGTCTGGAAGTTCTTGGCCATATCGGGATAGAAATAGTGCTTGCGGTAGAACATCGAGTGGCGCTGGATCTCGCAGTTGGTGGCGAGACCGGCCTTGACGATGCTCTCGATGGCGCGCTTGTTGGGCACCGGCAGGGCGCCGGGCAGGCCCAGGCACACCGGGCACACGTTGGCGTTGGGCTCGTCATCGTGGCTGAGCTTGCAGTTGCAGAACATCTTGGTATCGAGTGCGGTGAGCTCGGTATGGATCTCCAGGCCGATCACGGCCTCCCAATCCTGCAGGACCTCGGAAAGCTCCTTCATTACAGCTCGCCTCCCTTCCCGGCAAAATCGGGCGCGACGGAAAGCGCGGGCGCACCCGTAGCGGCATCGGCAAAGCCGCGCTCCAGGGCGCGGGCAAACATAAGCAGCTGACGGTCCTTAAAGGCCGGACCAACCAGCTGGGCAGAAACGGGCAGCTGAGTATCCTCGCCCAGGCCCAGCGGCACCGAGATGCCACCGTTGCCGCAAATGTTGAGCGAGATGGTGTACAGGTCGGAGAGGTACATCTGCGTGGGGTCGCTGATCTCGCCAAACTTAAAGGCCGTGCGCGGCGAGGCGGGCATGAGGATGGTGTCCACCTTGGCATACGCAGCGTCGTAGTCCTGCGTGATGAGCGTGCGGGCCTTTTGCGCAGCGTGGTAGTACTTGTCGTACACGCCCGAGCTCAGCAGGTAGGCGCCGAGCATCTGACGGCGCTTGGCCTCGGCGCCAAAGCCGTGGGCGCGCGAAAGCGAACTCTGGTCGGACAGGTTGGCGCAGCCCTCCTCCTGATAGCCGTAGCGAATGCCGTCAAAACGGGCCAGGTTGGAGAACGCCTCGGCCGGGCCGATGACGTAGTAGGCGGCGATGGCGGCATCCAGGTGCGGCAGGTCGACCTCGACCAGCTCGGCACCCTGGTTCTGCAGCTCCTGGGCGGCGCGCTGAACAGCGGCCTTGACCTCGGGCGTCAGGCCCTCGGCCTCCATAAACGCAGGGATAATGCCCACGCGCTTGCCCTCGATGCTGTCGTTGAGATGCTCGGTAAAGTCGACGGCGCAATCCTGGCTGGTGCAGTCGTACGGATCGTGGCCCGCGCCGGTAAGCGCGTTCATGGCCAGCGCAACGTCCTCGACCGCGCGGCCAAAGGGGCCCACCTGGTCGAGCGACGAGCCAAAGGCCACCACGCCGTAACGGCTCACGGCGCCGTACGTGGGCTTAAAGCCCACCACGCCGCACAGCGACGCCGGCTGACGGATGGAGCCGCC
>CAJMRJ010000281.1:0-1412 GCA_905215865.1 uncultured bacterium | reverse complement strand
TCCGTCGGCAATGCCGCCGGCGGCGATCACCGGGACGTCCACCGCGTCAATGACCTGCGGCACCACACCGTGGGCGCGGATGATTACGGTGCCCGACGCGGCATCGTCCAAGGTGTCGGCCAGATCGACGCCTGCCTCGGCGAGCTCGCGTACCACGATGGGGTTATGGATGAGCGGGCCCAGGGTGTGGACCTGAGCGTTCTCCCCCGCCTGCGGGGCGGCCGCCAATGCCATGTCGAGCGCACGCTGCACGCCGTAGCAGGTGCCGGCGTGGGCAGCGATTTCGATGGTGGGGACGACCTCCTCAGCGGCGGTCGCGATAGTATTCATGACGTTCTCACCCATGGCTAGAACCTGCCCGGATGCTCGGCACACAGGTCATCGCGCATGGCGTAGACGCGGCTCATGGCCTCGGACTCAAACCATGCCAGGCGCTCCTTGCGCTTGAGCTCGGCCGGAGCATCGGATAGCGAGATGGCCTTGCCGGCACGGATCCAGCACTTTTTGGGGCGTATGAGCTTTTTACCCTTAGGCGTAATGTCGGACCAGCCGCAGATGGCGAGCGGGTTGACGGGCGCCTTGCCCATCTGGGCGATGAGCACAAAGCCGCCGTGGACCTCGGGCTTGATCTCACGCGAGCGGATGCGCGTGCCCTCGGGGAAGATCAGGACGTCCTCGCCGCGCTGCAGTGCATGCTGGGCGGCGCGCAGACATTTCATGTCGGCGGTGCCGCGCTCGACGGGAATGCCGCCCACGCGGCTAAAGGCCCAGCGTACGATCTTGCTCTTGGCAAACTCGGACTTAAAAATGGGGCGAATGCGGCGGCCGCCAAAGAACAGCGCCGTCTCTACAGCCAGGAGCTCGGCCATCGAGGTGTGGTTGCAGATGACCACGCTGCCGCGGCCTTCCTGGCGCTCAAACAGCAGATCGGCGTCCTCTACCTTCCAGCGCCACATGAGCTTGGAGAAGACCCACAGGATGCCCATGACCACGGCGACGGTGCCGCGGATGAGTGCGGGGAACTCGGCGTAGGGGGCGTTGTAGTAATCCTCGGGCGTCTGCTTAAACAGGCGCATGGGCTACCTCCTTTGGTTGATGAGGTCCTCGATTATCGAGACGACCTCGTCGATGGTGTGAGCGGTGGAGTCGACGTGCACGGCGTCCTCAGCGGGAACGAGCGGTGCGACCTCGCGGCTGCTGTCGAGCTTATCGCGCTGCTTGAGGGCGTCGAGGGTCTCGTCGACCTCGGCCTCGAGCTGCTCGGCAGTAAGCGGCTGGTCGTCGTTTTGATGGCGCTGCAGCACGCGGCGGCGGGCACGCTCACGCGGGTCGGCGGTCAGGAACACCTTGACCTGCGCGTTGGGGAACACGACGGTTCCGATGTCGCGACCCTCGGCGACGATATCGCGGTC
>CAJMRJ010000280.1:0-1427 GCA_905215865.1 uncultured bacterium | reverse complement strand
GCCCCAACGGCGCCGGCAAAACCACCATGCTCAAGATCATCATGGGCATCGACAGCCCCGACGCCGGCCAGGTCCAGTACGCCAAGGACTGCCAGGTGGGCTACCTAGAGCAGGAAACTAATCTGGAGCAAAAGGACACCACCATTCTTGCCGAGGTCATGGCGGCGGCCAAGGAAATCCGCCGCATGGGCGAGCGCGCCAACGAGCTGCAGGCCCAGATCACCGAGCTCTCCGAGCAGGGCAAGGACGTCGACTCGCTCCTAAATGAGTACGGCCAGGTCCAGGACCGATTTGAGCACCTGGGCGGCTACGAGCTCGAGAGCAACGCGCGCAAAATCCTGTCCGGCCTGGGCTTTAAGGTCACCGACTTTGAGCGCCCGTGCTCCGAGTTCTCAGGCGGCTGGCAAATGCGCATCGCACTGGCAAAGCTCTTCCTGCGCCATCCCGACCTGCTGCTTCTTGACGAGCCCACCAACCACCTGGACCTCGAAAGCGTTCAGTGGTTGCGCGGCTTTATCGCGAACTACGACGGCGCCGTCCTCATCGTCAGCCACGACCGCGCCTTCATGGACGCCTGCGTCGACCACGTCGCCGCCCTCGAAAACCGCCGTGTGACCACCTATACCGGCAACTACAGCAGCTACCTCAAGCAGCGCGAGGACAACCTGGAGCAGATGCGCGCCAAGCGTGCTGCCCAGGAGCGCGATATCGCCCACATGCAGGTCTTCGTCGACAAGTTCCGCTACAAGCCCACCAAGGCCGCCCAGGCCCAGGAGCGCATCCGCAAGATCGAGCAGATCAAAAAAGAGCTCGTCATCCTGCCCGAGGGCCACAAGCACATCGACTTTAAGTTCCCCGACCCGCCGCGCTCGGGCGACATGGTCGTGGGCCTGGAGGGCGTGTCCAAGTCCTACGGCAACAAGCACATCTACAGCGATATCGACCTCAAGCTCTACCGCGGCGAGCATGTGGCGCTCGTCGGCCCCAACGGCGCCGGCAAGTCCACCCTCATGAAAATCATCGCCGGCTTGGAGCCGCCCACTACCGGCACGCGCGACCTGGGCACGAACGTGGGCGTGGCCTATTACGCCCAGCACGCGCTCGAAGGCATGACCGAGTCCAACACCGTCCTGCAAGAAATCGACACCGTCACGCCCAAGTGGACCGTGCCCCAGCAGCGCAGTCTGCTGGGCGCCTTCCTGTTTAGCGACAACGACGCAATCGAAAAGCAGGTACGCGTCCTCTCCGGTGGCGAAAAGGCGCGTCTGGCCCTGGCCAAGATGCTCGTAGCCCCCGAGGCGCTCCTGTGCCTGGACGAGCCCACAAACCACCTGGACATCGACTCGGTGGACATGCTCGAGAACGCCCTGGAAAACTTCCCCGGCACCATCGTACTGATCAGCCACGACGAGCACCTGGTGCGCGCC
>CAJMRJ010000279.1:0-1428 GCA_905215865.1 uncultured bacterium | reverse complement strand
TCGCGCCAGCCGATCATGTCCATCGCGCGCAGCAGGCAGCGGTCGAGCGCGCAGGCGTTGAGTTTCTCGTTGTAGTACTGCGGCATGATCTCGCCCTCGCGCACCATGTTCTTAAGGCGCAGGTCGGCAGGGTCCATGTGCAGCATGTCGGCGAGCTCGTTGACGGCACTCTCCACGGCAAACTGGCCCTGGGTTGCACCGTAGCCGCGATACGCGCCGCCGCGGTTGGTGTTGGTGTAGACGGCATCCCAGCTAAAGCGGCTCGCCTTCACATGGTTGTAGATGGGCAGGCTCTTGTGTCCCGAGAGGCCGATCGTCGTGGTGGCGTGCTCGCCGTACGCGCCAGCGTTGGACAACGTGTGCAGGTCGATGGCCGTGATGGTGCCGTCGTTCATGGCACCCAGCTTGACGGTCATCTGCATCTGATGACGCGAGTTGCCCGCGGTGATGGTCTCCTCGCGGGTGTAGCAGCAATAGCTCGGACGGCCAGTCTGCTGGGTCACGAACGCCACGAAGATCTCGCAGCAGCCCGTCTGCTTGGAGCCAAAGCCGCCGCCGATGCGCGGCTTAATAACCTGCACCTGCGACTGCGGAATATCGAGCGACTGCGCGACCATGCGGCGCACGTGGAAGGGCACCTGCGTGGAGGTGGTCACCGAGATGCGGCCGAACGCGTCGGTCGTCGCGAAGGCGCGGAAGGTCTCCATGGGCGCGGTCTGCGTGGCCTGGCTGGTGTAAGTGCGCTCAAAGACGATGTCGCTCTGGGCGAACGCCTCGTCAAGATCGCCAAAATCGCTGGTACCGCTGCAAACCAGGTTGCGCGGAACGTCGCCGCCCTGCGGGAACATAAAGGTCACGTCGCCCTCGGGGTGGACCACGATGTCGTTATCGAGTGCCTGGGTAAAGTCGAGCAGCGGCTCGAGCACCTCGTAATCGACCTTGATGAGCTTGAGCGCCTTGTCGGCGGCCTCCTCGGTCTCGGCGGCGACGATCGCCACCTCCTCGTTTTGATAGCGCACGAGGTTCTCGAGGATCAGGCGGTCGTAGGGACTCGGCTGTGGATAGCTCTGGCCAGCGATGGTAAAGCGGCGCTGGGGCACGTCCTCATAGGTGTAGACGCCCACGACGCCGGGTACCTTAAGGGCGCGAGACGTGTCGATGGAGCGGATCTTGGCGCGGGCATAGGGGCTGCGTTTGAGTTTGACGATGAGCGCGCCGGCGGGCACCATATCGCCCGTGTAGACGGGACGACCCTCGAGCAGCGCCTTTGAGTCCTTCTTAGGCTGCTTGTGGGTGACCTGCTTGTAGGAGACGCCGTCGCAGCTGGTGTCGTTGACCGGCAGCTCGGGCATCTCAAAGCCCACCTGCACGCCAGACTCGTTGAGGAAGCGCACGATGGCGCGCAGCTGGCTCTCGTAGCCGCTGCAG
>CAJMRJ010000278.1:0-1430 GCA_905215865.1 uncultured bacterium | reverse complement strand
GCCCGTGGGTTATACCCTAAGAGCAAACCACCCTTTTTAAGGGTGGTTCTGATTTCACGTCACCTTGGCGCAAATGCGGCTCGCTCGCTGTCGTGTGCTCAACCTGTGTCGTTACCACGATCCGCATTTAACGGAGCAAAGCTGGTTATTATTCTTGGCTGTCTAAATAACAATCCCGGAGCAGTGGTCGATTTCGTGTTGGATGATTTCGGCGGTGTAGCCCGAGAAATTTTTGATGCGGTGGACGAAGTTCTCGTCTAGATATTCCACCTTAATGCGGCGATAACGAGTGCAGGGACGCTCGCCGACGAGCGAAAGACATCCTTCGCTCGTCTGGTAGGCATTGACCTGCTCAAGAATTTGCGGGTTGTACATCAGGAGTGTCCTGTTGCCGTCCTTTACGCAGATGATGCGTTTGCGCACGCCGATCATGTTGGCGGCGAGCCCCACGCACTCGTGCTCATGCTCGTGGAGCGTATCCAGGAGGTCCTGCCCGGTCGCGGCATCGTCAGGTCCCGCGTCTTCGGAAGGCAGGCGCAAAAAGAACTCGGATTTCATGATGGGCTTAATCATGGCGGGCTCCTTAAGGTAGATGCGTTTGGTTCAGGTCATGATACCGCGACATGTCGCATTAATGTGTGCACATAGATTCTGCAGCTAGATTGGATGGCGACACCATAAACTAATGGACGTTTTGCCGAGAGGCATGAATGTATAAAGCGCAAAGAGTGCGCGACGGGCCCCGCGAATGGGGCGATGATGCCCGAGAGGGCCAAGAAGGAGTCTCATGTCTGAGAACGAAGAGATCATGAACGAGACCGAGAACGAGACCATGGCTGCCGAGGTTGAGGCAGTCGAGACCGTGGAGACCGAAGCTGCCGAGGTTGAGGCTGCTGACGAGGTTTCCGCCGAGGAGGAGGCCGAGGTTGTCGAGGCCGCCGTTGATTACGATGACGAAGAGCTGATGGACAAGATGCAGAAGGCCGCCCGTCTGCTGCGTAGCCGTCGCTTTGCTATTTCCAAGGAGGAGGAGGCCAAGGCCGAGCGCATGGCGAACATCGAGCGCGCCATCAAGCTTCTTGACCTCAAGCCCAAGATGGAGCAGAAGGAAATGTCCGACCTGCTGGGCATGCGCCTCCGCGAGCTCGATGGCCTGATGGCCGAGGCCGAGGCTGCCGATCTGGTCGGCCGCATCGACGACGCCGAGGGCGATATGCGCAAGATCGTTGTCTTCGCTGCCGAGGATGCCGCTGAGGGCCTGGTCGAGCTTGCCAACAAGAAGGAGAAGCTCCTGCCCGAGCTTTCTTACGAGGAGGCCACCGAGCTGATGGCTGCCCTCGATAAGGTTATTGCTCCGCTCGTCGCCATGGGTCTGGACGAGGACCGCGGTCCTCGCGGCGGCCGTGACGATCGCGGTCCTCGCGGTCCTC
>CAJMRJ010000277.1:0-1437 GCA_905215865.1 uncultured bacterium | reverse complement strand
GGAGACGGCGAGATAGCCGGCAGGCCGGCATGTCAATCCTGGTCTAACAGAGCCTAAATTAAAATTAGATGTATATCTAGCATTTCTGCCGCCTCCCCTGTGCGACAAAGAACAGCGTTCCTACCAGCGCAATGATTGTCGAGGCTCCAAACAGCACCGCTTGAACGCCCAGGGCCTCTGCCAAAAACGGAGCGGCCAGCAGCGGCAGCACACCGGCACTCATCAGGCCAAAGCGTACAAAGCCGGTAATGCGTCCCAGGTATTTGATGTCCGCGCGCTCCTGAATCAAGATCATCTGCAGCGGCTCCAGGAACCCCCAGGCCAGACCGTTAATCGCCTGACCGATAATCGCGACCCCCAGCATATCGGTGCCCACGTACACCATGGACCCAATGCCCACGGCCATGAGCGCGCCGAGCAGCAATCGCAGGTTGACATGGCGAGCAGAAAGCTTGGTCAGGATGAACGCACCCACCGAGGAAGTGAGGCCCACGACCGAGGACAACCAGCCCAGCCAGACGATATCCACGTTGAGCACATCGCGGTAAAACAACGACTCAAGCGAATCGAACGCGCCAAACGCAAAGAAACCCAAAAAGCCCGAGATAAAGATGAGGCGCAAGTCGTGGTCGCGAAACGTAAGTCGCGCGCCCTCGGCCATGCCGCCCAGAATACCGCCCTTCGGCTTCTCCCCTTTTGCGGGAGCAACACACTCGTGACAGCCCAAGGAGAGCACGGCCGCCACACCCATCATGCCCGCCATGAGCAGATAGACCGATTGCGTGGCAAAACAGCTCACGATGGCACCACCGAGCAGCGGGCCAGCGGTATAGGCGATATTGCTGTAGAACACCATAAGACCGTTCACGCGGGTACGGCCCTCGGTGGTCGACTCCAGGTATCCCGGAAACGCATGCGTGCAGGTGTTGATAAAGCCGCCCGCAAGTCCCAAGACGCACGCGGCAAACACAAGCCCGGGGACAGACAACGGCGCCAGCCCCACGCCAAGCGATAGCACTGCCGTAATCACGCACGTCACAAACGACGTCCGGCGCGGTCCGAAGCGATCGATGACCGAGCCCGACACCATATTGCCCGCCGACGTCATAAGATTGCGCACGAGCGTAATGGCGGCAACCAAAAAGGCCGTGCCGGCCAGATCATACGTGGCCGCACCGATAAGCCCCAAAAAGTAGACCGCGTTGTTGGCGCACCACTGCAGGGACTCAATAAGAATCAGCCTGACCTCTGCCGGCGTCAGGCGCATTGCTTCGCGATCTTTCGCGAACATACGAACTCCTTCTATACAAAAAGGGATGGAGGGCATAGGCCTGCTCCATCCCCTTTCCAGGTTGCAACGAAAATCTATGCAGCCGGGCCCTTACGCCAGCACGCCGAAGAACGCGCCGATGATGCCCACGACCATGGTGGCCACGA
>CAJMRJ010000276.1:0-1465 GCA_905215865.1 uncultured bacterium | reverse complement strand
GCGTTCCCTCGTATACCCGATAGACCGTCTGCATGTGTATGCCAGCCCCTTACGCTCTGGTGAAAGTTTGTTTACTGAGGGGCATTCTCGCACGAAACATTCAGCCTATTTGCCCAGAGCGCATGTTGGTTTGGTGAGCGGCTCTAGTAGTCGGTGAAAGTGAGGGGGTTATTGGACTGCGACGAACTTCTTTGGCCTGCCGGCATGGCGTCTTTGGGCGGCGTAGCGCTCGATGCTGTCTATCGTTATCATCCGACGGCCGTCGACGAGTTCAACATCGAGTTTTCCGGCTTTGACCAGCGCGGTAATCCGCGGAGCGGAGACTTTGAGGTCCAGCGCTGCATCTTTAAATGTTCGGCACGCCGCTTCCCGAGCGTCCTCGTGGTCGATTTCGACTGAAAGGGCCACGACCTCGGCCGAGCGTTCGTACCCTGCCGGAGTCAAACCGTTGTTGAGGTCGTCGGCCAAAAACGCCATCAGCGCCTCGGTGGCATGGGCAATCGCTTCTTCGCGCGTATCGCCATCGGCAAAGGCGCCGGGAATCTGCGGGAAGCTGGCGCAGTAACCGTCGTCTTCTTTTATGAGAACGCAGTCATAGGTAAATCGCTGCCTCATTTTGCCTCCAACTACCATCCAGCTTGGCGACGAATACTTGCCCACGTGCCCTTCTTTGGTCGATCACCACCAGAGCCGTTCACGGGGACAACACGATCGCCAGAAGCATACTTAGCATGACCACCGACTTGCGCGACCTTCACGAATCCATCGTGCTTGAGTAGGGCAATGATTTCCCGAAAGGTAGGAGGTTGCATGGGCCGACCTCTTTCAGCCGTCCTAATTATAAACTACTTTATAATTTTTGTTAACCAGTTAATAAATATTACTGGCGCTGCTTGGGCTCGGTGACGATGGCTCGGACGATGCGGGGGCGATCGGTGAGGTCGTGGACGATACGCACGTCCGAAAGGCCTGCCTGGCGACAGAGCTCGGCCGCGGCATCGAGGGCACCCTCGTAGAGCTCGCAGGCAAACAGGCCGCCGGCGCGCAGCATGTAAGGCGCCGCATTGAGCAGGCGGCGGAAGATATCGAGGCCGTCGGCGCCGCCCTCAAGCGCCAGGTCGGGCTCGAAGTCCTTGACCTCGTGCGGCAGTGAGCGCATGACGTCGGTCGGAATGTAGGGCGGATTGGAGACAAGCACATCAAAGGTGCCCCACTCTTCGCGGGGAATGGAACTCACCAGGTTGGTGAGGCTAAAGGCGACCTCATCGGATGTGAGACCGAGCGCGTCGCGGTTTTTGGTGGCCAGATCGATAGCGCGCGGCTCGATATCGGTGGCGGTGCAGGTAACGTGGCCGCGGCGCTCCCAGGCAAGGGAGAGCGAGATGCAGCCCGTGCCGCAGCCGACCTCGAGAACGCGGGCGATGCGGGGCTCGGCTGGGGCAGGCGAAGCGGCATCCTGAGCTGA
>CAJMRJ010000275.1:0-1477 GCA_905215865.1 uncultured bacterium | reverse complement strand
CGCTGGGCAGCTGCCCCAGGTCGCGGCGCGCCGTCGGACGCGCACCCGAGGGCCCGTTTAAGTTAGATCCGTTTTGGCGCATGTGCCCTCCCCCATAAACACAGCGAGCCGGAGCAACATGTCTCCGGCTCGCCTCCCATCATTTGGTACGTCGCTATTTGCTAGCTTTTGACGAGCCCCCGCTCGCCTTTTGATATTCGTCCTTAAAGGCCTTGAACATACCGCGCGTCTTGCCGAGCTGTTTGCCCAGTGCGCGGCTGCCCTTGTCCACGGCGACCGATCCCTTGTCATCGAGCACCTTGGCGCCCTTCTTGACCTTATCGCCCACCACGACACTGGCCTCGGCAGCCTTGGCGGCCGCGCCGCCCGAATACCCGAGCGCCTTGACCTCGTCCGAGACAATCATCGCGCCGTTCTCGTAGCCGCGCAGCATCGTCGGCGGCACCTGCGTGTCGCCCACCAGCACGCTCGAAGCGGCACCGGCGGTCACGTAGAACATCTGCACAATACCCGAGCGCGGCTTGAACTCAACGTCCGAGCAGTAGCCCACGACATCGCCCGATTCCGTGCGCACGTCCATGCCAACCCAGATAATGCAATCATCCAGGTTGATATCGAGACGCTTGGCCGCGGCGGCATCGTAGGTGCCCTTGACGTCGTCGACCGCGACAGCACCCTCATAGACGCCGATGGCATCGAGCGCCACAAACCGGTCGGGGCGCTCGATCATACCCGCGATATCGGACTGGCGGACCATAAAGCCCACCACGCGCGTGCCACCCGGGGTAAAGACGGGAAAGTGAATCTTGCCGAGCTTTTTGGGGCTGCGCGGCGTGCCGTCCTTTTTGGTGCGCTTGTCTTCGGCAGGCTTACGATAAACCTTGACGCCGACAAAATCCCCTGCGCGCATTATGCCTCGGTCGAGGGCTCCGTGGCCTCGGTGTCGGCCTCGGCGACGTTCTCGACTACGACGTCGGCAGCGGGCGTCACGTTGCCGCCCGAGATGGCGTCGTTGAGCTGCTCGCGAAGCTGATCCATGCGCTCGCGGGCCAGGTCGACCTTGGCGCGCAGGTCATCGGTCTTGGCATCGACCATCGGACCAAAGTCGCTGACCGCGGCACGAGCCTCCTCGGCACTGTGCTCGTAGGTGTCACGCATGTTGTCCCAGGCATCGTTGGCGATATCGGCGGCCATGGCGCGGGTCTCGGCACCCGAGCGCGGGGCCAGGGCAACGCCGATGATAGCGCCGGCGGCAGCACCAAAGAGCGCACCGGAGACAAAGCTGAAAGTCTTTCCCATGATCATTCCTCTCCTGCGGGCACCTCGATGCCCACCGTTTGAATGCTGTCCATTATACCCGCAGCGCAACACTTGCCGTCGCGCTCATCTGCGTACGGTAAAAGCGCAGGTACATGATGGTGATAAGCGAGTGAACCTACTCCTGCGGCATGGCAGGCATGGCCACCGTGGCGGCCGG
>CAJMRJ010000274.1:0-1480 GCA_905215865.1 uncultured bacterium | reverse complement strand
GGAGGACAGGGGACTCATGTTCAGGGCAGCTGCTCCGAGCATTCCGACTTCCTCATCAACAGTAAATACACACTCGAGGCGTGGATGGCTGATCTCACTGTCGAGAATGGCCAGTGCCATGGCGACTGCGATGCCGTCGTCGCCTCCGAGACTTGTGCGCTCGACATTGTGGGCGCCGAGTACGTCCGCGACGTCCGTCCCGGTGAGATTTTGCGCATCAGCGCCGAGGGCCTTGTGTCCGAGCAGGGCGTGCCTGCCGCCGAAGAGCCTGCTAACTGCATCTTTGAACAGGTCTACTTCGCTCGCCCCGATTCCATCATGAACGGCAAGAGCGTCTACGCCTGCCGTTATGACATGGGTCGTCAGCTGGCACATGAGGAGCCCGTCGAGGCTGACCTGGTCATCGGCGTGCCCGACTCCGGCCTGCCGCCCGCGGAGGGGTATTCGCACGAGAGCGGTATTCCCTTTGGCGAGGGTCTTATCAAGAACCGCTATGTGGGCCGTACGTTTATCGAGCCCACGCAGGAGCTGCGTGCCATGGGCGTGCGCATGAAGCTCAACCCGCTGCGTGACAACATCGAGGGCAAGCGCCTGGTCGTCATCGATGACTCCATCGTCCGCGGCACCACCATGGTGCAGCTCGTCAAGATGCTGCGCAACGCCGGCGCCAAGGAGATTCATATCCGCATCAACTCGCCCGAGGTCATCTGGCCGTGCTTCTACGGTATCGATACCGACGTGCAGTCGCAGCTTATCAGCGCCAACAAGACGGTCGACGAGATTTGCGAGTACATTGGCGCCGATTCGCTGGCCTTCCTTTCGGTCGAGGGCCTGCTGAAGGTCATGCCCAAGGGCGGTTACTGCGATGCGTGCTTTACCGGACGCTACCCCGTGGCGATTCCCGAGAGCTTTGGCCGCGACAAGTTCATGGAGGGCTTTAAGCCCCGCAACCTGGACAAGCCGCTGCACTTTGACGACGACGCCGTGGTCGAGAAATACGACGACCGCAGCTGGGAAGAGGAACACGGCGAGGCCTAAAGCCTGCCATGTGGGGACAGGTTTATTTTGGTAGGTTTTACCTGCTGTTTTGTTGATATGACGGCGCGTGCCGTTATGGCGTGCGCCGAAATGAACGCAACTATGAGCACCGTTTGGCGCCTGTGCGGCGCCACGGTAGTGGGAGAGGAAGGCTCAGATGAGCGACAGCAAGCATGTGACGTACGAGGACGCCGGCGTCGATACCGCCGAGGGCGGCCGCGCCGTCGACGCTATTAAGCAGATGGTCAAGGACACCAACCGCCCCGAGGTCATCGGCGGCATCGGTGGCTTTGGTGGCCTGTTCTCGGCCGCCGCGCTTAAGGATATGGAAGACCCGATTCTGATCAGCGGCACCGACGGCGTGGGCACCAAGCTCGTGCTCGCCCAGATCATGGACCGTCACGAGACGGTGGGCCAGGACCTGGTCGCCATGTGCGTCAAT
>CAJMRJ010000273.1:0-1504 GCA_905215865.1 uncultured bacterium | reverse complement strand
GTCGTTGCCGCTAAAGCCACCGCCATCGCGCTTCTTGCCGATGGTATCGATCTCATCGATAAACACGATGCACGGGGCCTTTTCCTTGGCCTGCTTAAACAGGTCGCGCACCTTGGCGGCACCGCGGCCAACGAACATCTCGACGAACTCAGAACCAGAAATACTAAAGAACGGCACGCCCGCCTCGCCGGCCACAGCCTTGGCAAGCAGGGTTTTACCAGTACCCGGAGGGCCGACAAGCAGAGCACCACGCGGCAGCTTGGCGCCGATCTCCTCGTAGCGCTGCGGCTTCTCCAGAAAGTCGACGACCTCCTTGAGGGATTCCTTGGCCTCTTCCTGGCCGGCGACATCCTTAAAGGTCACGCCCACGTCCTTGGAGGCGATCACGCGCGCGCCGGACTTACCCAGTCCACCGCCGCCAAAGCCACCGCCGCCAAAGTTCATCGACGGACCGTCATCACCCATGGCCTTCTTCATGCGGCGGTTGAGCCACCAGCCGATCAGGAAGAAAATCGCCATGGGAAGAATGAGGGTGAGCAAGTAGTAGGTCATCAGGCCCGAGTTCTTATCGGGAACGACCGACTCAAGCGAGGCGCCAGATTCAAGCACGCGATCGGTAAAGCCCGCGTCATTCGGCACACCGGTCGTCTTGTAGGCGATGTTCTCGTCCTCGCCCTTCTTGGTGTAATAAATCGTGTAATCGTCCGTGTTGTACTCGACCTTGTCGACACTCTTCTTATCGAGCGCTTTGACAAACGTCGAGTAATCGGTCTTCGTAATCTGCTGCGTGTGACCGATGTTGGGGAACAGAACGGTCGAGAGCACGAGGTAGACGACGAAGGCGATGAGCACGTAGAGGATCATATTTCGTCTACGTTTGTTGTCATCCATCTCCATCTGCTTGAACTCCATCTACTGGGGTTGATAATGTTTTCTAGAATACCCAACCCGGACGGCGATAAACCGACGCCGGGCACGAAAGGACAGAGATGGCATCACTGGAAGTCGGCAAGGTTCAAATCTATACGGGCGACGGCAAGGGCAAGACGACGGCTGCGCTGGGCCTCGCGCTGCGCGCCACGGGCTATGGACTTAACGTGCTCATGCTTCAGTTTGCCAAGAAGCTGCACTGTGCCGAACATGACGCAGCACCTCGATTGGGGCTACGCATCGTACAAGCCGACCGCGACACGCCCGAAGCCTGTGCCGCACAGATCATGGAGCTGGCGCGCGAGCAGATTAGCCAGGTCGACGTGCTGATCTTGGATGAGCTGGGAGAAGCCATGCGACGGGGATTTGTGACGCGCGAAGATGTCGAAGCGTTGATCGCGATGAAACCAACCACCACGGAGCTCGTGCTCACCGGCCGTGGCTTGCTGCCCCTCGCCGACCTTGCAGACCTAGTAACCGAAATGCGCCCCGTCAAACACTACTTCGACGAAGGCCTCCTAGCCCGCCAAGGCATCGAATACTAGTCATTGGGTGTTCCTATAGTTTTGTCAAC
>CAJMRJ010000272.1:0-1538 GCA_905215865.1 uncultured bacterium | reverse complement strand
CGGGCATTCCTGTGCCGCGGCCGAGTCCTCGGCAAACAGGCCAAAGCGAATGAACGTGTTGCCCACGTCGACCGTCAATATGTATGCGCAGCCATTAAGCATCGTCGGCGCTCCTTTCGTCTGCCCAGCAGTATATCGCCTACCTAAACCAGTCATCCCAAAATGACTAGCTTGCGGCTATACTGATGCGCGGTCGTACGCGAGCTCACGCATCGGCCCTTGGTAACCCGACTTCCCGCGCCGTATCCGTAGCGGCGCTCCCGGGGGAAGCGGATATACGCAAAGGAGTTCTATATGAGCAATCCCTCGAACCGCACCTCGATGCGCGGTCAACTCACGCTGCGCGGCGTCGTCATCGGCGTCCTTGGCTGCGTGATCATCACGGCAAGCTCGGCCTATACCGCCCTCAAGATGGGCGCCCTCCCCTGGCCGATCATTTTCGCTGCCGTCATTTCGCTGTTCTTCCTGAAGCTCATGGGCAACGCCAGCCTCAACGAGGCCAACGTCACCCACACCATCATGTCTGCGGGCGCCATGGTCGCCGGCGGCCTGGCGTTTACCATCCCGGGCGCCTGGATGTTGGGCTATGCCGACCAGATCAGCTGGCTCGACATGTTTATCGTGGCGCTCGCCGGCACCATCTTGGGCCTTCTAGCGACAGCGCTCATCCACCGTCACTTTATCGTGGACGCCGCGCTGGAGTTCCCCACCGGCAACGCCGCAGCTCAGACCCTACGTGCTACCGAGGCCGGCGGCAAGACCGGTAAGCAGCTCTTTGGCTCCATGGCCATCGCAGGCATCTACAGCGTGCTGCGCGACGCCCTGGGCGTGGTGCCCAGTATGCTGTGCACGCTCAATATCCCCGGCGTGACCTTTGCCATCTACAACTCGCCCATGCTGCTGTCCATCGGCTTCCTCGTGGGCTTCGCCCCCGTCGCCTTCTGGTTTGCCGGCGCGCTACTGGGCAACTTTGGCATCATCGTTGGCGGCACCGCTGCTGGCCTGTTCGATATTGTGACCGCGCAGGGTATCGTCAAATCCCTCGGCATGGGTCTTATGATGGGCTTTGGCGTCGCCGTCGTCCTTAAGGACATCCTGCCGCAGGTCGCCGGTATCGTCCGTGGCCTCGCCGCCGACAGCTCCACCGACACCGACGAGCAGTCGCTTATCTCGGGCTCGCTTAAGCTCGACGCCGGCATCATCGGCCTGGGCACCGCAGCCATCGCTGTGATCGTTGCCATCGCACTCGACCTCGGTCCCGTCCCAGCCGTCATCGTCACGCTGTTCACCTTTGTCACCACCATCATGAGCGCACAGAGCTGCGGCCAGACGGGCATCGACCCCATGGAGATCTTTGGCCTCATCGTCATGCTCATCGTGGCTGCCTTCGCGCAGCTCGCGCAGGTCAAGCTGTTCTTTATCGCCGGCATCGTGGCCGTGGCGTGCGGCCTTGCGGGCGACGTCATGAACGACTTTAAGGCCGGCGCCGTGCTGGGCACCAACCCGCGCGCACAGTGGGTCGGCCAGGCCATCGGCGG
>CAJMRJ010000271.1:0-1557 GCA_905215865.1 uncultured bacterium | reverse complement strand
AGTTCCTCAAGAGCGCCGAGCGCCAGGACGCCCGTCGCCAGATGGTCCGTGCCATCGACTCGCTCATCGCCGCCGACGAGGCCGATGTGCTCAGTCGCGCCAAGTCGCTCATCGTCGCCGTCAAGGCGCCGCTCGCCGAGGTCAAGTCCACGCAGGAAAAGGTGCTCGAGCAAAATGCCGACTACCTGTCGCGTGGAGCATTGAAGCAGCTTGAGGACCGCAACAAGCGCGAACTCAACGCGCGCGAGCGTTCGGGTATCATGGAAGCGCTGGCGAGCGCGCGGACGCTCATGCGCGACGTGCTGCTGACGCTTCAGGATGAGGCGGCAGACGTTGTGAACGAGGACGTGCGCGACACGATCGGGCGGCTTGCCGCGGCGACCAATGTTGCGGGTGCCACCCGGGCGCTCGAGGCGGTTACCACCGCTGAGCGCAACATCGCCAGAAACGTTACTCCCCAGCTGGCCATCGAGGTCATGCTGTTCGATATCAGGAAGGCACTGAAATGCCGTTAGTCGTACCCGTTAAGTTTACCTACGCCTCGCGCGACCTGTGGTTCGACCCACAGGATCTGGATATCCTCGAGGCAGACTACGCTATCTGCTCCACCGAGCGCGGAACCGAGATCGGCCTGGTTACGGCCGATCCCTTCGAGGTGCCGCAAGACGAGATCGGTCAGCCGCTCAAGCCCGTGCTGCGCGTGGCGAGCGACATCGACCTGCAGCTTGCCGATGACCTGGCCATCCAGGGCGACGAGGCCATGGTCGACTTCCGCCGCCTGGTCAAGGAGCTCGACCTCGAGATGAAACCGGTGGGCGTCGAGTACCTGTTTGGCGGCGAGAAGGCCGTGTTCTACTTTGCGGCCGAGGAGCGCGTCGATTTTCGCCAGCTCGTCAAGGATCTGTCCTCGACGCTGCACATTCGCGTCGACATGCGCCAGATCGGCGTGCGCGACGAGACCCGCCTGGTGGGTGGCTATGCCCAATGCGGGCAGGAGCTCTGCTGCACGCGCTTTGGCGGACAGTTTGAGCCCGTCTCGATTCGCATGGCAAAAGAGCAGGACCTGCCGCTCAACTCGTCCAAGATCAGCGGCGTATGCGGCCGCCTGATGTGCTGCCTGCGCTATGAGTTCGAGGCGTACAAGGACTTTAAGAGCCGTGCGCCCAAAAAGAAGACGCTCATCGATACGCCGCTTGGCAAGGCGCGTATTCAGGAATATGACACGCCGCGTGAGCAGCTGGTGCTGCGCCTGGAGAACGGCAAAGTCTTTAAGGTCAACCTGGCCGATATGACGTGCTCGGAGGGCTGCAAAAAGAAGGCCGCCGAGCAGGGCTGCAACTGCCGCCCCGACTGCGTGACGCGTGACGTGCTCGAGCGCATCGAGTCGCCCGAGATGCGCCTGGCGCTCATGGAACTCGATTGCGAGAATGGCGTCGACGTGGGCGATGGCCTGTCGAGCGCCGATCGTCTGGCCGGCACATCGATGCCCAAGCGCCGTCGTCGCGATGCCGAATCCGATGCTCGCGCTGCTCGGGGCCAGGGTGAGGGCCGTGGCCG
>CAJMRJ010000270.1:0-1565 GCA_905215865.1 uncultured bacterium | reverse complement strand
CGCGCCCAGGGTCCCGATGGCGGCCTGGCTGTTGCGCGCGCGAGCTATGTGGCCGGCTGCTCGTCCACGTCTAACGTGCTTGCCGGGCGCCGTTACGGCATCCCCGTCTTTGGCACACACGCGCACAGCTGGGTGATGAGCTTTGACTCCGAGCTCGAGGCCTTCCGCGCCTTTGCCAAGTCGAGCCCCAAGAATTGCACGCTGCTCATTGACACCTACGACGTGCGCGAGGGCTGCGAGCATGCCATTACGGTTGCCAAGGAGATGGAGGCGGCGGGCGAGCGCCTGTCGGCCATTCGCATCGACTCGGGCGACCTGGCTAAGTTGTCCAAGTATGTCCGCGGACGTTTTGACGCCGAGGGCCTGCCCTATGTGGGGATTTCGGTTTCCAACGACCTGGACGAGTACACGATTCAGTCGCTGCTCGACCAGGGCGCGCCCATCGATAGCTTTGGCGTGGGTACCAAGCTTGCGACCTGCTACGATCAGCCGGCGCTGGGCGGCGTGTACAAGCTTTCCGCCCGCCGTGCGAGCGATGCGGACCCGTGGACGCCGGTGGTGAAGCTCTCCGAGCAGCCCTACAAGCGCACGATTCCGGGCGTGCAGCGTGTGCGCCGCTATTACGACGGCTTTGGCGGCCCGGTCTGCGACATGATCTATGACGAGGATCATCTGGCGGGGGAGGGCGCCGCGCGCGGCAATACCCTCGTGGCCGTGAACGATGCCGCCCTGGTGACCGATGTGTCCGAGCTTGAGTATCGCGAGCTGCTGGTGCCAATCGTACGCGATGGCAGTGCGGTAGCCCCGCGCGAGAGCATCGAGGACGCACGCGAGCGCTGTGCTTGGGCGCTTGATCATCTGGACGCGGCTTTCAAGCGTTTCCTGTATCCGCAGACCTACGTGGTGGGTATGGAACAGGGTCTGGCCCAGGTGCGCGACGAGCTCGTGCGCAAGAACATGGCCGCGGCTTCGGCCTTCCCCTGGGCAAAATGATCCGAAGGGGACGGAGGAAAACGGATCATTTTCGTCCGTCCCGCCCCAGGTGCCCCGGCTGCCCCAGCTCGCCCGAACGCTCGACATTCGATTGGTTTGACGTATGACGACTTCTTATAAAACGATGGTGGTAAAGATCGGCTCGTCCACGGTGGTGGGTGCCGACGGTAAGGTCAACCGTGCGTTTATCGGTGGCCTGGCCGATCAGGCCGCGGCCCTGCGCAAGCTCGGCTGGCGCTTGGTCGTGGTGAGCTCCGGCGCCATTGCCTGTGGCTATCCCGTGCTGGGCTTCGACCGCAAACCGGTCGGCGATCTGCCGAGCCTGCAGGCATGCGCTTCGGCCGGTCAGTGCATCATCTCGTCGGCCTACGACGAGGAGTTCCATGCGCGTGACCTGCTCACCTCGCTCGTGCTGCTCACGCGCCACGACACGGCGCGCCGTACGTCCTACCTGCACGCGCGCGACGCTTTGCTGCGCCTGGTGGAGCTGGGCGTGGTGCCGGTCGTCAACGAAAACGACACCGTCACCGTCGACGAGATCAAGTTCGGCGACAACGACACGCTGGCGGCCC
>CAJMRJ010000269.1:0-1566 GCA_905215865.1 uncultured bacterium | reverse complement strand
AGCGTGGAAAGGGTTGACATGGTAGCCGCTCCTATTCGGTGAGCTCGGGGCCCTCGCCGGGAACGTATGCCTCGGCGCCCTCGACGCGGTTGATGCAGATGGTTCCAAAGATCTCGTCCTGGCTCAACGTGAGCGAGCCGCGCTTGGCGAGCTCCAACATGGCCAGGAAGGTAACGACGAGCTGCTCAGTCGTGGCGTCGCCGTCCAGCAACTCGCGGAAGGTGCAGGTTTGGTGCGCCATGGTAAAGCGGTCGACCGATGCCACCGTCAGGTCGAGCGGCACGCGATGCGGTGCCACGTGCTCGGCCTCCAGCAGGAAGGTCTGGCGCTTACCGTCCAGGTCGGCGCAGATGACGGCGAGGCCGCGCAGGGTAATGCCGGCCAGGTAGTCGGGCATAAGGCCCAGGAACTCGGGGTCGGGGCCGGCCACACGCGGATGCATGCGGCTTTCGGCCTGCATCCGCGCGCCAAGGGCCGCCGCCGCGCCCTTAAACTGCTTGTAGGCGATCAGGCGCTGGATCAGAACCTCGCGCAGGGCGTCGCCGTCGAGCGCGCTGAGTTCCTCGAGGTCTTCGTCGTCCTCGTCATCGTCGACGGATTTGCTGGGGGCCTCCTGGGGTACCAACGAGGCGGCCTTAATGTCCAAAAGGGTTGCCGCGACCAGCAAAAAGTCGCTCGCCACGTCCAGATCCAGCGCCTCGATGCGCTCGACCTCGGCAAGGTACTGCTCGGCCACCTCGCTAATGGAGATAGCGCCGATATCTACTTTTTGGCGAGTTACCAGCTGCAACAGCAGGTCGAACGGTCCGCTGTAGACCTGCGTCGACACGCGATACGACATCTTCGACCTCCTTTGACGGCGCCTTCGCGGCGCGGTTTGGGTGCATGCTGCGACCGTTTTGCACGGTCGACCTGTAAGTTTACCCTAGATGCCGGCGATTGCGAAGTTAAGCAGCCGCTCAGCCAGCGGATACACGGTAACGTCGAAATAGCGGCCGATCACGTCGATGCCGGTCCACATGGGCAGCAGGTACAGCACGATGATAAGAATCGGCATGGCGTACTGCTGCAGACGATAGTAGTTGGCGAGCGCCTTACCTTTGAGGAATGGGACGATGATCGACGAGCCGTCGAGCGGCGGGATCGGGATGAGGTTAAAGAATGCGAGCGACAGGTTGACCACGATAAAGGTGGCGCCGAAGTTCATGATTTGGGACGCTACGGCAAAGGATATGCTGGGGTAAAGGCTGCCATAGGCCAGGTGCATGAGAGCGGCCGCAAGGCATGCCAGCGCGATGTTCGATGCGGGGCCGGCCGCGCTCACCAGGACCTCGTCGCGTTTGGGGTGCTTAAGGTTGTTGAGGTACACGGGTACCGGCTTGGCAAAGGCAAACACCGGGCCACCGGCCGCGAGCATAAGCAGCGGCAGGAGGACGGTGCCAAACGGGTCGATATGGTTGAGCGGGTTGAGCGACACGCGGCCGCGCGAACGCGCCGTCTTGTCGCCGAGCGCCCAGGCCGCGGCGGCGTGCGCGCTCTCGTGGATCACGATGCCAACGATGACGG
>CAJMRJ010000268.1:0-1605 GCA_905215865.1 uncultured bacterium | reverse complement strand
TGTCGTTATCGGCGGTGTTGCCGTTGTCGCCATTGTCGCCGCTATCGTGATCGCGCCGCGTATCGGCACATCTTCCGAGGTAACTTCGGGTGGCAAGGGCTACGTTGTCTGCGCGTGCGAGACTAAAGTGCTGCCCAAGAACAGCAAGGGCAAAAAGCTCAAGAGCTATACCGTCGAGCTAGCGCCGGTGTCCGGCAAAGGCAAGAGCTACACCATCAAGGTCGATGGCGAGGACGGCTTTGCTATGGAGGACTTTGGCGAACTGCCCGACCAGAAGTACCAGATGACCATCACCTCGGGCAAGGGCAAAAAGAAGAGCACGACCACCATGAAGGTGGATTACACCAAGGAAGGCTCGGACGCTCCCAAGAACGTTGAGCTCACGCAGTCCAAGAAGGAGGCCAAGGCTTCTGCCAAGGCGGCGGTCAAGACGGCAAACGAGCTATTTACCGACAAGATCCTCGAGTACCAAAAGAAGTACGGCGAGGGCGAGGCTGTCGAGATTGATGATTCTTCGATGTTTGGAACACGGGGTGTTGCCTACGCTAAACTCATCGATTTTGACGGCGATGGCCAGGATGAACTGCTGATTGAGTACTCTGACGAGCCGATTGAAAACGACAATGGCGCCACTGCTGCCAAGGTAGAGGTCTGGGCTTATCGCGATGGTGGGATCGAGGAAATATACGAGCCCGATACTCTGGTCTACACCATGTGTGCCGGCGTCTCGCTTCGCGTATGCGAATACGATGGCACCTATGGATTCAAACGGTATCTGCATGATGGGGAGACAATTAATTTTAAAGAAGTCCCTGATGGCTTTAACCAAGGCTCTGTTAGACCAGGATTGACATACATGTGTCCTCACGGTGCCATATCGTTGACCCCATAGACCGCGATGATGGGGGCAGCATGAACGCCGAAGACCTGGTCCTCAACTTCAAGAAGGGCATGGCGAACCTCAGCAAGACCGAGCGCCGCCGCGCTATCGAGTCCGTCAGGGACGTGATCCGCGCGGCGGCGTTCGACGACGCGGCCGGCTCCGCCTACGAAATCGAACGCTGCCCGCGCTGCGGGTCCGCCGCGGTCGTGAAGAAGGGCAAATCGAAGAACGGCGAGCAGCGCTACCTCTGCCGGGGCTGCGGCAGGACCTTCGGCATGGGCAGCGAGCGCATCCTGGGGACGAGCAAGCTCCCGAAGGAGACCTGGATGGCCTACGCCGAGTGCTTCGCGCTCATGCTGCCCCTGCGCGAATGCGCGAGGCGCTGCCGCGTCTGCCTCAAGACCGCCTACACCATGCGCCACAGGCTGATCGAGTGCCTCTCGGCCTACTCCCCCTCGTTCAGGGTCGAGCGGGGCTGCGGCTGCGAGCTCGACGAGACCTACTTCCCCGAGTCGTTCAAGGGCAACCACGCGAAGGGGTCGTTCACGATGCCGCGCCCCTCCCGGCACCGCGGCAAGCAGGTGCACAGACGCGGGCTGTCGCGCGAGCGGATCTGCGTCATGACCGGCGTGAACGACTCGAACGAGACGTTCCTCGAGGTCACGGGGCGGGGCGCCCTTTCGAGGGAGCGCGCCATGGACGCGCTGAGGGGCCGCATCGCG
>CAJMRJ010000267.1:0-1635 GCA_905215865.1 uncultured bacterium | reverse complement strand
AAAGCCAATCGCGCTAGGGAAGGCGCCGGGCCGCAGGGCTCGGCGCCTTTTGCCTTTCGGGGACGTAACAGGGCCGCGCAACATTCTGGAAACATAGTCGCGAGGAAATCTGATAGGGTGAAGCTTAGGTAAGCGCGCGATAGGCTCTTTGTGCAGCAGCGAGGGAGTCCCGCGCAGGACGAAAAGGGAGGCTCCATGGGTTTTCTCGAAGGTAAGACCGCCATCATCACCGGTGCTGGGTTCGCGGCGCTCAAGGATGGATCCGCCGGTTCCATCGGTTACGGCATCGCCACGGCCTACGCCAAGGAGGGCGCGAACCTGGTTATCACCGGCCGCATCATGGACTGCACGGCCCGCTTCTTTGTCAATCCGGGTGCCGCGCGCCTGGATCCGCGCGTTCGCAACCTGGCAGATCGCCTGGCCGCGGCCGTGAAGGACAAGCATTTTGAGCCCGTCGCGGGCTCGGCACAATAGCGCGAGCACGCACGGGCGCCCCCATATCCGGACTGCGGACCGATTGGTGCCGCTGCCCGGTCTCTCGTTTTTCGAACAAAACCTCGACCGATAGGGGATACCGATATGAAGACCATCAAGCTTGCTCCCGGCGAGCGCCTCGTTACCAACCAGCTCAACCGTAAGGGCGTGCTGCCGCAAAACATCGTCGACGCCGCCCGCGATATCGTGGCCAACGTGCGTGCCAACGGCGATGCTGCGGTGCGCGACTATTGCCAGCGCTTTGACGGCGTTGAGCTGCAGAGCTTCCGTCTGCCGCAAGAGCAGATCGATGCCGCGCTCGAAGGCCTCGATCCGGCCTTTGTCGCCGCGCTCGAGAAGGCTGCGCGCCAGATTCGTGAGTTCCACCAGCGCGAGCTCGAGCAGAGCTGGTTTACCACGCGCCCGGACGGCACGATGCTCGGCGTTAAGGTGACCCCGCTTGCCGCGGCTGGCATCTACGTGCCGGGCGGCCGTGCGCAGTATCCCTCCACGGTGCTCATGAATGCCATTCCCGCCAAGGTCGCCGGCGTTGAGCGCGTGGTCATGGTGACCCCGCCGCAAAAGGACGGCCTGATCAGCCCCTACACGCTCGCCGCGGCAAAGCTCGGCGGCGTGGACGAGATCTATATGGTGGGCGGCGCCCAGGCCGTGGCCGCACTGGCGTACGGTACCGAGACCATTCCGCGCGTCGACAAAATCACCGGCCCGGGCAACGCCTTTGTCGCCGCTGCCAAACAGATTGTCTCGGGTGACGTGGGTATCGATATGGTCGCCGGTCCCTCCGAGGTCTGCGTGCTGGCCGACGCCACGGCCAAGCCCATGGTGGTCGCGGCAGACCTGATGGCTCAGGCCGAGCACGACCCGCTGGCAGCCTGCTATCTGGTGACCTGCGACGAGCAGTTTGCGCGCGAGGTCGAGGCGGGTATCGATATTCTGGTGGCGCAGTCCCCACGTGCCGAGATCACGCGCGCCTCACTCGACAACGAGGGCACCATCGTGGTGGCCGCCGATATGGCTGCTGCCGTCGAGGCGGTGAACACCGTGGCGCCCGAGCACCTGGAGCTGCACTGCAAGGACGCGATGGGCCTGCTCGGCGGCATTCGCAACGCCGGCGCCATCTTTGTGGGCGCGTGGAGCTCC
>CAJMRJ010000266.1:0-1637 GCA_905215865.1 uncultured bacterium | reverse complement strand
GCGCAGGCGCTTTTTGGTGCCGCGGCTACCCGCGAGTGCCGGCAGGGCGCTTGGTGTCTCGCTGGTCCTCGGCTTCGCCTGCGGGATCGCTCGACTACCAAGCGCCCTGCCGGCACTCGTGGGTAGCCGACCAAAACCGCCTGAAGGGTCACATTTATCTGATAATTGAATCCCTAGCGTTATGCCGCTCGCTGGCGTTGCCAAAACATCGGCTGCTACATGCCTTGGGCACTAGTGACTTTTGTGCTTGCTTCGCCTTAACATCTGTAACGAGTTGCTTACGCATCTCCAGGGTTCTCCGTACTATCATGAATCAGATTGAAGAGAGATGATGATAGGGAGCGCCTATACATGATTGAGCTGCTCAGGCGTTTTGGCGGTAAGTATCGTCGGTATATGGTGATTGGTCCTGCGTGCAAGTTGATCGAAGTGATCTTTGACCTGCTTACGCCGCTCGTGATTGCCCGGATGATTGATAAAGGTATCGGTGCGCACGACGTGAGTGCCGTCGTCCACTACGGCATGGTGCTCGCCGCTATGGCCGTGATCGGCATCTCGTTTACGCTCGTCTGCCAAAAGATGGCGGCGCTGACCTCGCAGGGCATGGGTACTGACATTCGCGGCGCACTCTACCAGCACATCAACAAGCTGAGCTATGCTGAGCTCGATCGCTTTGGCACGCCGTCGCTCATCACGCGCATTACCAACGACGTCAACCAGGTGCAGCTCGCCGTGGCGCTGGGCGTGCGTATGCTCATCCGCTGGCCTTTCCTGGCGGTGGGCTCCATGGTCGCGGCCCTTGCCATCGACCTTAAGCTCGGCATCATCTTTTTGATTTGCACGCCCGCCATCGGCTTGGTGTTTTGGTTTGTCATGGCGCGCTGCATTCCGTATTACAAGCAGCTGCAGGCAAAGCTCGATCGCATCGCGCTCATTTGCCGCGAGGGGCTTTCGGGCGCCCGCGTGGTCCGGGCGTTTGTGCGCGAGGGTCACGAACGTGAGCGTTTTGCCCAGGCGGCCGATGACCAGGCGCGTGTCGCAATCGCGGTGGGCAAGCTCTCGTCGATCCTCAACCCCGTCACGTTTTTGGTGATGAACCTGGGCGTGTGCGCCATCCTGTGGGTGGGCGGCATCCAAGTCAACGTGGGCGAGCTCACGCAGGGCCAGGTCATGGCGTTCGTCAACTACATGACGCAGACCCTGACCTCCATCGTGTATGTCGCCAACCTGGTCGTGGTCTTTACCAAGGCGAGCGCCAGTGCGTCGCGTCTCAACGAGGTGCTCAATTGCGTGCCGAGCATTACCGACGAGGGCAACCAGCCGGTTGAGCTGCCCGAGCCGAGCACACTGGCGGGTGGCGCTGTTCCGGTTCCCGCGCTGAGCTTGAGCCATGCGAGCTTTTCGTTTGGCGCGGGCGCCGCCAACGCCGTCAATGACGTGACCCTGGAGCTGCCGCTGGGCAAAACGCTCGGCATTATCGGCGGCACGGGCAGCGGTAAGTCGACGCTCGTCTCGCTCATCCCGCGCCTGTACGACACGGGCGTCGGCAGCGTGAGCGTAATGGGTGCCGACGTGCGCGCCTGGCCGCTCGACCAGCTGCGTCATGTGGTTGCGACTGTTCCGCAGCGCGCGTCGCT
>CAJMRJ010000265.1:0-1650 GCA_905215865.1 uncultured bacterium | reverse complement strand
CTCGTCGATATCGATAGCCTGAACCCCGCCCAGCGCGAGGCGGTCCTGACCACCGAGGGCCCGCTGCTGGTCCTTGCCGGCGCCGGCTCGGGCAAGACCCGCGTCCTGACCTTCCGCATCGCGCATATGCTTGGCGACCTGGGCGTTAAGCCCTGGCAGGTTCTTGCCATCACGTTTACCAACAAGGCCGCGGCCGAGATGCGCGAGCGTCTGGCAGCGCTCATCCCCAGCGGCACCCGCGGCATGTGGGTGTGCACCTTCCACGCTATGTGCGTGCGCATGCTGCGCGAGGACGCCGATCTGCTGGGCTACACCGGGCAGTTCACCATCTACGACGATGACGACTCAAAGCGCATGGTGCGCGACATTATGCAGGCGCTCGGCATTGAGCAAAAGCAGTTCCCCATCAACATGATCCGCAGCAAGATCAGCTCGGCTAAAAACGCCATGATCGGGCCCGAGGACATGCTCAAATCCGCCGACAGCCCTAATGACAAAAAGACCGCGCAAGTCTACCTGGAGCTGGAGCGCCGCCTGCGTGCCGCCAACGCCATGGACTTCGACGACCTGCTTGTGCGCACACTCGAGCTGCTGCGCACCCGCCCCGAGGTGCTCGACAAGTACCAGGAGCGCTTCCGCTACATTAGCGTCGACGAGTATCAGGACACCAACCACGTCCAGTACGAGATCGCCAACCTGCTGGCCGCCAAGTACCAAAACCTCATGGTTGTGGGCGACGACGACCAGTCCATTTATAGCTGGCGTGGCGCTGACATCACCAATATCCTGGACTTCGAGAAGGATTTTAAAAACTGCAAGACCGTCAAGCTGGAGCAGAACTACCGCTCCACGGGTCATATCCTGAGCGCTGCCAACGCCGTGGTGCGTCACAACTCGCAGCGCAAGGACAAGCGCCTGTTTACGGCCGAGGGCGACGGCGAGAAGATTCAGGCCTTCCAAGCAAGCGATGAGCGCGACGAGGGCCGCTGGATTGCCGGCGAGATCGAAAAGCTGCACTCCAAGGGCACGAGTTACGACGACATCGCCGTGTTCTACCGCACTAACGCCCAGTCGCGTATTCTCGAAGATATGTTCCTGCGTGCGGGCGTGCCCTACAAGATCGTGGGCGGCACGCGATTCTTCGACCGCGCCGAGATCCGCGACGTCATGGCCTACCTCAAGATGATCGTGAACCCGGCCGACGAGATGAGCGTCAAGCGCGTCATCAACACGCCGCGCCGCGGCATCGGCTCCACCTCGATCCAAAAGATCGAGCAGCTGGCGCGCGACAACCGTTGCTCGTTCTTCCAGGCCTGCGAGATCGCGACGGCCGAGACGGGCATGTTTAGCGCCAAGGTCCGCAACGGCCTGTCGAGCTTTGTGTCGCTGGTGCGCGAGGGTCGCCGCATGGACGGCGAACTCAAGGACGTCGTCGAGATGATCGTCGACAAGACGGGCCTGCTGCAGGCCTTCCGCGCCGAAGGCACCATGGAGTCCGAGAGCCGCGCCGAGAACATCCAGGAATTCCTGGGCGTCGCTGCCGAATTTGAAGAGACGCACGAGGATATCGAGGGCACGCTCGAGAGCCTAGAAGAGCTGCGCGCGGCCGGTGTTGCCGACGTGCCCGCCGGCGCCGAGCTCGAGCCCGTC
>CAJMRJ010000264.1:0-1651 GCA_905215865.1 uncultured bacterium | reverse complement strand
GGGGCCGGTGGGGCATTTTTGCCCCACCGGCCCGTCTTCGCGCTATTCCGGTTTGGTTTCTACCGTGGGAGTCTTGTTCGCCGCAACTGGAGTGCGAGCGGTGTCCATAGTCAGGCAGTGCTTGGGACAGCTTTCGATGCACTCGCCGCACACTACGCAGGCGTACGGGTCAATCGACCAGGTGCCGCCTTTGCGATCGACCGCGAGCGCGCCCGCCGGGCAGCGACGCGCGCACATGCCGCAGCAGATACACACGTCCATGTCGTTAACGATATGCCCGCGCAGGCGCTCGGGCGCCGTCAGCATCTCCTGCGGACAGCACACCGTGACCGGCCGCTTGACCATAGAACCCAAGGCCGTCTTGGCAAATGTCAGTAAACTCATGCCGCGCCTACCTTTCCGTGCAGCTAATGCAAGGGTCGATGGTCAGGATAATCATGGGCACGTTGGCAAGGAGCACGCCCTGCAGCGCATGCGTCAGACCCGCCAGGTTCTGCGACGTCGGTGTGCGCACGCGAAAACGGTCCAGGTTCTTGGTGCCGTTGCCGCGCACATAGTAATACGCCTCGCCGCGCGGCTGCTCAATCACAACCTCGCCGCGCGCGCCGTCGGCCGGCGTGAGCTTGGTGCGCCCGCCGATGCCGTCGTGCGGAATCTTGCCCACAAGCTCCCTGATGATGTCCATGGCCTGCGTGACCTCGGCACAACGCACCTGACAGCGGGCGTAGCAGTCGCCGTCGGTGGCAACGATGGGCTCAAACGCAGCCAAATCCGCATAGGCGCCGTCACCGAACATGCGCACGTCGTAGTCCACGCCCGAGGCACGACCGAACGGGCCGACCATCGAAAGGTCCAGCGCATCCTTCTTGCTGATCACGCCAACGCCGTGCAAGCGCTCGCCGCAGCTGTCGTCGTCCAAAAACGTATGAACCAGGGCCTCGTAGTCGGGACGCATGGCATCGAGCGTCTGGACAATGCCCGCCAGCTCGGAGTCCTCGATGTCGTGCTTAAGGCCGCCGATCTCGTTAATCGAAAGGATCACGCGGCCGCCGCAGGTGCTCTCGAAAATCTTGAGGATCTGCTCGCGCAGGGTCCACGAACGGTAGAACAGCGCCTCGAAGCCAAAGGCATCGGCGAGCAGGCCCAGCCACAGCAGGTGCGAGTGAATACGCGAAAGCTCGTGCAAAATGGTGCGGATATACTGCACGCGGCCGGGCACCTCGATGTCGAGCATGCGCTCGCAGGCGCTGGCATAGCCGTAGCTATGGCCCACGGCGCAGATGCCGCAGATGCGCTCGGCGATGTACCCAAACTGATGCATATCGCGCTTTTCGGTAAGCTTCTCGAGTCCGCGGTGCACAAAGCCGATCTGCGGAATCGCCTCGATGACGCGGTCGTCCTCAATCACCAGGTCCAGATGAAGCGGCTCGGGCAGCACCGGGTGTTGCGGGCCAAACGGAATAACGGAGCGATGTGCCATGGACCTTACGCCTCCTTTTTCTGCTTGTCGCGGGCGGCCTTGGCGGCAAGCGCCGCGCGGACCTTGGCCGCTTTCTCGGGATCCATGGCGGCGAGCTTTGCCTCCATCTCGGCAGCCTTGAGCGCGGCCTTCGCAGCAGCTTCATCGTGCTGAGCATCGGAGCCGGCAGCC
>CAJMRJ010000263.1:0-1658 GCA_905215865.1 uncultured bacterium | reverse complement strand
CCGGGTCCCGATGAGGGCGAGCGCCCGACCGGCTACATCGCGATTCTGGCCGAGCGCGCTGTTCCGGGTAAGCCCGCCGCGCCCATCACCGAAGTCGACACCGGCATTGCCGCCCAGACGATGATGCTCGCCGCTCGCAGCGCCACGCCCGAGGTGGCGGCATGCATGTTCAAGGCCTTTACGCCCCGCGCGATCGACGCCATGGGGCTCGATGACGACAAGTATGAGCTCAAACTGATCATGGCGTTTGGCGTTCCGGCCGAGACGCAGGTGATCGATGCGATCGATTCCAACCCCGACGGCTCAATTAATTACTGGCGCGATGAGACGCAGGTGCATCACGTGCCCAAGCGTCCGCTTGCCGACGTGCTGCTGTAGTTGTGCGTCGTTGCGGCGCGATCCGGCGGCAAAACCACCACAAAGGTGCCTGTCCCCTTTGTGGTGGTGCGAGGGGAGGGCATGTGGCCGATCTGTATTTGGTGCGGCATGGGCAGACTGAGCTCAATGTGCAGAACATTTTGCAGGGCTGGCACGATTCGCTGCTTACGGCGCGCGGGCGCGAGCAAGCGCTGGCGACGCGTGCGGCGTTCGAGGACCGCGGCGTGACCTTTGACCATGTGTATTCGTCTCCGTTGGGGCGGGCGCGGTGTACGGCCGAGCTGATCGTTGGCGACGGCCGTTCCATAGAGCTGGTCGATGAACTGCGCGAGTGGCATTTGGGTTCGTTGGAGGGCACATCAAACCGTGAGATGCCGGCGCAACCCTGGGGCGATTATCCGGTTGCCTTTGGTGGCGAGTCGGAAAGCGAGCTTCGCGCACGTATGGTCGCGGCGCTGTCCCGCATCATGGCCCGGCCCCGGCACGACTGCGTGCTGGCCGTCTCCCACGGCTCAGCCTGCCAGGAGTTTCTTAGATGCGTGACTGGCGGGGGAGAGCAGCCCGACAACGGCGCCGTGCTTCATTTTGGCTATTGCGACGGGGCGTTTTCGCTCTTGGGTTGGTAACAAACGAAAGGACCCCTATGAATAAAGACCTGTATCTGGTCCGCCATGGACAGACGATATTTAACCTCAAGCGCATTATTCAGGGGTGGAGTGATTCGCCGCTTACGCAGTTGGGATGCGACCAGGCGGCGCGTGCCGGCATGTTCTTGCGTGCGCGCGGCATTGAGTCCGACCACGCCTACACCTCCACACTTCATCGCACCGAGCAGACTATCGCCAACTTGTGGCCGGGCTTGGCGTACGAGCGCCTGGACGGACTGCGTGAGTGGTTCTTTGGCGACTTTGAGGCCGAGCGCGTGATGCTTATGCCCGAGCGCCCGTGGCGCGATTTCTATCGTCAGTTTGGCGGCGAGGGCCAGATGCAGGTACGCGAGCGCATGGTGGCGACGTTGACCGATCTTATGCGACGCCCGGACCATTCGTGCGTGCTCGCGGTAAGCCACGGATCGGCTATCAAGGAGTTTATGGATCACGTGAAGGCCGCGGCAGCGGACGAGCGCGACCGTGTGCCGGGCAACTGCTCGGTGCTGCACTTTGCGTTTGATGATGCGACGGATACGTTTGAACTGGTTGAGATCTTTACGCAGGAAGACTACGCACGCGAGCTGGGGCTTGAGCCGCTCGTGGCGGCAGCAGGCCCGCAGCGCGGGTAGC
>CAJMRJ010000262.1:0-1676 GCA_905215865.1 uncultured bacterium | reverse complement strand
CTTGTTGCCCTCAGGCTCCAGCACGGTGTGCTCGGGGAGCTGGTCCTCGACGGCGTCGAAGGCCTCGCGGAACTTGTTCTGAATATAGAGCTGTGCCGGCAGCAGCCACTCCTCCATGGTCTTGGAGACCACGGAGCGAACCTGCGGGTTCTGGGCGAGCTTGGCGGTGTAGGTCTTCATAAAGTCGAGGTAGGCGGGCAGGTCGAAGTAGAGGTTGTCGACCGGGCGCAGCTCGGGCACTTCGCCGGTGAGCTGGCTCTTGGGTGCGATGAGTTCCTCGGGCTCAAACTGGTGACCCAGGTCGCACTCGTCGGCATAAGCCTTTTCGGATTTGCAACCTTGGATGGGGCAGCGGCCGATCACCTGGCGGCCGTTGAGGAACGTGCCGGCCTTGGCGTCGTAGAACTGCAGCGTGGAGCGCTTGGAGATGGTGCCCTGCTCGTGCAGGCGCTCGATAATCTCGGCGGTCACCTCGTTGTGAATCTGCGCAGCCGGCTCAAGGCCCGAGCCGCCGTAGATATCGCAGCTGATGTTGTAGTTATTGAGGGTCGCGGCCTGGTGGGAGTGATTGGACTCGACATACTCGCTAATGGACTTATCGTAGCCCTCGTTCTCCTTGAGCTTGCGGTAACTCTCCATGATGGGCGAGCCGTAGCAGTCGGTGCCCGAGGTGAAGATGACGTTCTCGCGGCCCAAGCGGTCGCGCAGGAAGCGGGCGAAGAAGTCGGCCGGGACAAAGACGCCGCCAACGTGGCCAAAGTGAAGGCCCTTGTTACCGTAGGGCTCGCCGGCGGTAACGATGGCGCGGCGAGGCCAGCTGGGACGGTCGTTCATGGAGTATTTGGATGCCATGGGACTCCTTCGCATATGGTGAGGGCGCGGCCGGGCGCGGGGCTCGGCGGCGCGGTGGTCAATTCGTGCATATCGTTCGACATTATCGCACATGCGGACGGGTACGTGGCAGGGGCGCTATCCTAAGATGCTATGAATGAGATTTCCAACATACATGCGTTTGAGGACGAGGATTTTCTGCACGCCTGCTTTGTGTGGGGGATGGTTGTGCTCGGCGCATTTGCCGTGTGCCTGGTGCCGGTGTTTATGCTGCTGGGTGGGCCCGCGGACTTGGATGCGGCTGACGCGGGCGGTTGGACGGCCGTTTTGGGCTGGATAGTCGGTTTGACTGCGGTTTCGGCGGCGTCATTTGCCGTGCACGAGCTGGTGCATGCGGTGTTCTTTAAGCTGTTTGCGCCCGCCGGTGCTCGGGTGACCTTTGGGGCAAATCTCGAAACCTGCATGATTTACGCCTGCGCCGAGGGCGTGGTGTATTCGCGCCGGCGGTACATGGTCATTTGCCTGGCGCCGACGGTTGTTGTGACGGCGGCGTTTGCCCTAGGGTTTGCGCTCTCGGGCTATCCGCTGCTGTGCTACTTGGCGGCCGGCTTGCATTTGTCGGGTTGCGTGAGCGCCTGGTTTTACGTGCGGACCATCCTGCGCGACCGCCGCATTGTCGCCTGCGAGGACACGTCCTTTGGCGTTCGCTTTTTTGGTCAGTAGTCTTTTTGGGACGGGGCTATTTTGACTACTTTTTGGAGATGGGTATTTTTGACTGCTTTACGTCAAAAGTAGTCAAAATAGCCCCGTCCCAAAAAGACTACTTATTGTGGGGGAGGAGATGT
>CAJMRJ010000261.1:0-1706 GCA_905215865.1 uncultured bacterium | reverse complement strand
TCAACTTCAAGGGCGCGACCAGAAGGTCAGCGCCCTTTCGTTTCACGTCACCTTGTCTCAAATGCGGCCCGCTCGCTGCCGTTGCCAAAACATCGGCGTTGCCTTGCTTCGGGAATGCGGCAGATAGGGGCGTTCCTTTTCTGCTGGCAGTTTGGGACACTCCTTACGGGACACCCCCTCCACAGCGCCTATGCCAGCTTGTCGATTTGCCCAATCTCCCAGAGCGGAATGTTGACGAGCGTGCCCTCGTCTCTATATGCCGCTAACGATGTTCTCACGCAGCGCTCGAGCTTGAACTTCTCGCAGGCAATCCTCAGGCTCTTTGCTTTGAGGTTCTCTGCCGCCTTGACCTCGAGCGGAAGCACGGTCCCCGCATGGTCGATGGCAAAGTCAGTCTCTGCATTGCCGGAGGAGGATGACCAATACGCGGGAGTTTTGCCTTGGAGCAAAAGCTCCTGTGCGACGTATTGCTCGGTCAGCGAGCCTTTGAACTCCGTAAAAACAGCGGGCCCGTTCAGAACAATGGCTGGCGAGAGGCCGGAGAGTGCTCCGAGGATGCCGGTGTCGATGCAGAACAGCTTGAAGCCCGAGAGATCCTCGTAGCTTGTGAGCGGTGCTCTTAGGGCGGAAACACGTGGTACCTTATGAACGATTCCATAGTCCATGAGCCACTGGAGGCTTTCCTCAAAATCGCGTGCGCGCGCCCCGGGACGGAGCGCACCGTAGACGAACTTCTTGTTTTCCTTTGCGAGCTGGCCGGGAAGGGATTTCCAAACCAGCCTCATGCGCTCGACGATGCGGGCTGGCGCATGCTTGCCAAAATCGGATTCGTAAGCTTCGATGATTTGCTGCTGAAGCCTGCGGGCCTCGATGAAATCGTGGGAGGCGGCGAAAGCGGAGACAACTTCTGGCATGCCACCGACAACGAGGTATTCCTTGAGCAGGCGCTCGAGCTTTTCGGAAACGTTTGCCAGCAGGTCCATGTCTGCGGCAAGGATGGCATCTGCGAGCGGATCGCCATCGACGGCACGAACGAACTCGACAAACCCCATGGGGCGCATGGTAAGCTGGTCAATCTTGCCGACGGGGAACGACTCGTTTTCGCGTCGGAGCGCGAGCCCCATATAGGAGCCGGCTGCCACGATATGGTATTCCGGCGCCAGCTCGTTGAAGTATTTGAGCGAGGTGATGCCACGCGGTGCCTCTTGGATTTCGTCGAAGATGATGAGTGTGTCTGTCGGCGTTATGGTCTGGCCGCGCAGGAGCTCTATCTGGGAGATGATGCGTTTGGGTTCAAGGCTTCCGTCGAACAGCGAGCGTGCGCCCGGTTCGAGCATAAAGTCAAAACGGATGACGTTTTGATACTGCTGGCCTGCGAATTCGTTGAGAAGCCAGGTTTTTCCCGTCTGGCGGGCCCCTTTAAGCAGGAGGGGCTTACGGTTTGCCCTAGATTTCCAAGCGATGAGTTCGTCCATTAGCTGTCGCTGCATACTGCCTCCTAACGATCATGGTTAGTATAAGACCGTTTTGGTCTTTCCATCGAAAAATGTGGGAGCAAACCACGTTTTTCCATCGAATAATGTTGGAGGCAACCACGTTTTTCCATCGAATAATGTGGGTGTTCAGGTCGGCACCTGGGAGCGTTCTTTCTCTGTCGGCTGTTTGGAACACTCCTTGTTTTGGTGCAAATTAGCTACCCTTGCATC
>CAJMRJ010000260.1:0-1723 GCA_905215865.1 uncultured bacterium | reverse complement strand
GGCCTGCGCTCCCGCGTGGTGCTTGAGGCCGACGGCAAGCTCATGGACGGCACCGACGTCGCCGTCGCCTGCCTGCTGGGTGCCGAGGAGTTTGGCTTTGCGACCATGCCGCTCATCTCCATGGGTTGCCTCATGCAGCGCGACTGTCAGCAGGATACCTGCCCGGCCGGCATCGCCACGCAAAACTGCCGCCTGCGTCGCGGCTTCCGCGGCAAACCCGAGCATGTCGAGCGCTTTATGCTCTTTGTTGCCGAGCAGCTGCGCGAGGTCATGGCGAGCCTGGGCTTCCGCACCGTCGACGAGATGGTCGGCCATCCCGAGTGCCTGCGCCAGATCGAGGTCCCGGGCAACCGCAAGGCCAACCTGCTCGATCTGTCGCCCGTGCTGGCGAGCGCAACCTGCGAGTTTGGTGCCCATATCCCGGGTGCCGACGGTCGCCACTTCCTGCCGCAGATGGCCGCGGACAGCGAGCTCAACAAGACGCTCGACTCCACGTTGTTTGTGCCCTATACGGCCGATGCCCGTGCGCATCTGCGTCCGATTCGTTTCCATGCCGACATCGCCAACGTTAACCGTTGCGTGGGCACTATCTTGGGCAATGCGGTGACCAAGGCGCATCCCGAGGGCCTGCCCGCCGGCTCCATCACCATCGACTGCGACGGTTCGGCTGGTCAGAGCTTTGGCGCCTTCCTGCCGCGCGGCGTGACGCTCAACGTGTGCGGCGACGCCAACGACTACTTTGGCAAGGGTCTTTCGGGCGGCGAGGTGTCGGTACGCCCTAACCCGCATGCGACCTATAAGTTCGACGAGAACATTATCGTGGGCAACGTGGCGTTCTTTGGTGCCACGAGCGGCCGCGGCTTCATTAACGGTCTGGCCGGCCAGCGTTTTGGCGTGCGCAACTCCGGCGCCACCGTGGTGGTCGAGGGCTGCGGCAACCATGGTTGCGAGTACATGACGGGTGGTCTGGCGCTCATCCTGGGCGAGGTCGGGCAGAACTTCGCCGCCGGCATGACGGGCGGCGTGGCTTGCGTCTTTGACCAGTACGGCACGCTCGATGCCCGTGTGAACCACGAGAGCGTGGAGCTCAAGGCCCCGACGGCCGACGAGCTGGCGCAGATTCGCGCGCTCATCCAGGAGCACGTGAACGCGACGCAGAGCCCGCGCGGCATTAAGCTGCTCTACAGCTTCGACTCGATGAGCAAGCACTTTGTGAAGGTCATTCCGACCGAGTACGAGCGCGTGCTCGCGATTGTTGCTGCGGCCGAGGCCGTGGGCAAGACGCATGCGCAGGCCGAGGAGTTGGCGTTTGACATCGTGACCGGTCGCGCGAGCGCCGCGGATGTCGCTCGCTTTGATGTCGCGGGCGGTGCTTTGGGCGCTGCGTCCGTGGCTACCTGCTCTGTTGCTTCGACCAAGAAGGAGGCGTAAGTGCCATGGGCAAGCCCGGTGCTTTTCTTGATATCGATCGCGTGACCCACGAGCTGCGCCCCGTGGAGGAGCGCAGCCATGATTTTGATCCGCTGTACGTGGAGCTCGATGATGACGCACGTCGCGCCCAGGCGAGCCGCTGCATGATGTGCGGCGTGGCGTTTTGCCAGATGGGTGCGAGCTTTGGCAAGGCACGCCCGAGTGGCTGCCCGCTGCACAACCTGATTCCCGAGTGGAATGAGCTGGTGTACCGCGGCCGCTGGGAGGAGGCGGCCGAGCGCCTGTCGCTCAC
>CAJMRJ010000259.1:0-1727 GCA_905215865.1 uncultured bacterium | reverse complement strand
TCGCGCAGGCTCACAACCTGGTAACCAGCGAGCTCGAGCGCACGGGCAAGTAGGCGCGCCTGCGTGGACTTGCCGGCGCCGTCGACGCCCTCGAGCGTGATAAAGCTATGTTGAGCGGGCTCAAAAGCCATGGGCGCAGCCCCTTCCTACAAGGCGCGAAAATGCAAGTTATAGCAACCAAGCCATGATACCCCAGCGTCCGGCGCACCCCAAATCCCACCTAGTCATTGGGTAGTCATTGGGGACGTTCTTAAATGACTAGGTGGCAGTTAGGAACGTACCCAAAGTGCCGGCCGAAAAGGAACGTCCCCAACTGCCGACCCTCTAAGTTGCGGTGAAATAGGGACTGAATACGCCTTCTAGCAGTAAATACAATCCCTATTTCACCACAAGTTAGGAGTGGGCGCGGGCGTTGATGGCGAAGGAAATGTCGCGCTCGAGGGCTAGGGCCTGCTCGCGTTCGAGGTCTTGGGTGAGGATTGCCAGCACGTAAGGGCGCTCGGCGTAGACGATTGCGGCATCATGCTGAGCATTCGCCAGGCTGCCCGTTTTGTGCGCGACCAAAACGCCGCCGGGAACGCCCTCGACAATACCGCGCGCGTCTTCCTGCGCCAGCAGATATCCGCGCGCTCGCTCGCACAGCTCGGGCGTCGCGATTGTCCCCGCCGCCAGCCGCTGCAACACGGCCGCAGCATCACGAGCGCTCGTATAGTTCTCGCGACCTTGTGCCTGGGCCTCGGTGTCCATCATCAAACGAGCGAGCACGGTCTGGGTCAACCCCAATGCGGCACACGTTTCGTTGACCATATCCATGCCAAGTCTGCCGATAACAAGGTTCGCTGCCACGTTATCGCTCTGGGCGATCATAGCGTACAGTAGCTCGTCAATACTGTACGACACACCCACGTCGCGCGACTGAATGTTGCCGCTGCCACCCACGATATCCTGTTGCGTTACCGTTATCTGCTCGTCGAGGGACAGCTCGCCCGCCGTCACGGTCTCGAGCGCACAAGCGAGAATGGGAAGCTTGATGATGCTTGCCGCCACACGTCGCGCGTCCGGCGCCACAGCGACTTCACCATCGAGCGACGCGAACGTTTGAGGATCAAGCGCCACAGCATAGACCGAGACGGAGTCGCCATACGGCTCGACCAGGGCCTCGATATCTTGCTGAATGGCGGCGATCCAAGAAGACTTAGGGGCGGCCGTCGCTTTTGTCGCGGATGACCGCTTTGACGTTTGTTTGACAGGGACAGCGGAACCCTCAGCCTCGTTGCGGCGCGCGGCACAACCGCCAAGACTCATCACCGAGGCAAGCGCTCCGGTCAACATTCCGGCACAAAACACTCGACGCGAGCAATCGCGCACAGCGAGGGGCGCATCCCCCGGCGGGAACCGGAACGCCTCTACGCTGTCGCCGCCACCCCGACCTTGCTCGCCGCAGTACACAGACTCACTCCCCACCATCGCATTCTACCGAGCCGTCGATAAACGGCCGCGCCGGACACCCAGCACGCCGCACTCATTGTGACGCATGCGACAGGGCTTGCGCGACATGATCATCCTCACATAACCAGTTGGGTCGGCGCGGCCCAACCGCACCTGAACCACCTTATAATCTAGCCAACACATCGAATGGAAGGAACCATCATGCCCCGGTTTTGTACCCATTGCGGCAAGCTTCTGAAAAACGACGAGCGTTTTTGCACCAGCTGCGGAACGCCGGT
>CAJMRJ010000258.1:0-1742 GCA_905215865.1 uncultured bacterium | reverse complement strand
CGAGCGACTCTTGGGCGGCCTAGACGAGCAAACACGTAGCGTGACGGCAACGATGATCGAACGTGGCATCAACAGCCCGCGCACCAGCAGTATGGGTCGCTTGTTTGATGCCGCAGCAGCGATCCTGGGCATTTGCGGCCAGGCGACCTACGAGGGTGAACCCGCCATCGAGCTTGAGGCCGCCGCCTGGCGCGCGGTCGGCGGTAAGACCGTTCGTCTCGACGGCAATCATGCAGGCGTATTCACGTCTGCCGACGACTCCCCCATCTTGGACCCCCAACCGCTCATCGAAGCTCTTCTGAATGGAATCGAGGCAGGCGCGCCGGCCGACAGGCTCGCCCTCGGGTTTCACATCGCCATTACGCACGCTACGACCCACATCGCAAGCGAGATCTGCGCCCGTGAAGGCCTCGACACCGTCGCGCTCTCGGGCGGCGTGTTCATGAACCGACTTTTGCTCCAGCTCCTCACCCGTGAGCTCAAAAGCGTGGGTCTCACTGTCTTGGTTCCCCACTCCGTGCCCGTCAACGACGGCTGCATCGCCTACGGTCAGGCCGCCATCGCTCGCGCTCTCCTCGCGCAGACAGCATCGCGATAGGCGTTTTTCCAGCCTGCGCGCCACCGTCTCACAGGTGTAACGCGTTTGCTCGCGACTCCCGCGAGCGCTACCATCAACTGATGGGTAATTAGGCGCCTATCCAGCGCAAAACGTATAAAAGGGGAACATTATGTGCCTTGCCGTTCCCGGTAAAGTGGTTAAACGCGACGACGACCTTAAGGCGACCGTCGACATGATGGGCATCGAGCGCCCCGTTTCACTGCGCCTCGTGCCGACGGCGCAGGTCGGCGACTATATTCTCGTGCACGCCGGCTTTGGCATTCAGATTGTCGACGAGCAGGAAGCCCAGGAGACACTCGAGCTCGTCAATACCATGGCCGAGCTGGCCAAAGAGGACCAGCTCGCCACCAACCCGGCTGAGGCATACTAGTGGCGGCGGCGCAGCCGGTTCGCTCCGGTATCGACTTTTCGGCATTTCGCGACCCCAAGCTGGCTCGCGAGCTCATCGATCGTATTCATGAGCTTGTCGGCAACCGCAGCATCAACCTTATGGAAGTCTGCGGCACGCATACCGTGAGCATTGGCCGCTATGGCTTTCGCTCCATTATGCCGACGGGACTCAAACTGCTAAGCGGCCCGGGGTGCCCCGTTTGCGTCACCGCCAACCGCGACATCGATCACGCAATCGCGCTTTCCAACATGGACGGCGCCATCATCACCACCTTTGGCGACATGATGCGCGTGCCCGGATCGTCCACCTCGCTTGCCGCGCAAAAAGCGGCGGGGCGCGACATCCGCATCGTCTACTCTCCGCTCGACGCACTCGACATTGCCGAGCAAAATCCCGAACGCCCGGTCATCTTTATGGGCGTCGGCTTTGAGACCACAACGCCCACCATTGCCGCCGCTATCCTGGAGGCCGACGCGCGCGGGCTCCAGAACTTCTCGGTCTACTGTGCTCACAAGACCACGCCGCCGGCTCTGCGTGCGATCTCCAACGACCCCGAGACGACCATCGACGGCTTTATCCTGCCGGGTCACGTCGCTACCATCACAGGCCTGGCACCCTTTGGGTTTTTGGTCGATGAGTTCGAGACCCCCGGCGTAGTCACCGGGTTTGAGCCGGTCGATATCCTGCAGGGCATCTGCATGCTGGTCCAGATGGTTGTCGAGGACAGGTCCG
>CAJMRJ010000257.1:0-1801 GCA_905215865.1 uncultured bacterium | reverse complement strand
CCCATCGTGCTGACTGCCCGCGAGTTCGATGTCCTCGCCCTGCTTATGGCGCATGCCGAGACCGTACTCACACGCGAGCGCATCGCGCACGAGGCGCTGGGCTACGAATACGTGGGCGACACCAACAACGTCGATGTGCACATCGCGCACCTACGCGCCAAGATCGAGGACGCTGGCGGCGCTCGCATCATCCAGACCGTGCGCGGGGTGGGCTATGTCTGCCGCGCGTAACGCCGAGACCAAGCGCGTCACATCCATCGCCCGTGCCATCAACTGGAGCTATATGTGGCGCCGCCTGATGAGCTACGTCTGGCTCGATCTGCTGCTGGTGGTGATTGCAGCGGCGATCCTCGTCTATGGATACAACCAGACGCTGCTCGACGGCGCGTTTACCGCGGGATGGATCCCCAGCGCCGCCGTTCGCGGCATGTCGCTGACGCCCGCGCGTGGCTGGGACCTGGCAACACTCACCTATACCGTCGAGCTTGCGCGCACCAGCAAGACCTTCCCCCTCGCGCAGGACCTCATAGCACTTTGGCCCCTCTATATCGTTGTTGTAGGTTGGCAGGTCATCAGCGTGCTCGATATGCTCGGCGGCGCTCGCCGTGTGCGCCGCACCATGGCGCCGCTCAACGACCTGGCCCTGCGCGTGGACGAGCTCGGCCGCATGCAGCTCTCCGGCGGCAAGATGGAAACGCTGGAGCAAGCCATCGAGCGCGCGAGCGTCGACTCGCCGAGTGTCACCACTGGCGACGCTGACCTGGCGAGCATCGAGGTCGCACTCAACCGTCTGCTGCGTCAGATGCAAGAGGCCAAGCTGCAGCAGATGCGCTTTGTCAACGACGCGAGCCACGAGCTGCGCACGCCCATCGCGGTGATTCAGGGCTACGTAAACATGCTCGATCGTTGGGGTAAGGACGACCCGGCCGTGCTGGCAGAGTCCATCGCCTCGCTCAAGGCCGAAAGCGAGCACATGCAGGAGCTCGTGGAACAACTGCTGTTTTTGGCACGCGGAGATGCCGGCCGCACCGTGCTGCGGCGCGTGAATACCAACCTGGCTGCACTGGTCGGCGAGGTGTGCGAGGAATCGCAGATGATTGATGCCGGGCACACATATCGGCTGGCTTTTGACGCTGCGTTTGCCAGCGACCCGCGCTGCGACGCGTCCGTCGATGTCGCGCTCGTGAAGCAGGCTCTGCGCGTGATCGTGCAAAACGCCGCTAAGTATTCGGACGCGGGAACGACCGTCACATTTGGCATAACACCCGATGCGGGCACGGGCGCGGTCGACATAGCCGTTGAAGACGAGGGCATCGGCATGAACCAGGAATCCGCAGCTCACGCGTTTGAACGGTTCTACCGCGCCGACAACGCGCGCGATGCCGGCGCACAGGGTTCGGGCCTGGGGCTCGCTATCGCCAAGTGGATCGTCGACAGCCACGGCGGCGTCATCGGTGTGACCTCGGTCGAAGGGGTCGGCAGCCGCTTTACGATTCGCCTGCCGCGGTAGGAAGCCCCCTCGTGAATCGTGGTCTAATACTTTTCCGCGAAGTGAATGTCTGTTTTTGGACCCCTGAAGCATCCACATTTTTCGTCGGCAAAATCGCAGGATTCTAGTATCGAAACCGCAGGAAACGACGCCCTTAAAGTGTCGATGCTTCGGGGGTCCGATTTGTCTCGTTCACTTCTCGGAAAAGTATTAGACTTCGGTTTTTTGACCGTTGCAAAAGTCAACCCCTCGGCATAAATCAGAACCACCCTTAAAAAGGGTGGTTTGCTCTTAGGGTATAACCCACGGGCC
>CAJMRJ010000256.1:0-1805 GCA_905215865.1 uncultured bacterium | reverse complement strand
GGCGTTCCGCGCGGCGGCTCGCATCGGCCTGCGCAAGGCATGCGCCGATGCCGACCCGGTGGTGCTGGAGCCCATCGAGGAAATCACGGTGACTATCCCCGAGAGCTACGCCGGCGCCGTGATGGGCGACATCTCGGCATCGCGCGGTCGCGTGACGGGCATGGAGACCGATGAGCGCGGCGATACCGTGGTTATTGCCCAGGCGCCGCTGGCCGAGCTGACGGATTACTCGACGCGCCTGCGCTCTATCACGCGCGGCACGGGTGACTTTACCATGAAGCCCGCAGGCTATGAGCAGGTGCCTTATGACGTTCAGGCCAAGCTGGTCGAGCGCTATGAGGAGGGCCGCGCCAAGTAGCGTGTGATTTTGCCTGCAACATACATGCCGATGCAAGGGCCGCTCTGGGTAACCCAGGGCGGCCCTTTTTGATCCCTGGGGGACGGAGGAAAACAGATCATCTTTGGGTTACGGGTGGCGCGGTCGGCACTAGTCTCCGGATGCCTGGTTGCGACCGGTGGCGTAGTCGATCTGCACGTGCGGCTGCAGGTTGTAGCAATATACGTGGAAGCAGAGGGTCTTGCCGTGGTCCTCGACCGATTGCGCCTCAAGGCGCACGCCACGGCAGACAAGTTCCTCTTCGTTGTACATGGGCGTGACGCGGTAGAGCACATGGTTGCCCGTGTCGCGGATGTAGCCGAGAATCTGCTCCTCAAACGGCAGCATGCCCGTTTCGTTGAGATAGCGCGTGCCGGTGAGGAGATTTTTGCGGTTGGCGTTTTCGCCGCAGAGCGACCAGGCGATAAGGTGGCAGCGGTTGTAGAGGCTCTGGCCCGGAATAAAGTCGTAGCGCTGCTGGTGCCAACCGGCAGGATGGATACGCGAGATATCGCCGCGCTCGCCTTGACCGAGTGATTCGGGGCCCACGCAGGCGAGTGCTTTGCGGGTGCGGCCCAGGCTGTCGAGCTTGGAGAACTTCTTAAAGCAGCCCTCTTCTGTAGCGCGCTCGTATTCATCGAGCGTGAATGATGGTGTGCCGAGCGGGTGCGTGCTGTCGGCGCGAAGGGCAACGTAGGGGTTGCCGGCGTAGTCGGGAATGCTGCTGAGATAAACACCGCGGGCGCGGTTGAGGTCGGGGTTTTCGACCTCGTCGATGGGGGTGGCGGCACTGTCCGCGGAAACGTCGTCATCGGTGTCGGTTGCGGCGGAATCGGAGCCATCGCCAGAGTCCTGGCTATTTTGAGAGTCCTCGGAGCTCGCTGTTCCCGATTCAAGCCGGGCAACCAGGTCCGCCTCGGCGTCGGTGCGGCTGGGACTCTCGTCTTGCTTCTCGGCCAGGGCTGCCGCCTGCTCATCACTTTGCGGCGACAGCAGCTTGGGAGCTCCGTCGAGCGACCCTGTGAACAGCGCAAACCCCAGCACCACGGCGGTGCCGATGGAAAGTGCTTGCTTGTAGGCGGACTTGCGCGACATTGAGGCTCCTGGATGGACGGTTGGGAATCTACCAGTCTAGCAGGAGCCGGCAGAGGCCGTTCTGCCGAACAAATACTTAAGATTTGGGACAAACGCTACGGATTCATTTACCTCATATGGAGCTGCGGCGGTTGTGTATATAAAGCTATTCGGCGTTTCCCCAGATAATACCTGCCAAAACAAACCTGTCCCTTTTTGGCAGGTCAGTTAACGCAGTCCGGGTTGAGCATATGCGAGCGAGCGGGCTTCGGGTGCGGTAAGGTGACGTGAAACAAGCGGGCGCTGACCTTTTGGTGGCGCCCGTGAAGTTGAACGTCAGATTGCCGTGCCCGGA
>CAJMRJ010000255.1:0-1808 GCA_905215865.1 uncultured bacterium | reverse complement strand
TTTCCCCGCAACTTATGGGTGGGGATGGCTACGACGCCAGTGTGGCGATGACGGCTTCGTCGCCGGCGTATATGAGGGTGTTGCCGTCGGGGATGATCGTTTGGCCGTCGCGCTTGAGCATTACCACGATAAACGGGTGCTTGCCCTGCGGCACGTCGCGCAGGCGCTGACCGGCCAGACGTCCATGGGGCGTTACGGTGACCTCGCGTAGCGTAACCTCGGCACGCTCTTCAAACGTCGGCGCGGCCATCACCAACAGGTCGCCTTCCTCGATCACGGTATCCCCGTTGGGCAGCACCGGGTGCGCCCCGTCGCGCAGCACCAGGACCACGAGCATGTTCGTTGCACTGCCAATATCCGCGAGCGAGCGTCCGGCAAACGGATGTCCAGCTCCCACCTTGAGCTTGACGAACGACATACCTTCTTCGTCGCGGTAATCGTTAAACGTGCGGCGCACGTCGCCGGCCGCATCTATCATGTCGAGCTTCTTCGCCACTGCTGGCAGCAGCGATCCCTGCACCACAATGCTCGACACGGCAATCACAAAGACCAGGTCAAACAGGTCATGTCCACCGGGAACACCGGCCACCACGGCAAAGAGACTAAAGACGACCGATGCTGCTCCGCGCAGGCCCGCCCAGCTTACGAGCGCCACCTGGCGAGGGTTTGTCTTAAAGGGCGCCAGCAGCAGACCGACGGCGATGGGGCGGCTCACGAAGAGCATAAACGCCATGAGTGCCAGGCCCGGCAGCAGCATTTGCGGCAGGCGGGCGGGCGTCACGAGCAGGCCGAGCAAAAAGAAGATGGTCATCTCGGCCATCTCGGTGAGGGTGTCGAAGAAGTGCGCCAGCTCGACCTTGCCGGTGATGTCGCTCGCGCCTAGTACGATGCCGGCAAGGTATACGGCCAAAAAGCCGTTGCCGCCCAGGTAGCTCGGCAGCGCGTAGGCGACGATGGCCACGGCGAACAAGAAGATGGTCTGCGCACCCTCGGCTGTTGCATGCGCGCGCTCGATAAGGCGGCCCGATGCCCAGCCGATGGCAAGGCCCGGGCCCACGCCTAGGATGATCTGCTTGGCCAGCAGCACGGGGATGTTAATGTCGCCGCCGGCTGCGAGGGTGGCGAGCACGGCGGTGAGCATGTAGGCGACGGGATCGTTGGAGCCCGATTCGACCTCGAGCAGCGAGTCGGTGCCACCTCTCAGCGACAGGTTGTGCTCGCGCAGTACGCTAAAGACGCTCGCCGCGTCGGTGGATGCCACGACCGAGCCCAGTAGTAGGCCGCCGATCCAGTCAAAGCCCAGTACAAAGTGCGCAAACACGCCGGTGATGCCAGCGGTGATGACAACGCCGAGCGTGCTCAGCAGCACCGCGGGCACGGCGACAGGTTTGGCGCGGTCGATGTTGGTGTTAAAGCCGCCGTAGAACATGATGAACAGCAGCGCCGTGCTGCAGACGGTTTCGGTGAGCGCGTAGTCGCTAAAGTCGATGCGCGCCGGGCCGTTGACGCCCAGCAGCATGCCGAGCACGATAAAGATGAGCAGGGTGGGGAAGGGGAGCTTTTTGCCGACGGGTTTGATGGTCAGGCACAGAATAATGACGAGGCCGATAAAGAGAAGTATCTGGTTCATGGATGGTGTCCGCTCCTGGGTGGTTGGCGTGGCACGGTCAGTTATCTGCAGTTATTTGTACCCAAAGATGGTGGGTTTATGGGCCTGGATTGCGGGCGCGCGCATTTTCGACACGAGGCGTGGGCGCGAGCGGCGCTGGTCGGGGCGCTGGGCCTGACGGCGTGGCGTGAGCGGTGCG
>CAJMRJ010000254.1:0-1815 GCA_905215865.1 uncultured bacterium | reverse complement strand
GCGATCGCGGGCGAGCAGGGCCGCACCGTAGGCGCCCATGCAGCCGGCGATGTCGGGACGCACGGCGTGAACACCGGTGAGCTGCTCAAACGCGCGCAGCGTGGCATCGGACATAAAGGTGCCGCCCTGGACGATCACCTGGCTGCCGATCTCCTTGGGGTCGCGCAGCTTAATGACCTTGAACAGGGCATTCTTGATGACGGAATAGGACAGACCGGCCGCGATGTCGCCCACCGTGGCGCCTTCCTTTTGCGCCTGCTTGACGCGCGAGTTCATAAAGACCGTGCAGCGACTGCCCAAATCGACCGGGGCCTTGGCATGGATGGCGGCATCGGCGAACGCGCGCACGTCCATGTTCATAGACACGGCGAAGCTCTCGATAAAGCTACCGCAACCCGACGAGCAGGCCTCGTTGAGCATGATGTGCTCGATGACACCGTCCTTGACGCGCAGGCACTTCATGTCCTGGCCGCCAATGTCCAGAATGAACTCGACGCCGGGCAGGAACGCCTTGGCGCCGCGCAGGTGCGCGACGGTCTCGATCTCGCCGGAGTCGGCCTTGAGGGCCTCGATGAGCAGCGCCTCACCGTAGCCCGTGGTGGTCACGTGGCCGATGGTGCAGCCGGCGGGAATATGGTTGTAGAAATCGGCCATGATGACCTTGGCCGTGCCCAGGATGTCACCGTTGTTGTTGCCGTACCAGGTATGCAGCAGCTGGCCGTCCTCGCCCACGAGCGCGGCCTTCATGGTGGTGGAACCGGCGTCGATGCCGATGAACACGCGGCCGGTGTAGCCTTCGAGTTTGCCCTTGGGGACGACTTCCTGGTCGTGGCGGGTTTTGAACTCGGCAAAATCCTCGTCGGTGGCAAAGAGCGGGTCCAAGCGCTCGACCTCGGCACCTTGGGTGTCACCCAGGGCATCGATGGCCTCGATGAGCTGCGGGAACGTGCTGAGCTTGTTGGACTCGTGCGCCATGGCGGCGCCGCTCGCCACAAACAGGTGAGCGTTTTGGGGCACGATACGGTGCTCCTCGTCCAGATTGAGCGTGAGGTAGAAGCGGTGGCGCAGCTCGGAGAGATACTGCAGCGGGCCGCCCAGGAAGGCGACGTTGCCGCGGATGGGACGGCCGCACGCCAAGCCCGAGATGGTCTGGGTCACGACAGCCTGGAAGATGGAGGCAGCCACGTCCTCGGGGCGGGCGCCTTCGTTGAGCAGCGGCTGGACGTCGGTCTTGGCAAAAACGCCGCAGCGGCTGGCGATGGGATAGATCGTGGTGGCGTTGGCCGCGAGTTCGTTAAGGCCGCTCGCGTCGGTGTGCAGCAGGGTTGCCATCTGGTCGATGAACGCGCCCGTGCCGCCGGCGCAGGTGCCGTTCATGCGCTGCTCGATGCCGTTGTCGAAGTAGATGATCTTGGCGTCCTCGCCGCCCAGCTCGATGGCGACATCGGTGGCCGGAATGAGGGTCTCGACGGCACGCTTGCTGGCGATGACCTCCTGGACAAACTCCAGGTCGAGCCACTGGGACAGCAGCAGGCCGCCCGAGCCGGTAATGGCGCAGGTCATCTGGGCCGTCGGCAGCACGGTCGCAGCGCCCTCGAACAGGTCGCGGGCACAAGCGCGGACGTCGGTGTGGTGGCGTTGGTACTTGGCGTACACGATCTGGTTATCGTCGTTGAGCACGGCGAGCTTAACGGTGGTGGAGCCCACGTCAATGCCCAGGTGCAGGTTGCCACGAGCGTTCTCGGGGTTGAAGATTGCACCTTCGGGGGCGTGGGCGGCGGCTACGGGCTCGGCGGCGGTGGCGGGCTCGCTAGC
>CAJMRJ010000253.1:0-1819 GCA_905215865.1 uncultured bacterium | reverse complement strand
GGTGGCTACCACAAACGTCTCGATCTGTAACAGTTAGAGCCCATTTTTCGGCCCACCTGTTACAGATCGAGATATTCAAATTCCGCTGAGAAGATAATCTCGATCTGTAACAGTAACTCGGCAAAATCGACCCTAGATGTTACAGATCGAGACAAACAAACGAATCAAGCCACCGCAAAGGTGCCTGTCCCCTTTGTGGTGGTTTGGGGTCGCGCTACTCACCGAGCATGTCCTGGAGCTTGGTTGCCACGGCGTGGCCCAGGCTCTCGTGACTTTCGGGCATCATATGCAGATAGTCGATATCTCCCGGCTCGGCAAAATCGGCGGCATTCAAAAAGTCGCAGCCAAACTGCTCGGCCACGTGCGCATAGTACTCGCCAAAATGCTCAGATGCCTCAACGGAATGCTCGTCAAAGTCGGTCATATACACATCGGCGATCTGCGGCTTGATCTTGATAGGAGCCATCAGCAGAATGCGCGGACAAGGCGCAGCGTCGGTCCATGGAAACGCGCGGACGGTGCGAATCAGTGCCATGGCGCCACGGGCGATATCGGAAGCTGTCACGTTAAAGACCGTCTTACAGTCGTTGGTGCCCAACATGATCACAATGGCGTCCAGCGGCTTATGGGCCTCGAGCAGCATCGGAAGCGCGCGAATGCCGTTGAGGCTAGTTTCCAGATGGCACATATCGTCGCGCACCGTCGTGCGGCCGTTAAGCCCCTCCTCAATCACATGCCAGCCATCGCCCAGGTCACGCTGCGCCACGCCGCACCAGCGCACATCCTGCGCATAGCGCACCGCGGTGCCATCGCGCATACCAGCCGGATCATAGCCATAGGTATTGCTGTCACCAAAGCACAGAACGTTTTTCATCGTAAGCCCCTCCTTTAGTAAAAAGCCGACGGGAGCAGCCCTCCCGCCGGCTCGACTTATCTGTCGGCCCGTACCGATTACAGGTACTTGCGCCAATCGTCATCGTCCTCATCGTCCTCGGCGGCAGCCTGGGCCTGCTCGGCGGCACGAGCGGCTGCGGCGCGGGCGGCAACCTGAGCATAGGACTCCTCGTTGCGCTCGGGGAACTTTGCCAGCACGTGCTCAAACTTGGCGAAGTCCTCATCCCAGCGCGTAGAAGGCACGGCAAAGAACACCTGCTTGACCTTAAAGTCGCCCGATGCGAGCTCCTTGCGGAAGAGCTCGGCCACGGCCTCGGCGTCGAAGCCGTTGTTGTCGCAACCCCAAGCACCCAGTACGAGCTTCTCGCGACCCAGCTCGTCGCAGATGGCAAGCACAAAGCGGATGCGATCGCGCAGAGCGTCAAGCAAGGCATCGTCGCTCACGCGATACTCCTGGCGGGCACGCTTGGCGTTGGGCGCGGCGGCCACGATTACGTCGGCATAGGCGTGCACATGGTTGCGATCGAAGCGCACCGCGGGCACCACCAGCGCACGATTGCGGTACAGCTCACAGTTGATGTTGCGGCGACGGTTCTCGCCGTACCACTTGCGCTGCTTGTCAAGCACGTTGTACAGGTACGAATCGGCGCAGAGCGTCGTCTCCTGGCCCAGGTAGCCCTGGATATAGCCGCCGCCCGGATTGGTAAACGAGGCAAAGGCAAGCACGGCCATGTCGCAAAACTGCGCATAGCCGCGGCCGTTATCGAGGATTGCCTGCGTGGCGGAGGCATCAAGCACAGTGACCTCGGGCAGGGCCGGAGCAGCCTCCTCCGCGGGCGCGGACTCAGCCTCGTCGGCCAACTCGGTGGACTCGAGCGCCACCTCGGGCTCGACCGCGGTCTCCACCTCGGCAGCCTCTACCTCG
>CAJMRJ010000252.1:0-1820 GCA_905215865.1 uncultured bacterium | reverse complement strand
TCGACACCGCCGAGTTCGCGATCCCCGGCCTTGACGACGAGTTCCGCGTCATCGTCTCCCCGTGGATTCTGACGGTGCTCGTGACCGACCGCCTGGCTCGCTACTACGAGACGGTCACCAAGCACAACCTCAAGTATCGTCGCTACTATCACCAGTTCGACTACTAAAGAAAACGGGTGCGGGAACGTGCCGGGCTATTGAGAGGAACACAGAATGAGACAGTACATCATCGCCAGCCATGCGCACTTCGCCACCGGCATCAAGGAGAGCGTCGAGCTGCTCTCGGGCGCTCGCGACAACGTCCACGATCTTTCGATGTTCGTCGATGGCCGCATGGACGTGGCCGAGGAGGCCCAAAAACTGCTGGCAGGCATGTCTGCCGACGATGATGTCGTTGTCTGCACCGACCTCTTTGGCGGTAGCGTTAACAACGAGTTCACCAAGATCGTCCAGACGCGTCCCCGCACGTACCTCGTTACCAACATGAACCTTCCTCTGCTCATCCAGCTGCTGTTCTCTGACGAGTCGGCGCCGGTTGAGGAGACGATTCGCGCCATCGTCGCTGCGGACGATACGCGCGTGAAGTTTGTCAACGATCTTTTGGTCGATGACGAGGAGGAGGAAGAGTTCTAATCCGCAGCACCTACTGACACGCCGTATGACGGCACAAGACCTTTGGGGGGTCACATTATGATTCAGCTACTTCGCGTTGACCATCGCCTGCTTCATGGCCAGGTCGCAGTTTCCTGGGTTCAGGGCCTTGGCTCCAACTGCATCTTCTGCGTGGGCGATAAGGTCGCTAACGACCCGGTGTGGAAGACGACGCTCAAGATGGGCAAGCCTGCCGGCTGCAAGCTCGTCATCAAAGATATGGAGCATGCAATCGAAGCTATCAACTCGGGCGTGACCGACAAGTACAAGATGATCATCTGCGTCGCCACTATCGCTGAGGCAAAGCAGCTTGTTGAGGGCTGCCCGCAGATCAAGTCGGTCAACCTGGGCAACACCAAGCCCAAGGACGAGAAGCGTCCCGACGCTCGTCAGGTCTCTCGTCAGATCTTCCTGACCGCGGCCGAGGAAGCTGATGTGCGCGAGATGCTGGATCGTGGCGTTGAGGTCGAGATTCGACCCCTGGCCGATGACCCCAAGGTCGACTGCGCCAGCGTGCTCTAGGCGTTCAATTTCGAAGAGTCTGAGCTCTTCGTAGTGTCCTATATGGAAAGGGGGATGTATGCTTACCCAAGCAATCCTCATCGGACTTATCGCCGCATTTGGTAAGTTCGACTGCCAGCTCGGTACGCTCTACGCGTTCCGCCCCATCGTCCTGTGCCCGCTCGTGGGCCTGGTGCTGGGGGACCTGCAGTCCGGCCTCGCGATCGGTGCGAGTCTGGAGCTGCTGTTCATGGGCTCGATCTCCATCGGCGCCTACGTGCCGCCTGATGAGACGATCGGCGGCGTGCTCGCCTGCGCCTTCGCTATCCAGCTGGGCCAGAGCACCGAGGCAGCCATCGCGCTTGCCATGCCCATCGCCACGCTGTGCCTTGCCATCAAGAACATCCTTAACGCCGCCCTGCCAATCCTGGTCGACCGCGCTGATGTCTACTCCGGCCAGGGCAACCTTAAGGGTGTCTATGCGATGCACTTCCTGATCGGTTTGACCGGTATCATCATGGCGTTCCTGCTGTGCTCGCTGTCGTTCTATCTGGGTGCTGACGCCATCCAGGGCCTGCTCGACTTCATCCCGCCCTTTGTCCTTGCTGGCTTTGGCGTTGCCGCCAACATCCTGCCGGCCATGGGCTTCGCCATGCTCGGCCGCCTGG
>CAJMRJ010000251.1:0-1821 GCA_905215865.1 uncultured bacterium | reverse complement strand
CCGCCACTTTATCTCTGCCAGCGCCGAAGCCCTCAAAGGTACGCACGCCGACGACTACCCTGCCGGCGCCTACGAGCCCGTTGAATTTAATGCCGAGGAGCACCTGGGCGGCGCCGCGACTACGCAGGAGATGCGCCAGATTGCGGGGCGCGCGACCACGGCGCGCGTCGCCCCTAACAGCCTGCGCGCCAAGGCCGCGGCAGAACGCAGCCAGACGCAAAAGAAGGTCATCGTCTTCTCGATCGCCATCGCCATCGTCGCGGTCATCGCCTGCGCCGGCGCCATCCTTATCACCACCGCCGGTGAGGGTCTGGGCGAGCGCCCCGAGCCAATCCTTTCGTCGCATACGACCCAGCACGACGCGGATAACTCAGGTCAATCGCAAAGCCAGCAGGACGACCCGCAGGGCAACTCCGCATCCACTGACTCGTCATCGAACACCCCCGATCAATCGCAGGACGTCGATTCCTCGACGAACAACAGCGACACGCAATCCGGCACGACCGACTCAAGCCAAACGACTGACGGCTCTCAACCGAGCACGGGCGACCAGACGAGCGGCAATACATCGGGCACGGGATCTACCGACAACGGCAACACCAACAGCTCGAATAGCTCGAGCGGAACCGCGTCCGGCACGGCATCTGACAGCTCGAGCCAAGGCACGGCATCGGGCAACTAAGCACGTTTGCCTCTCATAGACAATCGACCTGTATAACGGGCGCGAACCGGCAACGGTCGCGCCCGTTTGCCTTGGGCGACGAGGTAGCAAGCCCCGCGCGATGGTAAGATGCTTTGGTGTGTAAAGAGGAGATTTGCCATGCGCAAGACAATAGTTAGGCCCACACTTTCGCTGGGCAACCACATCTATCTGTATCGCCTGCTGCGCGACGCAATCGGATGCGGCAAGCAAACGTTTATGACGCAGGTCGAGGAGGCACTCGCCGCTGGTGACATGGCCGCTTATGACCTGGGCTTCGAGTCCACGCGCGAGCTGCTCGAGGAGCTCGACGACTGCATTAAGCTGACCGTCTTTAAGGGCGGTCGCCTGTATGCCACCGTCATCGCCAACGATGCCTGGGATGCCGCCCTTGCCAAGGGCGAGGACAAGCCCAAGGCAGCCAAGGGAGCCAAGCAGTCCTACAAAAAGAAAAAACGCGGCGAGAAGGACCTGAAGGCTGTGCGCCCCAAGCACGTTAAGCGCGCCGAGCCCGAAGCCATGGTTGAAGCCGTGCCGGAATCCGAGCCCGAGACAGAGACCGAAGTCGCTATTGAGGTAACAGCAGAAGCCGAAACCGAAATCGCCGCCACTACCGATCCCGAAGTCATATCCGAGCAGGAAGCCACTGCCGAGCTCAACGAGGCTCCCAAGTCGACAACCGAAGAAGCCGTTGACCAACCCGAGGCGCCTGCATTCCAAAACAGCGATGTCTTTGGCGACGAAGCCGAGGACGATCAGCCCGACGAGCCCGACGATCAAGACGCTACCGAGTCGACATCGGAGCCCGAGACGCCGCAGCCCGCCATCTCGCTCACGGTCGTCTATGACCCCGAGAACGCCAACGCCGGCATCACCACCATGGCATCCACGCCCATCGAGGCAAAGTCGAGTGTCGAGAACGAGAACGCGACGCAGGTTGAGGTTGAAACCGCAGCTGTAGACGCGCCCGTCACCGAGGAGCCCGCAGATTCCACGATCAAGCCGGAAGCGACGCTGGAGCCCGCACCCGCCATCGAATCCGTGCCCGCCTCTGCTTGCGACCAAATTCCCGCACCGGCACCGGCTTCGGTACCCGCAGCGGCCCCAACCCCCGCACCCGT
>CAJMRJ010000250.1:0-1843 GCA_905215865.1 uncultured bacterium | reverse complement strand
GGCGGCTTGTTCGGTCTGCAAGGCAGGCTCGTTCTGTGCAATCTGCTCATGCTGCATCAGCGACAACTCGCCGCACCCGGCAAAGCCCTCAACTTCGTCGAGTTCATCCGCCAGATTCACGCCGTGCACGTATCCCATATCTACAGCCGGGGAGTCGCCAGCATGCTGTGCCGGCCCTCCAGCGTCATCGTATACAAGGGGGTTCCGGGGGCGCCGACCATGCTCGGCTTCCGCTTTTCCATAATCATCAACACGCGGGCCTCTTGTAGCGCGAGGCGCCCCGGGTTCCCTATCAACAAAAGCATCGGGCTCAATCGTCATGCGCCGATCGGAATCAACCGCTCCCTCGCCCGCGCGCCCGTTGCCGCATATACTGTGCGCAGCGATGACCTCGGTCGCCCCCGCGCGAAACAGTCCCTCGATATCCGACGGATCGAGCACTTCTATCAACACGACCACGCGACTCACGCGGCCTTCGGCCGTCAGGCGCGCAACAGTCTTGCGCACATCTTCGATATCAAACAGAGACGCCGCGATGGTAGCAGCCCCGCGGCGCGACGGAAACGCCCGCGCCATGGAAACCAGCCCGTCCAGGTCACCCACGCGAAGCACCTGTGCACCCGCATCACGGCCCTCGACTTCCCGCTGCAACAGCCCGTAATCGCCGCACGCGCAGCACGCAAGCCAGATCGCCTTCATCACTCGTCGCCTCCGCTCTTTTTGCCGCGCGCCGTGGCGGGAATCGTCAAGCTGACCGTTCCCTTGCCCGAGGCTCCCAGCAGTTCCTTGACGTCTTCGGGGTCAGCCGCCAGCGTCACCCATTCGATCTTGCCCTCGCGCGTGGCACCGGAATTCTCACTGGTATCGATCACGTGCGCGCCGCACAGTCGATCGGTTACGCCATCTTTTTGCACGTACACGTCCACATAGCTGCCCACGCCCGTGGCACCGCCGACCGAGTGCTCGGCATCGACCGCCACCGAAACGGCGACCTTGCCCTTAGGCACCTCGAGCTTGTGGCTCTCGGCCTTGGTGTAGACATTGCAGATCACGGCGTTTTTGGGAATACGCGAAGTCGTCACGTCGCCGCGCACCTGGCGCAGCTCGGTCGCCGCGTCACGCGGCAGCAGACTCGTCAGCCATTCCTGGGTTATGACATTGGTCTCATCGAGGGTCTCGCCCACATCGATATCGCGCGCCGCGACGCATACCTCGACGCGATCGCCACCGTACTTGGCCAAGGTCTCAGCCTGGACCTGTTCGGCTTGCGAGCGGATCGACGAGCCGTAAACCATGCAGAGCAGAGCAGCGAGCACGCCCGCGACCAGACTGATGGCGATGCGCTTGCTCTTGTTCACGGCCGCTCCTCTCATGGCAGTGCCGGGCGAATGCCCGTACCACCATTGTCTGGGCGGTCAGAGCGCAAAGCGGCGCAATCGCGATCTTGGTTTTCGATGTCAAACCAATCGCTGACCAAAAGCTGACCAGCCCGTCAAGCTCGTGGCAAGGTTTTGGCCAGCACGTCAGCAAACTGCATGTTTCGAGGCTTTTCCGCAGCAAAAAAGCCGTCTCCCGAACAGTTGGGAGACGGCTGTCATAGGAAAAATCAATTACAGATGGACATCGGGATCGAGCATTTGAGCACTCACGCGCATGGATGACGCCAGGTTTTGGAACGTTTCCAAACGCAGACTGTCGATCTGCCCGGCGTCCTCGGCCTCGCGAACGGCACAACCCGGCTCATGGGTATGCGTGCAATCGCCAAACCGGCACGCGCGCGATGCCTCGACAATCTCGGGGAAGGCGCGCGCCAGACCCCGCTCGTGACCCACGAGCGGTAGGC
>CAJMRJ010000249.1:0-1848 GCA_905215865.1 uncultured bacterium | reverse complement strand
ATCGGTGGTGAACTGGTTCGCCGCCACCCGCGAACCCGGCGACTGGCGCGGCGCGACTTTGCGTGCTTGGCAGGCCGCCGGCGTGGGCGTCGACGAGGCCGAGACCAGTTCGTTGCCGCAGACGCTGGCCGGCAAAACCGTGGTGGTCACCGGTTCATTGGAGGGCTATTCGCGTGATTCCGCCAAAGAGGCGATTATCGAGCGCGGCGGCAAGGCGGCCGGTTCGGTGAGTAAGAAGACCGATTACGTGGTGATTGGCGCAAACGCCGGCTCCAAGGCCGCCAAGGCCGAGGAACTCGGCATCCCCATGCTGAGCGAAACCCAATTCGCCCAGCTCCTAGCCACCGGCACCATCTAAAATAGCCCCCTCAGACGCTTCATTAACCCCCTCTGATGAGGGGGCTGTCAGCCTTTAGGCTGACTGGGGGAGAGAAAAAGCGAATCCCGCCCCAGTGTGACTTACTCCACTCCCTCTGGCATGCCGCCGCATCACACGCTAGGGTAGAACAGGCCCTAAAGGAGGATACGGATTTATGAGCGACGCACGTCAGATCGAAGCCGACATCTACGAACGCCTGAGCAAGGTCATCGACCCCGAGCTCGGTCGTTCGGTCACCGACCTCGGCATGATTGCCGCCATCGAAGCCGCGCCCGCATCGTCGGACGCCGGCACTTACGACGTCACCGTGCACGTTGAGCTGACGGTTCCCGGATGCCCACTGAGCGAGACCATCACCAGCCAGATCAATGGCGCGGTCAGCTCCTATCCGGGCGCACAGCTGCTGCCTCATATCGAAGTCGGTTCGATGAGCCGTGACAAGCTGGCCGATCTGGTCGCCGACCTCAAGGCCGAACGCAAGCAGAACCCCTTCAGCAAACCGGGTGTCAAGACCCGCATCTTCGCCATCGCCTCCGGTAAGGGCGGCGTCGGCAAGTCCTCGGTTACCGCGAACCTGGCCGCCACGTTTGCGGCCCTCGGCTTCGACTAACTCCGGCATCTTCTGACGGCAGATCTCGCGGGCCTGCGGACATCTCGGGCAGAACGCGCAGCCTGCCGGCATATCATCAAAGCTTGGCACCATGCCCTTGATAACGCTCAGCTCTTTGGTGTCGTCATCATCCAGCTTCGGAATGCACTTCATCAGTCCGTCCGTATACGGATGCATCGGCTTGTCAAAGATCTGGTCGCAACTTGCGTGCTCAACGACCTTGCCTGCGTACATAACCATAACATCATCCGCAACCTCTGCGATGACACCCAGGTCGTGGGTAATCATCATAACGGAGGTTCCGGTCTTTTCTTTTAACTCATTGATGAGGTCCAGGATCTGCGCCTGAATGGTTACGTCCAGCGCAGTAGTCGGCTCATCACAGATCAGCATAGCCGGATTACAGCAGAGTGCCATGGCAATCATGACACGCTGACGCATACCGCCGGAAAGCTGATGCGGGTACTCGTCGAAGCGGCGCTCCGCAAGCGGGATCTTAACCAGCTTTAACATCTCGATGGCGCGGGCTTTTGCTTCCTGCTTGGTCATTTTCTCATGAAGGAGCAGGGCCTCGATCAGCTGCTGTCCGATGGTATAAACCGGATTCAAGGATGTCATCGGCTCCTGGAAGATCATGGCAATCTTCTTGCCGCGGATGTTGCGCATCTGAGCCTCCGTCATCTTTAAGAGGTCTTCCCCCTCAAACAGGATCTCACCGCCCTCGATCTTACCGGGACGCTCTACCAGACCCATGATCGATAAGGAAGTGATACTTTTTCCGCAGCCGGACTCACCTACAATGCCGAGGGTCTTACCCTTTTCCACATTGAAGGAAACATCGTTAACCGCTTTCACAAGT
>CAJMRJ010000248.1:0-1850 GCA_905215865.1 uncultured bacterium | reverse complement strand
TCGTGGCCACCATGGTCGTGGGCATCATCGGCGCGTTCTTCGGCGTGCTGGCGTAGGTTCCTGCGTTCTATTCTGCCCCCAAGGGAAACGGCGACCCATTGCGGTCGCCGTTTTTTATTACCGAAAGCTAGCCGGAGGTGCTTCGTGATTCGATCTGACAATCCATCCGATAATGGCGTGAGCGGGGCGATGTATCTATTTGGCACGGCGCTCTTGTGGAGTTTTATCGGCATCCTCGTTCGCGCCAATTCGCAGTCGGCTCTTTTGATCGGTGCCGTTACGGCAATATTTATGGCGCTCTTTATCCTGCTCGTCGGTAGGCCTGTCCTCCGCGTCAGCCGTCTTATTGCCCTTGTGGCCGTCTGCAACTTCGTGACGGGCACCACGTTTAACTTTGCCAACCAGCTCACGACGGTCGGCAACGCGATCGTCCTGCAGTACACCTCGATGATTTTCGTTATCGTGTATCAGTCGCTCGCAACTCGCACGTTGCCCTCGCCTGCGAAGATTGCCTCCGTGGTGGTTGCTTTTACGGGTATGGGACTTTTCTTTTTAGGCGATTTGAGCGCCGAGGGCATGCTCGGCAACCTGCTTGCCGTCATTTCGGGAGCCACCTTTGGGCTGTGTTTCTTTTTAAACTCTCGCCCCGATGCGTCGCCCATGGTGTCCTCGCTCATCTCCTGCGGCATCTCGATACTGCCGATCGTCTATTTTGCCGGCGACCTAGGCTCCGTAAAACCCTTTGAGTGGGGGCTTATGCTGGTGCATGGCCTTTTTTGCAGCGGCCTTGCGAGTGTGCTGTATGCCAAGGGGGTTGCGCGCACTAACGCGTTTGCGGCCAACTTGGTTTGCATGAGCGAGGTCGTGCTCGCTCCCTGCTGGTCGGCGCTCCTCTTTGGCGAGGTCTTTCGCTGGAACGAGTTTTTGGGCGCGGCGATAATCGTTTTGGTGATTGTAGGCAACTTGGCATACGATGCCTTTGGCGATGGCTTTCTGGTGGCGCTTGTCCGCCATCGAAACAAAGAGCGCGCCTGATGGGATACGTCTGCCGTTTACGGTAAAAAACACCCCGCTGAGCGAGTGGTATTAAATAGTAAGAACCTGCATATCTATAATTGGTATCAAATCATTTGTGCCTGGAATAGGTGTTAACAGCACACCAGGTACGCTTCGGGCCGTGTGGTCGAGTTTCCGGATTGATATCAACAGCGCGCGCGACGGTGACCGGCTATGACTCGAGATTTCCTATTTTGGAGGAACCATGCTTACCCAAGCAATCCTCGTCGGCTTAGTCGGAGCTTTTGGAGGCCTCGACTACCAGCTCGGCACCCTCTACGCGTTCCGCCCCATCGTCCTGTGCCCGCTCGTGGGCCTGGTGCTGGGGGACCTGCAGACTGGTCTTGCCGTTGGCGCCAGCCTGGAGCTGCTGTTCATGGGTTCGGTTTCCATCGGCGCCTACGTGCCGCCTAACGAAACCATCGGCGGCGTGCTCGCCTGCGCGTTTGCCATTCAGCTCGGTCAGGGTACCGAGACGGCCATCGCGCTCGCCATGCCCATCGCTGTCCTTTCGCTGACGATCGGCAACATTACTAGTGCCTTGTTCACCGTGTTTGTCGATATGGCAGACAGGTTCGCCCTCAAGGGAAACCTTAAAGGCATTTACGCCGTTCATTGGGGCATGGGTCTTTGGGGCTGCCTTGAGTATTTCCTGCTGTGCGGCGGCGCCTTCTATCTGGGCTCCGATGCCATCCAGGGCCTGCTCGACTTCGTCCCGTCCTTCATCATTGATGGTTGCGGCGTTGCCGCCAACATCCTGCCGGCCATGGGCTTCGCCATGCTCGGCCGCCTGG
>CAJMRJ010000247.1:0-1852 GCA_905215865.1 uncultured bacterium | reverse complement strand
GGGCGAGCCGGGCGTGCTGCGTATGCCGGTGGAGGTTGCTGCGGCGGTGTGCAAGGCGGCGCACGATATGGGCCTTCCGGTCATGGCCCATGTCGAGAGCACCGAGGGCGTGAGGGCCGCGCTTGAGGCCGGCGTTGACACGATTGAGCACGGCGCTCCGTTGACGCCCGAGATCCTGGAACTGTACCGTGGCGCCGCGGGCACGCAGCTTGAGGGGCGTGCGCCCAGCGTGACCTGCACCATCAGCCCGGCGCTGCCGTTTGTATTGCTCGACCCGGAAAAGACCCATTCGACCGATACGCAAAAGAAGAACGGCGATATCGTGTGCTCGGGCATTATCGAGAGCGCTCGTGCCGCACTGGAAGCTGGCGTTAAGGTGGGCCTTGGCACAGATTCGAGCTGCCCGTTTGTGACGCAGTATGACATGTGGCGTGAAGTGGCCTATTTTGCCAAGTATGTCGGCGTGAGCAACGCCTTCGCGCTGCATACGGCCACACAAGTCAATGCCGAGCTGCTGGGGCTGGGCGGCGAGACCGGCACAATCGAGTGCGGTAAGGCCGCCGACATTTTGGTGACGCGCAAGAACCCGCTCGATGACCCGTGCGCCCTGCGTGAGCCGATGCACGTGATGTGCCGTGGCGATCTGGTGCGCAAGCTGAAGGTGAAGCATATTCCCGAGGTGGACGCCGAGCTCGACACGATTATGGCGATGCCGGCCGAGGCGCTGGCCGAGGAGCTCGCCCGCGACGGGGTGGCGTAGACGTGACAAAGGGACGGTCCCCTTGTTACATTCAAAAAAGCCGAGGTCTCAGCGCGAGGCCTCGGCTTTTATTTTGTCCTATGGTGTAGCGGCTAGGAGCGCGTTTCCATCTTGGCGTGGCACTTGGGGCAGGTGACGCGGATCTTGCCCTTGCCCTTGGGGACGGAGAGCATCTGGCCACAGTTGGGGCACTTGAGGTATGCCGTGGTCTTGCGGCCCTTCCACATCTTCTTAGCCGTGCGTTTGGCACGCTCAAAGTCCTCCTTGCTGGTGCCGGCCGCGCGTGAGGTGCTGGCTGCTGCAGCGCCGCCGCCCAAGCTGGCGACGAACTTGCCCAAGCCGGGGACCTTAGCCGAGCCGGCGACAAAGGCCTCGTTCTCCTTGCGACGTGCATCGATATTTTTGGACAGGCCGCGCAGTACGCCAATCACGATGACGGCGATGGCGATCCAGCTGAGCCACTGGATGCGGGCTATCGATCCGATCATCGCGATGACAATACCCGCAAAACCCATCACGATGGTGAGTTCATCGGCACCATTGCGACCCTTCATAAAGTCATTCATGCAAATTGCCTTTCGTTCGATATGCTGCACGCCTTTATACCCGATTTAGAGCAAGGGGGACAGGTCAATCTGCACCAATGCGGTACAAACATACCTGTCCCCGGAACACCAAGACGGTGTAAAGAAGTCTGTCCCCAATGCCCCAATTACTTGGAGAGCTTGTCGACAACGCGTTCGATCTCGGCGAGCTTGGCGGCCTTTAGGTCTTCGTCGCCCGATTCGATTGCCGAAGTCACGCAGCCCTCGATATGCGCCTTGAGCACGTCGGCGTTAATACGCGCGAGGAGTGCCTGCGTGGCCATGAGCTGCGTGGAAATATCGACGCAATAACGGTCCTCATCGACCATCCGCAAGATGCCGTCGATCTGGCCGCGCGCCGTCTTGAGCATGCGGGTCACCGATTTGTGGTCTGCCATCATGGCGGGTCCTCGTTTCTGGTCGATCTTCCGGATGCCCCCGTCAGTTGCGGTGAAATACGGACCGTTTAAAGGCCTAGGGCGGCTCAACAGTCCGTATTTCACCGCAA
>CAJMRJ010000246.1:0-1878 GCA_905215865.1 uncultured bacterium | reverse complement strand
GCCGCCGCCGACGCAGCCGCCCGGGCAGGCCATGACCTCAACGAAGTCATAGCTCACGCGGCCGTCACGAATCGCGTCGAGCAGACGGGCGGCGTTGCCCAGCCCGTGTGCCACGGCGACGCGCACCTTGGTGCCATCGATATCGGCCACGGCCTCCTTCCAGCCGTCCAGGCCGCGCACATCGGTAAAGAAATCCGCGTCGGGGTTCTTACCCGTCACCAGGTAATAGGCCGAGCGCACGGCGGCCTCCATCACGCCGCCCGTGGCGCCAAAGATCACACCCGCGCCCGTGCCAAAGCCCAGCGGCGTGTCGAGCGGCTCCTCGACCAACGTGTCCACGCTCACGTGGTTCGCGCGGATCATGCGCACCATCTCGCGCACCGTCAGCGCAACGTCAACGTCGGGCGTACCGTCCTCGCCCACCATGCTCGGTAACGCGCACTCGGCCTTCTTGGCCGTGCACGGCATCACGGACACCACAAACAGACGCTCGGGCTCCACGCCCAGCACCTTGGCGTAGTAGGTCTTGGCGATAGCGCCGAACATCTGCTGCGGCAACTTTGACGTGGACAGGCTGTCGACAAACTCCGGGTAGCGCGCCTTCACAAAGCGCACCCAGCCCGGGCAGCAGCTCGTAAACATGGGCCAGCCGCGGCTATCGCCCTCGCCCTTGGCGGCCTTACCCAGGCGCTCGAGCAGCTCGGAGCCCTCCTCCATAATGGTGAGGTCAGCCGAGAAGTCGGTGTCGAACACGTACTCAAAGCCAACGCGGCGCAGTGCGCAGGCCAAGCGCTCAACGGTGGCCTCCTCGCGAGATATGCCGAGTTCCTCTCCCCAGGCGCTACGCACGGCCGGCGCAATCTGCGCCAGCACGATCTTATCGGGATCGGCGAGAGCATCGAACACGGTCTCGGTATCGTCACGCTCGCGCAGGGCGCCCGTCGGGCAATGCGTGATGCACTGACCGCACGCGACGCAATCGGTCTTGCCGATCGGCGCACGCCCGCGGGTGCCCACGGCGGTATGCGTGGCGCGGTTGGTCAGGTCCCAAATCCCTAGGCCCTGCACGCTCTCGCACACCTTGATGCAGCGCATGCATTTGATGCACTTGTCGTTATCGCGGATGATGGGGAAATCGAAGTCCCAGCCTTCGCGCGCCAGGTGCTGCTCGTACGGCAGATAGAAGATGCCCAGGTCGTTGGCGATGGTCTGCAGGTTGCAGTTACCGCTGCGCACGCAGCTCGTACAGCGCGAGTCGTGCTGGGACAGCAGCAGCTGCACGTTGGTACGACGCGCCTCGCGGGCTTTGGGGCTGTTGGTGCGGACCACCATGCCGTCGAGCACATAGTTGTTGCAGGCTGCAACCAGCTGGTCGCAGCCCTCGACCTCGACCACGCACACGCGGCAACCGCCGATCTCGTTTAGATCGCGCAGGTAGCACAGGGTGGGAATCTGGATGCCGACGGACTTGGCTGCGTCCAGGATCGTGGTGCGCTCGGGCACCACGACCTCGCAATTATCGATAGTGAGCTTAACCATGTTGAGTGCTCCGCTTTCGGTGTTGTCGCTGACAGTGGTTTTGTTGGGCTCTACCATTCCAGGTTCCTCCCTCCGCGGAACGCGCCAAAGCCAAAGTGATCGCAACGCAGGCAGCGGCTTGCCTCCTGGCGTGCCTCTTCCTCGGTGAGGCCCTGCTCGACCAGATTCCAATCGTGGATGCGCTCGCCGGCCTCGCGCTCGCCCAGCTCGCAGCGGCCGCACTCGTGCTTGCCCTTAAACTGCACGGTCGGCAGCTCCACGTCGAGCTTAATCTTGTGGTCGAAGCCCAGGTAACGGTCGATATTTGCCGCAGCAACGCGGCCAGCGTTGATGGCCCGG
>CAJMRJ010000245.1:0-1879 GCA_905215865.1 uncultured bacterium | reverse complement strand
CTCGTGGCCGCCAACAAGGCCATGGCCGACGAGGCCCTGCGCGTACTGGCGCTGGCAAGCCGCACCTACACCGAGGTCCCGAGCGACTGCAGCCCCGCTGCGCTCGAGCACGACCTGGTCTTCTGCGGCCTGTCCGGCATGATTGACCCGGTCCGCCCCGAGGTTGCCGACGCCATCCGCGAGGCCCACGATGCCGGTATCCGCACCGTCATGATCACGGGCGACCACATCGACACCGCCGTGGCCATCGCCAAGCAGCTGGGCATCGTCACCGATCGCAGCCATGCCATCACCGGTGCCGACCTCGATCGCATGAGCGACGAGGAACTCGACGCGCACATCGAGGACTACGGCGTGTACGCCCGCGTCCAGCCCGAGCACAAGACACGCATCGTCGAGGCTTGGAAGTCGCGCGACCAGATCGTGGCCATGACGGGCGACGGCGTCAACGACGCCCCGTCCATCAAGCGCGCCGACATCGGCGTGGGCATGGGCATTACTGGTACCGACGTCACCAAGAACGTCGCCGACATGGTGCTCGCCGACGACAATTTCGCCACCATCATCGGTGCCTGCGAAGAGGGCCGTCGCATCTACGACAACATCCGCAAGGTCATCCAGTTCCTGCTTTCGGCCAACCTTGCCGAGGTCTTCTCGGTATTCATCGCCACGCTTATCGGCTTTACCATCTTCCAGCCGGTGCAGCTGCTGTGGGTGAACCTGGTCACCGACTGTTTCCCCGCGCTCGCGCTGGGCATGGAGGACGCCGAGGGCGACATCATGAAGCGCAAGCCGCGCAACGCCAAGGACGGTGTCTTTGCCGGACATATGGGTCTGGACTGCGTGGTCCAGGGCCTAATCATCACCGTGCTGGTGCTGGCGAGCTTCTTTGTGGGCGTGTACTTTGACATGGGCTACATCCACATCGCCGATATGATTGCCGGCAATGCCGACGAGGAAGGCGTGATGATGGCGTTCATCACGCTCAACATGGTCGAGATTTTCCACTGCTTCAATATGCGCAGCCGTCGTGCGTCGCTGTTCACCATGAAGAAGCAGAACAAGTGGCTGTGGGCTTCCGCCGCGCTGGCACTGGTGCTGACGATGATCGTGACCGTGCAGCCGACGCTTGCCGAGATGTTCTTTGGCCCTGTGACGCTTGAGCTCAAGGGCGTTCTTGCCGCGCTGGGCCTGGCCTTCCTGATCATCCCGCTGATGGAGATCTACAAGGCGATCATGCGCGCGGTCGAAAAAGAGTAGGTCGAAAGGCCATCCCTCCCACCGGCCCGACCGCCTGCGGGGTTTCTTCTTCGCTGGTCCTCGCGCTTCGCGCTGCGGGATCGCTCAGAAGAAACCCCTCTCGGCGGTCGGGCCTTCGGACAACCTCTCGGGACCGTAAGCTGAGGGAAAGTTTGTGAGCCGATCGAGCGTTTGCTCGACCGGCTCTTTTTGATTTAGGGCTTTGCCCGGCCAGCTCTTTTTGATTTAAAATACCTGCTCAGTTGTGATTTGTGGTGCTGGGAGGCGTTTGTGGGCAAGGCTAAGGCGAAGGCGAAGAAAAAGACGACGGGGGCGCGGGCTAAGCGCGATCGTCGTCGGAAGCTTGCGACCGAGGCCCCCGCATCTGCCGAGGAGCTGCTGGCAAACGTGCCGGGACTCGACGCGCTGCAGGATGTTCCGGCGTTCGATGACCTGCCGGTCGATGAAGCTCAGCAGGCGGCATTTGACGACTTTTGCGCACATGCCGAGGAGCCCGAGCAGATGCAGCTTGGCGCCGTGGTGCGCTTGGATCGCGGGTTTCCGCTGGTGGCGACTGCCGACGACACCTTTCGCGCCGAGCATGCCGTGGGGTTTGCCAAGTCGCGCGGCGAGGACGAGG
>CAJMRJ010000244.1:0-1883 GCA_905215865.1 uncultured bacterium | reverse complement strand
GGACGCGTGACCTTTGTCGATGCCGCCCTGCCGCAGGGCGTGGTGGTGCCCGATGCCAACTTGGCCGTGTTCTCGATCGCCGACCTCAACGCCCGCATGGACGCCAACCGCGCGCGCAGCCGCCGCAAGGTGGACATTACGCAGATCACGTTTCCGTTTAAGCCGGGCGACTACGTGGTGCACGCCACCCACGGCATCGCACTCTTTAGCGAGATCGCGCGCCAAGAAGTGGGCGGCAAGGAGCGCGACTACTTTTTGCTGGAATATGCCGACGGCGACAAGCTCTACGTGCCGCTCGAGCAGGTCGACCGCATCACGCGCTATGTTGGCCCCGACGGCGACAAGCCGCGCCTGACCAGGCTCAACACTGCCGACTGGACGCGTGCCACCAATAAGGCGCGCAAGAACGCCAAAAAGCTGGCGTTTGACCTGGTCGACCTGTATACGCGCCGCTCGTCGATTACCGGTATCGCCTGTCCGCCCGATACGCCCGAGCAGATCGAGATGGAGGAGAGCTTCCCCTACGACGAGACGCGCGACCAGCTGGAGGCTATCGCCGACATCAAGGCCGACATGGAGGCGCCCAAGCCCATGGACCGCCTGCTGTGCGGCGACGTGGGTTTCGGCAAGACTGAGGTCGCCCTGCGCGCGGCGTTTAAGTGCGTGGACTCCGGCCGCCAAGTCATGGTGCTCTGCCCCACGACCATTCTGGCCCAGCAGCACTACGAGACGTTCTTTGAGCGCTTTGCCCCGTTTGGCCTTGAGGTCGAAGTGCTCAGCCGCTTCCGCACGCCGGCGCAGCAAAAGCGCGCGCTCAAGGCGTTTGCCGAGGGCACGATCGACGTGCTCATCGGCACGCACCGTCTGCTTTCGGCCGATGTGAACCCCAAGAACCTGGGCCTGGTGATCATTGACGAGGAACAGCGCTTTGGCGTGCAGCACAAGGAGCAGCTCAAGAACCTGCGCGAGCAAATCGACGTGCTTACGCTTTCGGCGACGCCCATCCCGCGTACCATGCAGATGGCTACGAGTGGCGTGCGCGATATGAGTCTGATCACGACGCCGCCGACCGGACGCCGCCCCGTGATCGTGCACGTGGGGGAGTACGACCCCGACGTGGTGAGCGCGGCGATTCGCCTGGAGGTGGGCCGCGGCGGCCAGGTGTACTACGTGTCCAACCGCGTCAAGACCATCGACGACGCCGTGGCGCGCGTGCACGAGGCCGCGCCCGAGGCACGCGTGGGCGTGGCGCACGGCAAGATGAGCCCGCGCGAGGTCGAGGACGTGATGATTGAGTTCGCGACCAAAAAGATCGACGTGCTCATCGCCACGACCATCGTGGAGAGCGGCATCGACAACGCGACCGCCAACACGCTCATCATCGAGGACTCGCAGCGCCTGGGCCTGGCGCAGCTCTACCAGCTCAAGGGCCGTGTGGGCCGCTCTGCCACGCAGGCCTACGCGTACTTTATGTTCCCGGGCGAGCTGCCGCTCACCGAGGAGGCAACGGCGCGCCTGACCGCGCTTTCCGAGTTCCAGGACCTGGGCAGCGGCATGCGCATTGCCATGCGTGACCTGGAGATCCGTGGTGCCGGCTCGCTCATGGGCGCCGAGCAGCACGGCAACCTGTCGAGCGTGGGCTTTGATCTGTTTACGCAGATGCTGGGTCAGGCAGTGGCCGAGGCGCGCGGCGATGACGATGCCGGCGTGGAGGCGGCGAGCGTGGGCATCAACCTGCCGGCCGACTACTTCTTGTCCGAGGAGTACCTGCCGGCGGTGGACCAGCGCGTGCTCGTGTACCGTAAGCTCGCGGCTGCTGAGGACCTGGAGAGTATCGACGAGGTGCAGGAGGAGACCGAGGCTGCGCACGGTGAGCTGCCGTT
>CAJMRJ010000243.1:0-1892 GCA_905215865.1 uncultured bacterium | reverse complement strand
TCGATGCCGAGCGTCTCGGCCGCGCGGTCGAGGGCATGCGCGATGGGGGTGAGGTCCTCATCCTTGCAGCACGCGGCGATCTGCGCCACCGGGGTGACGGAAACGCGCTTGTTGACGATGGGGATACCGTACTCGCGCTCGAGGTTCTCGGCGGTTTCGACCAGGTGCTCAGCCGTGTGCGTCACGTGGTCGTAGATCTTCGTGCACATGCGGTCGAGGTTCTCGTCACCGCAACCCATGAGCGAAACACCCATGGTGATGGTCCTGATGTCGAGGTTCTGCTCCTCAACCATGCCGCGGGTTTCCGCGATTTCTGCGGGCGTGATCGCCATCCTTGCGCTCCTATCTGCCAAAACGAGCATAGTCTTATCTATTCTAACGTGCCGCACGTGCCAAGTGGCGCGTGCGGCACGTTTTGGTGCTCGGTTGTTTCCGTTGTGTTACTGCCCAAAGACCTCTTCAGCGATGCGCGCGCTCTCGGCGGCGTCCTTGGCGTAGTAGTCCGCGCCGATCTGCTTGGCGTATTCGGGGGTGAGCACGGCGCCGCCCACGATGATCTTGACGCCTGGGACCTCGGCATGAAGTAGCTTGATGGTCTCCTCCATGGCGACGACCGTGGTGGTCATAAGCGCCGAAAGGCCGACGAGCTTAATGTCGCGCTCCTTGACGGTCTTGAGCACCTCCTGCGGATCGACGTCGCGACCCAGATCAAAGACGGTATAGCCGTAGTTATCGAGCAGCATCTTAACGATGTTCTTACCGATATCGTGGATGTCACCTTTAACGGTGGCCACGCAGATCTTACCCTTGTCGGCAATATCGCCGGCGGGCATCAGGCGCTTGATGGTGTCGAAGCCCACGCGTGCGGCTTCGGCCGAGGCCATGAGCTGCGGCAAGAAGAACTTGCCCTGGTCAAAGAGGACGCCAACCTCGTCGAGGGCGGGGATAAAGTGGTTGTTGATGAGGTCCATGGCGTCGTGATCTGCCAGCAGACGCTCGGTCTCGGCCGCGATTTCGCCCTTGCGGCCCGAGACGACCATGTGGCGGATGGGGTCGTCGTTGCCGTCGGTGCCAGCAGCGGGCACAGTGTCGGTCGATACTGCCTGAGCCGCCGCCGGGTTCGCGGCGATCTTGTACGGATCGGTCCAGCCGGCGTAGCGCTCGATGTATCCGGTCGAGCCCTCGTCCTCAACGCTCAGGACGCGATAGCTGTAGACGGTATCCATAAAGCGCTTGGAACCCGGGTTCATGATGGGGGCATCCAGACCTGCACCAAAGGCGGCGGCCAAAAAGACCGAGCCCAGCAGCGGCCGCGCGGGCAGGCCAAAGCTGATGTTCGATACGCCGAGTGCGCACTTGACGCCCAGGCGCTCCTTGCACAGAGACATGGCACGTAGAATCTGCTCAGCCTGGCGCTGGTTGGTCGAGGCGGTCATGACCAGGCAGTCGATGAGGATGCGGTCCGGGCCGATGCCGTAATGGGCGGCCTCGGCCACGATGCGCTCGGCGATGGCGAAGCGGGCCTCGGCGGTATCGGGGATGCCGCCCTCGTCGAGCGTAAGGCCGACGACGTTGGTGCCGTAGTGGGCCACCAGCGGAAAGATCTCATCCATGATCTGTTGTTTGCCATTGACCGAGTTGATGATGGGCTTGCCGGCGTAGCGGCGCACGGCGGCCTCGACGGCTGCGGGGTCGGTGGAGTCGATCTGCAGCGGCAGCAGCGTGGAGCCCTGGAGCTGCTCGGTGGCCTGCTGGATGACCTTGACCTCGTCGATCTCGGGCAGGCCCACGTTGACGTCCAGGATGTCGGCGCCCTGCTCCTGCTGGCTGATGCCCTGACTCACGACGTAGTCCAGGTCGCCGTCGCGCAGGGCCTGCTGCAGGCGCTTTTT
>CAJMRJ010000242.1:0-1898 GCA_905215865.1 uncultured bacterium | reverse complement strand
CAAGATCAGCTTACCGCAGCCGGCAAAGTGCTCGCGCATGTACTGGTGGATGACGGCGATGTGCGGCGGGACGAAGATGCCGCCGTACTTCTTGGCAGCCGAAAGGCCAAAGACGTGGTCGTCCTCGTTGATGGTGCCGCCCACGGCGCACAGCGAGTTATGGCAGTTGGTGAGCACGTAGGGCAGCGGGAACTGCTCCATGCCCGAGGCGCGCGCCGTCTGGATGATGCCGACAAAGGTGATGTCGTGGCTCGCCATGGCATCGAAGCGAATCTTGAGCGCCTCGGGGTCTCCGGACGTATTGTGTGCCTGGAGGATCGAATACGCGATGGTGCCACGCTTGGCATCCTCGGGCGTCTGCGTAATACCGTGCTCGGCAGCCTCGGCCGCAGGCACAATCTCGCTGCCGCCGCGCAGGTAGATGCCGTCCTCGTACAGCTTAACCATACTGTCTCCCACTCTGCCCGAAAGGCTCGGGCGCATAGCATACATTCGTTCAATATCGTGCCATAGAACGGTTGCGAGTGGGTTACGAATCTACACGTTCACTTTATCTCAGTAAAGTAAAGGACGAGCCCGGCGTGAGCCGGCAGATTTGGTGCAAGAGTGTCCCTTTCGACTAGTCATTTAAGAATGTCCCCAATGACTACCCATAACAACGCCGATGTTTTGGCGCGGACAGCGAGCGACGTCCAGAGCGAACAAGTTGGCATGAAAAAAGGCAAGGCATAGACCTTCTGGTCATGCCTTGCCTTTTGAAGGACAAATTGTCGCTCTGGACGTCGCGCAGCGTCGAGCCGTTACGCCGTTCGGCAGAACGGCGTAACCTACAGATCCCCGCCTGCGCCCAAAAGTTTGCGCATGACCTGTTCGGGGTTAACCGAGCCGTCGCGCGGGGCCAGGGCGGTGATCTTCTTCTGCATCTTGTACTCGTGCAGCTCGTCCTCGAGCTGGCGCACGCGGGCGCGGAGCTTTTCGTTCTCGCGCTCGCGCTCCTCGGCACGCTCCTTCATATCGAGGATGCGCACCACGCCGGCGAGGTTGATACCCTCGTCGGTCAGTTGGTTGATGAGTTCCAGGCGCTCGATATCGGCACGCGAATACAGACGCGTGTTGCCACCCGAGCGCTGAGGATTCACCAGGCCCTTGGATTCGTAGACGCGCAGAGTCTGCGGGTGCATGCCGGTCAACTCGGCCGCCACGCTGATCATATACAGCGGTTTGTTCCTATTGTCCTCGGCCATGCTACCTGACCCCTTTCCGTCTCGTTATCGTCCATCATAAGCCCGCGGGCGCGGGCGTGCGCCACGACCGCCCTAGAACGTCGCCTTGTAACGGTTGACCTTCTCGCGATAATCGCGCGTGTCGGCCTCGCGCAGCTTGGTCATGGCATCGCGCTCATCGTCGGACAGGTTCGCGGGAACCTGCACCTTGATCTCGACGAGCAGCGCACCTGTGCGGCCGCGATGCTTAACGTCGGGCGCACCCATCTCCTTAAAGCGGAACTTCTTGCCCGTCTGGGTGCCAGCGGGCACCTTCAGACGAACCGTCGCGCCGCCGGGCGTGGGCACATCTACCGTACAGCCGAGCGCCGCCTCGTAGACCGAGATCGGCACCTCCATGGTCACATCGGCACCTTTGCGCTTAAACAGCGGATGCTCCTCCACGTGCGTGGTCACGACCAGGTCGCCGCGCTCGCCGCCGGCAACGCCATACTCGCCGCGACGCTTGTAACGCAGCTTACCTCCGTCGACCGCGCCCGCAGGCACCGAGACCGTAATGGTCTGCTGCTCGCCTGTCGAGGGAATGCGGTAGGTGACCTTGTGCGTCACGCCGCGGAACGCGTCCTCGGCCGTTACGTCGACAGTCAGCGACAGGTCGCCGCCCTTGCGCGCGCG
>CAJMRJ010000241.1:0-1911 GCA_905215865.1 uncultured bacterium | reverse complement strand
ATTTTTGCGAGTATTCTGCAATCGAAGACCCCTGTATACCGATCTCGGGCGAAAAATCGGGATTTCTCGATGTTTTCTACGAATGATGGGCGGGGTTATGGGCTGACAGCGTTTGATTTGTAGGGACATTCGCGGTCTTTGGCATTTATCGTGGCGCCCGAAACTCTTGGTTAGGCTGAATACTCCCAAAAATGCACGGTGCTTAGAGGGGGACCTTCGCGACAAAGGAAACCGCCCCGTCGAAGTATGCATTCGACGAGGCGGTTTATGCATATACCCGATTAAGGATACGCTGCGGATCTGTTAGAACTTGACGGTCGGTGCCTGGCGGGCAGCTTCGGCGGCCTCGAAGCCCTGGCGCTCCTTAAACTGGAAGATGCCGGCAAAGATGACGGCCGGGAAGGTCTGGATGGCGTTGTTGTAGCTAAGCACGCAGTCGTTGTAGCTCTGACGCGCGTAGCTCACCTTGTTCTCGGTGTCCTCGAGCGTGGCTTGGAGCTGCGTAAAGTTGGTGTTCGCCTTAAGATCGGGGTAAGCCTCGGCCACGGCGAAGAGCTGGCGCAGCGCACCGGTCAGCACGTTGTCGGCTTCCATCTTGGCTTCGGGCGTGGTGGCGCTCACGGCGGCGTTGCGCGCGTTGACCACGGCGGCAAGCGTGTCCTGCTCGTGTTTGGCGTAGCCCTTGACGGTTTCGACCAGGTTAGGGATCAGGTCGTTGCGGCGCTGCAGCTGCGTGTCGATGTTCTGCCAGGCGTTATCAATGCGATTGCGCTTGGTGACCATGTTGTTGTAGATGCCGGCGATGGCGCAGACAATCACAACGACAACAACGATACCGATGATGACGGGAATCATGGTGTCTCCGTTTCGAATGGCCGCGGCGTCTTCCGCCGGCTGCCGTTGGTGTAACGCTACTAGTATACCCGCAACCTTTGGCGATACCGAACTTTCCGGTAAGCGTTATGTTTCCGCCAAGGTAAGGCCATTCGCCAGGGGGCGGGCGATACAGGTGTAAGATATGCGACAGATTAGTGAGCGTTGTCTTCTCCTTGAGGAGGGCGATATATATGGACCTTCGCATCAAGAAAACCTATCGGGCCCTGTTCGAGGCCTTTACCGAGCTGCTCGAAGAGCATCGGTTTGAGGACGTGACGGTTGCCATGCTGTGCGACCGCGCTATGATTCGTCGGACGACGTTCTACAAGCACTTCCGCGACAAAAACGATTACTTTGCCTTCTATATCGATGAACTCATGTCGGGCCTGCCGCAAAAGCGGGCTGATGCGGATGGCGCGGAGGGCGCCGAGGACGTACGCGCGCTTCGCCACGAAGTGTTCGCCGATGCTATGGATCTGATTCTGGCGCATGAGCAGCTCATGGATAACATTTTGGCGAGCAGCATGTCGGGTATGCTGACCAGCATGATTTGTGACCGCATCGCACGTTCCATACGTGGGCGCGTGATGAGCGCGCTTGACGAGGACGCGCTCGCGCCCGTATCGCTCGAGACAACGTCTGAGTTTGTCGCCGGCGGCATTATTCGGCTCTTTACCATGTGGTGGGAATCGGGCCACGTACTAGAGCGCCGATCCGAAATCGCCGACGTGGTCGATGCACTGTTCGAACGGACCATGACGCCGGTGAGTCACTAAGAGTGGCGGAGAGAGGGGGATTCGAACCCCCGGAACGCTCTCGCGCTCAACGGTTTTCAAGACCGCCGCATTCAACCGCTCTGCCATCTCTCCGTGAGTCGTAATGATAGCATCGTTTTGGGTTTGCAACAGGGGAGGCGAACGATGACGAGCACCGGAATCGATGAGAAGTTCATGCGCGAGGCGCTGGCGGAGGCGCGCGCCGCTGCGGCGGTGGGTGAGGTGCCGATCGGTGCCGTAGTGGTGCGCGCGGGTGAGA
>CAJMRJ010000240.1:0-1921 GCA_905215865.1 uncultured bacterium | reverse complement strand
GCTCGTGGCGACCACCCTCAAACTCGGCGTCGAGCCACTCGTCGACGATCATCTTGGCGAGCTCGGAGCCCACGACACGGGCACCAAAGGCGAGCACGTTGGTATTGTTGTGCATGCGGGAGAGCTTGGCGCTGAAGGGCTCGGAGCACACGACGGCGCGTACGCCCTCGACCTTGTTGGCAGCCAGGCTAATCCCGACGCCGGTGCCGCAGATCAGGATGCCCAGGTCGACGTCGCCGTTGGCAACGGCCTTACCCACCTTGTAGCCGGCGATGGGGTAATCGAAGCTCTCGGAGGTGTCGGTGCCATAGTTCACGACCTCGCAGCCGCGCTCCTTCAGGTGCTCGGAGATGATGTTCTTGAGCTCGACGGCGGCATGGTCGTTGCCGATACCAATCTTCATGAGTGGTTCCTCTCTGGTCCGTGCGGCGGAATTGCTAAAGGTTTTACCGCGTTCGACTGCATGATAGCGCGACTTTTGTGTAAACGCTCGGGCGTTTTTTGGTCAAACGCTTTAGCATGCAACAAGACTTACTTCTCATGAATTAATGCCGTCAGTTTGCGCTTGAACGCCGTCCGCCGGAACTTGGGTTGCGGTTTTTGATGCATTGTTATCAAATAAATAGAGTTAACTATTATTGAGAGCCCAGTCCGTTATGTAAGCAGGAGATACCTATGCCTACCGATTCCATTCGCGATGCCGCTTTTTGCGATGTCTTGAACCGCGAGCTTGTCTGTGCGCTCGGCTGCACCGAGCCCATTGCCGTTGCCTATGCAGCGGCGCTGGCGAGCCAGACGCTCGGATGCGAACCCGATCATATGGATGTTGCCTGCTCGGGCAATATCATCAAGAACGTTAAGAGCGTGACCGTGCCCAACTCGGGCGGTATGCACGGTATTGAAGCGGCGGCCGTGCTGGGTGCCGTGGGCGGTGACGCCAAGAGTGCGCTCGAGGTGCTCGAGAGCGTTGACGATGAAGACCGCGCTCGCGTGACCGAGCTTCTCGCCGACGCCGGCTACTGCGATGTGTCGCTTGTCGAGGGCGTGCCCAACCTCTACATCAAGGTGACTGCGACGGCCGGGGGCCATACCGCGGTCGTCGCGATTACCGACCATCACACCAATGTCACGTGCCATACGCTCGACGGTATTCCGGTGTGCGGCAAGTCGGCGGGGGAGTGTGCCGCCTGCGCCGAGCGCGTTGTGGCCGAGCGTGCGGCAGATAACGCCGATACCCCTATGAGCATTGAGTCCATCATCGACTTTATCGAGGACGGTGACATTGAGGACGCCCGCGCTGCCGTTGAGCGTCAGATTGAGCTGATCGAGGACGGCGGCACCGTGGTTCAGCAGACCCGTCTCTACGACCCGGATAAGAACGAAACCCGTCCGATGCGTTCGAAGGAAGACTCCATGGATTACCGGTACTTCCCGGATCCGGATCTTCTGCCGTGCGTGCTGTCCCCGGAAGAAATCTCCGGCCTCAAGGCGAATCTCCCCGAGCTGCCGCAGCAGATGTTCGAGCGTCTCCAGAAGGAAGACGGTCTTTCGGAATACGATGCCGGCATTCTCACGTCGAGCCGCGGCGTCGCGCAGTACTACGACTCCCTCGCGCATCAGGTGAAGGATAAGAAGGCTGCCGCGAACTGGGTGATGGGTGAAGTGAGCGCCGCTCTTAATCAGACGGAAGGTCTTACGATCGAAAACGCTCCGGTGTCCCCTGACACGCTCGCCGCGATCATGGGCCGTGTGGCTGACGGTACGATCAACCTGAAGGGCGCGAAGAAAGTCTTCACCGCGATCTGGGAAGGTGAGCAGCCCGATGTCGACGCTCTGATCGGCAAGCTGGGTCTCAAGCAGATTTCCGATACGGGCGCGATTGAAGCGATGGTGGACGAAGTCCTCGCGAAGAATGCCGCCA
>CAJMRJ010000239.1:0-1942 GCA_905215865.1 uncultured bacterium | reverse complement strand
GACGAAGGTGGGCGGGTTATCGGGATACAGGTTGGTGAAGTAGCCCACCACGGCGCCGGCCAGCGAGCCTACGCCAGCCTGGACAAAGACGTGCGTCGGGCGGTTGATGGCCATCTCGCGCAGCTGCTCGGCAGCCTCGGAAGCCATGGTGCCGTAGCCCTCCATAATCCAGGACGGAATCTTCTCGTAGCCCTCCCAGGCGGTGTCCTGAACGATGACGCCGCGCTCGCAGGCATCGGCCTCGGCGGCGGCCATGCGCACGCACTCGTCGTAGTTGACCTCTTCGATGGTCACCGTGGCGCCCTCGGCGGCGATGTTATCAAAGCGGGGCTTGGTGGAACCCTTGGGCATGTGCACGACGGCCTTCTGGCCCAGCTTGTTGGCAGCCCATGCCACGCCGCGGCCATGGTTGCCGTCGGTGGCGGTAAAGAAGGTGGCCTGGCCAAAGTCCTTGGCAAGCTGATCGGAAGTCAGGTAATCGAAGGTGCAGTCGGCAACGTCCTTGCCGGTCTCGTCGGCAATGTAGTTGGCCATGGCAAACGAGCCGCCCAGGACCTTAAAGGCGTTGAGGCCAAAGCGATAGCTCTCGTCCTTAACGCACAGGTTGGACAGGCCCAGGCGCGCAGCCTGGCCGTCCAGGCGGGCAAGCGGAGTGACGGTATATTGAGGGAACGACTGGTGGAAGGCGCGGGCCTTCTTCACGTGGTCGAGGCTCATGATTCCCAAGTGCTTGTCATCGCTCTTGGGCATCGTGTTGCCCGCCCACTGGATCTTATCGGCCATACGGTGAACTCCTTAAGTCCTCTCTTGCCAGCCCCCGCATACGCGTTTCAGCCCATTCCCATTCATGCGACTGAACTTTTATGTGGATGCCAAACAAAAAGTTTGTTAGCACTGTTCTATCACACTTTTTGATTGGCAAACCTAACAAATTGTTTGTTGCCGTAATCGGTACCTTTTCGCCGCCGAACGGTTACATAACGCAGCGACGCTTTCGTTATTTGCGAACAAGTGGGGTTTATGGCAAAGTGAGCCCAAACTAATTTTTAGGAAGGCACCCATGACCCCCGCACAGATAGAGTTTTACAAGCGCCTTGCACACGGCCTGGCGCTCCAGTTTGGCCCCAACTGCGAAGTCGTCGTCCACGACCTGGAGACCGAGGACGTGGACCACTCCATCGTAGTGATCGAAAACGGCCACGTCAGCGGGCGCAAACTCGGTGACGGCCCCAGCCATATTGTGCTTGAGTCCATGCACGATGGCACCACCGACGTGCACGACCGCGAGCCATACCTCACCAAAACCACCGATGGCAAGCTGCTCAAGTCCTCGACCATCTTTATCCGCAACGACGAGGGCAAGCCCGTCGGCATTTTGGGCATTAACTTTGACATTACGCTCATGAAGGCTTTTGAGCGTTCGCTCGACGCGCTCACCGGCACAGGCGACAAGGGATACACCGAGCCCGAGCCCATCACCAAAAACATCGGCGACCTGCTCGAGGATCTGCTGCGCGAGTGCGAGCAGTACGTGGGCAAGCCCGCCGCCCTCATGACCAAGGACGAGCGCATTCGCGCTATCGGATACCTCGACCGTCGCGGCGCCTTCCTCATCTCCAAGTCGAGCGAGCGTGCCTGCGAGTTCTTTGGCATCTCCAAGTACAGCTTCTATAGCTACCTCAACGAGGCAAAGGCTGCCGCCGGCGACAAGTAGGCAACTCGGCCGGATCGCCCCTCCCTTTCTGGGCGCGAGTTCTGGAATGCACGAATCCGAGAGTCGGCCGCAAGGCAAGTTCCATATAATCGATGAATGTGAGTATTTCGAAAGGATGGAACAAGATGGGGTCGAGCAACGCACCACGCAACGGTCGCGGAGGTACCGCTTCTGGCGCCAGGCATGCGAAACACGCGTTTGACGAGGGCGAAGAGGGCCTTTTTGCGC
>CAJMRJ010000238.1:0-2020 GCA_905215865.1 uncultured bacterium | reverse complement strand
AGTCTGGGAAGAGGTGCCGGGCGGCGGGCGGAGCATGGCCACCGGACCCATCGAAACACATCTCCACCGTTCCTTCAACTGGGAAAACGGCGCCCCCGGGGGCCCGTGAGGGGCCGCGGGGGCGTTCGGCTAACTGCGGGAATGGCCTATTTGCTCAATGTGTTCGGTTGAGATCGGAAATCAACCATGTGCAACAAAACGACTATGGAGCAGACCGATCACAAAGGCAACCACAGCGACCGGCGCCCACGCGGCTCCAATGTCCGCCAGCGGCAGCGCATCAAACGGCAGCCACGCGCCCGCAAAGAACGCGTCGCGAACCGAGGTGATCACGCTCTGCACCGCGACAACGCCGCCGACCCAAACCCACACTTGCGAATGCGCGTCGCAAAAACCGTGCACCAGGCCCATAAGCACCAGCACAATGGCGACGGGATACAAAGCGTTGAGCATGGGCACCGAGAACATGAGGATCACGTCGAGGCCCACGTTGGAGAGCACGCACGAAAACGCTGCGAACACAAAGGCGAGGACCGCAAAGGGACGGCGCATGGCCTCCACGGAGGCCTCCGCTCCCCCTTCGACCACATACGTTTCGCAGAAGTAACGCGAGCAGCAGCTGATAAGGCCGATGCACACGTTCATGCAGGCGAGGAAAAAGATCGCAAAGACCACGACCGTGCCCGCAAGGCCAAAGTGCATGGAGGCAGAGCGGGCAAGGATGGCGGCGCCGTTGGTAGCGTCGGGCATCACGGTGCCGAGCTGCATGCCGGCAAGCGCCAGGCCACAGTAGATGATGGCCATGAGCACGCCGGCGATCACACCGGAACGCGAAATCTCGAAGGCTACGCGCTTGTCATCGGTAACGCCCAGCTCATGGATGGTCTCGGCGATGATAATGCCAAAGGCGAGCGACGCGAGCAAGTCCATGGTCTGGTAGCCGGTCAAAAAGCCCTGCACGGCGGCGCCTGCATCGTAGGGAGCCTGAGGCGCGGCAGCCGGTCCCAGTGGCGAGACCACGGCGGCACCCACGACCAGCACGATGAGCGCGATGAGCGCGGGGCCCGTAATACGACCGAGCACGCGTGTGATAACGCCCGGGCGCAGCGTGAGTGCAAACGCGACGACAAAGAAACCGACGGCAAACACCAGACGTGCCGTGCCGAGCGAAACGCCCTCGGGTAGCAGCGGCACCAGCATTTCGAAGGCCGTAGAGCTTGTGCGAGGAATGGCCAGGCACGGACCGATGGCCAGATAGACCGCCGCAACGAAGAATTCGCCAAACTTGGGATGCACGCGGCCGGCAAGCTCGCGCGCCGTTCCGGCAAGCGCCACGGCGATAAAGCCCATGACGGGCAGGCCGATGGCAGCTATGAGAAAGCCGAGCATGGCGACCGGCGTGGCAGAACCTGCCTGCAGCGCCAGCAACGGCGGAATAATGAGGTTGCCGGCGCCAAAGAGCATCGAGAACAGGGCGATGCCGACGGTAACGACATGGTCGGAGCGTAGACCACGCGAGGCGGATGAGGCCATGAGAGCACCTTTCGAATCAAAACAAAAACGGGACGGGCAAAAGACCCGTCCCGCAAGTATATACGCTTTAGCAGGCTAAATCGCGCAAAGCGTCGATCGCGGTGTCGACTTCCTCGTCCGTGTTGAAATACCCAAACGAGAAGCGAACGACACCCTGACGCTCGGTCCCCAGCGCACGGTGCATGAGCGGGGCGCAGTGGGCGCCGGGGCGTGTCGCAATCCCCCACCCTTGCATGAGCGCGTCCGAGATCTCGGCCGAATCGATATCGGCTACGTTGAGCGACACAATCGCAGAGCGCGTCGGCTGGTCAAAGGCACCGTAGAGCGCAATGCCGGGTATTTCGCGAACGCCGGCGAGGAAACGCTCGGCAAGCGCGCACTCATGCGCCGCAATCGCCTCGAACCCACCCTGGGCCTCGATAAAGTCGAGACCAGCGGAAAGACCCGCGATGCCATGGCCGTTGAGCGTGCCCGCCTCAAGGCGCGT
>CAJMRJ010000237.1:0-2085 GCA_905215865.1 uncultured bacterium | reverse complement strand
CCCGTTTGGGGCGGCACGTTTTTGTTATAGGAGATTCATTTGAGCCTCATGGCTATGTTCCCGTTCGGGAACATAGCGCCAGTTGCTTCAGCTATATTCCCGAACGTGAACATAGCCCAGAGAAAAACAGCAAGAACGCGCCTATTCGAAGTATTGGAACTTGTTCGTCGAGAAGGCAAACGTAACGACGAAGCCTTCGCCGGGCTCGGACGCTGCGGTGACGTCGATACCCATCTTGGAGCACAGACGCGCCACCAGGTAGAGGCCGATGCCCGTTGCGCGCTTGGTGGTGCGACCGTTGTCGCCGGTAAAACCCTTCTCGAACACGCGCGGCAGGTCTGCCGCACACACGCCGCAGCCGTTGTCCGCGACGGTAAGCTCGATGCGCTCGCTTGCCAGGCCCTCGTCCAGCAACGCACCCGAAAACGTGATCTTCGCACCATCCTCACGCGCATATTTAATGCTGTTCTGAATGAGCTGGCCCAGAATAAACTCGAGCCACTTCTCGTCGGTAAAGACCTCAAAGTCGAGGTTCTCGCACACCGGCGCCACGTGTGCCGCGATGAGCTCACGCGCATTGGCCTTAATCGCGCCCGTCACCAAGGTCTTGAGATCCCAGCGGCGAATCAGGTAGTCACGCTCCACGACTTCCGAGCGCGCATAGTACAGCGCCTGGTCGATATAGCGCTCCACGCGAGCCAACTCACGGCCCAGGTCGTCCACGCGCGACAGGTCGTCTTCGCTGCCGTCCAGGTTTTCCAAAATTAGATGGGCCGCCGCCAGGGGCAGTTTGGCCTCGTGGACCCAACTCTCGATATAGTCGCGATAGTCATCGGTCTGACGCCGGCCTTCGGCAACCTCGTCGCAGGCAGCTTTGCCCACCCGGCGCAAGACCTCGTACTCGAGCTCGCCCTCGGCATAGGTCGGGCATTGCACCATCTCCTGCACCCATGCGGGACTCTCGAGCTCCTCTGTCGCACGCTCCAGCTGGCGCAGAAAACGACGACGACGCGCGTACTCGATCACGATGCCGAGCATACCGAAGATAAAGGACACGCCGACCGCCACGACCACGATAGAAACGGGTGCGCCGGCGACCGTCAGCACAAAGCAGCTCAGCAGCACGCCGCAGGTCCACACGGCGACGGGAAGCAGCGCGTCTTTAAAGAACTTGGCAAACGACATAGCCGGCCCCTAGACCGAATAGCCCTGGCCGCGATGCGTCGTCAAATACCCCTTGATGCCGATTTTTTCGAGCGTGGTGCGCAGGCGGTTGATGTTAACGGTAAGCGTGTTGTCGTCCACGAAGGCGTCGGAGTCCCACAGGTCCTGCATGATGGCCGGACGCGAGACAATCTTGCCCGCGCGACCCAAGAGCAGCGAGAGGATACGCAGCTCGTTTTTGGTGAGCTCGGTACTGTCGCCGGTTGCCGTATTGGTGACCATGGAGCGAGCGAGGTCGAGCTCCAGCCCCTTGTGGACGAGCGTGCTGCGCTCGCCTGCCGCCGCGGTGCGACGCAGCAAGGCATTGATGCGCGCCACGAGCACACGGGCGCTGTAGGGCTTGGGAACAAAGTCGTCCGCGCCGAGCGTCATGGCCATGACCTCGTCGATCTCGGTCGCGCGCGACGTGAGGACGATGATGGGAACCTCGGATTCGCGGCGAACCTCGTGGCAGATATGCTGGCCGTCCTTAACGGGAAGCGTGAGGTCGAGCAGCACCAGGTCGGGCGCGGCGGCGAGAATATCGCGCGAAACGTGCTCGAATGATTCGCATGCCTCGACCTCAAAACCGGCACGCGCAAGGATATCGGCAAGCTCGCGACGAATGGGCTCGTCGTCCTCAACGATATAGATCAGCGCCATGGATTCCGCTCCCCTCTTGGTTGTCTTGCCACCATTATGGCTGCGGAGCCGCAGGTATGCGCCTCGCGCGTCACCAAGGTGACAGAACTGTTCGCGAGCGGGGGGGGCGTTTGGCTCGCCCCCCGCTCGCAACGGGCGCGGGGATCAAATGATTATTAAATCCCCGTCCCAGAAAAATCATTTAGCGGCGGGCACGGAGCTTTTCGTAGCCGTCGGCAA
>CAJMRJ010000236.1:0-2092 GCA_905215865.1 uncultured bacterium | reverse complement strand
ACCCGGCAGCGTCTGCAACGCTAGCCAAGCGCCCACACCGCCCGCGATGTCGCCGGCCTCAAGCGCTGCAAGCAGCGCACGCTCCCCCGCCGAAAGCTCGCGCGAGCGACGGCAGCGCGAAAGCAGCACGCGCCCGCCGCCAATAAGCATCACGGGCGAATAGGACAGCACCACGACATGGTCCCCGGCTCGTAGCGGCAGCGGCTCCTCCAAGCGCACCTGAACGATACGGGTCTCGTCCACCGCCATGGGGGCCTCACCCTCCATGAACATGATGCGACCGACAACCTCAGCCGTACCCGCCATCACGTGCATACGCGCACCCGACTCGAGCACACGCGGCTTGGCTCCCTCGCGACCCAAATACGTAAACGTCATCAAAAAGCGCAACGTCTGACCAAAGCGGTCCGCCACGCCCAGCATCTCGCCACGGTCAAGCGCCGCGACACCGTCACCAACCAGGTTGAGCGCCACGCGTTGCCCAGGCAGCGCGCGCGGCGTATCGCCATGAACCTGAATCCCGCGTACGCGGCAGGCCGTTCGCGACGGCAGTGCGACGAGCTCATCGCCCACCGCAACCGGCGCATCGTGCAGCGTTCCCGTCACCACGGTGCCGGCGCCCTTGATCGTAAAGCAGCGGTCGATGGGCAGACGCGGTGCGGCATCGGTGAGCTCGGCACGGTCGCGACAGAAATCCCAGCAAGCGGCAACCTGCTCGTCGAGCGCAGCCAGCAGGTCATCGATTCCCTCGCCGGTCTTGGACGACACGGGCACAATCGGCGCGTCCGCAAACACGGTACCCGACAAAAAGTCATCGACGTCGAGCTCGGCAAGCTCAATCATTTCGCTATCGGCCAGGTCGCACATCGTCAGCGCGACCACCATGTGTGTGACGCCCAGCAGCTCCAGCACATGCACGTGCTCGCGGGTCTGTGGCATCACGCCCTCGACGGCCGAAACCACCAACACGGCAACATCAATGCCCGTAGCGCCCTGCACCATGGCGCGCAGGTAATGCGCGTGGCCCGGCACGTCGACCAGGCCGACGATCTTGCCACTCGGCAGTGCCAGTTCGCCAAAGCCCAGCTCCACCGTCATGCCGCGACGGCGCTCGACCTCCAGACGGTCGGGATTCTTGCCGGTCAGCGCCTCGATCAGCGCCGACTTACCGTGGTCGACGTGGCCCGCCGTGCCAATGATAACAGGACACTCCACCAGCGCTTGAACCTCACTCATCGGCGCACCGCCTTGGCAACGCACGCGACGAGCGTCGACGCCGCCGTCTCGATATCGCGGTCGCCCACGAGCGTACGGACGTCAAACAAAATGCGATCATGCGAGGTTCGCGTGACGACCGGCGTGTCGAAATCTTGGACGAGCGAGCGCTTGAGCGCGTCGACCGTCAGGCGTTCGTTAACAAGACGCACGGCAACGCACATCGTGGGCAGCTCCACGGTAGGCAGCGAGCCGCCACCGGGGGTCGACGATTCCTCGACGATTTCCACCTGAACGGCGCACGGGCAGCCGGCCTTATCGAGACCCGCCACCATCAGCTCGCGCAGCTTACGCGCGCGACGCTCCAGATGAGCCTGAGGAAGCGTGAGCATGTTGAGCACCGGCACCTCGCGATGGGCCACATCCGCCCCATCCATGTAAATACGCAGTGTAGCCTCGAGCGCCGCCAGCGCGAGCTTGCCCGGGCGCAGGGCACGCATAAGCGGATGCGACCCGCAGGCCTGGACCAGATCGCGACGGCCCATGATAATGCCCGCCTGCGCGGCGCCGAGCAGTTTATCGCCCGAGCACGACACGATATCGAGCCCTGCCGAAACCGAAGCCGGCGTGGTTTCTTCGCCGCCGCGCACCAGGATATCGTCGGGCAGCAGTGCGCCCGACCCCTGGTCCTCGTAGAACAGCAGGCCATGCTTGTGAGCAAGCGCCGCAAGCTCCCGAGAACCCACCTCCTCGTGGAAACCCTCGATGCGATAGTTGGAAGGATGGACCTTCAGGATCATGGCCGTTTCGGGCGTGATGGCGCGCTCGTAGTCGCCCAGATGCGTGCGGTTGGTGGCGCCGACCTCGACGAGTTTGG
>CAJMRJ010000235.1:0-2142 GCA_905215865.1 uncultured bacterium | reverse complement strand
GGCGTTTTCCCAAACGCCGTAACGGGCCGACGCTGCGCGGTCACCAGGGCGACAACTTGTCATTCAAAGAGGGCGGCATGACCAGAAGGTCTATGCCGCCCTCTTTTCATGCCAACTTGTTCGCCCTGGCGACCGCTCGCTGACGTTGCCAAGGCATCGGCGTTTGCGTTGCTGACGAAAAGTGGCCATTGGGGACGTTCTTAAATGACTAGTCGAAAGGGACACTCTTGCCGGCACTTAGGGACAGTCCCTGAGTGCCGGCAGATTGGGACACTCCTTTGTAAGATGGCGCTGAAGACTGTCCCCGACGGCTAGTCGTTTAAGAACGTCCCTAATGACTATGACCCCTTTGCGCCAGTTTCTGTCGAGTCGGTGCTTCTTGCGGGTTGCCCGTATAATGGTTTGCGTATGAACCGCAACCAAGGAGTTCCAGTTTATGGACCAGAATCTCTTTAAATTCGACCTGATCGCCGAGGACCCGACGACGCACGCGCGCGCCGGCGTGCTGCACACCCCGCACGGCGACATCGAGACGCCGATCTTTATGCCCGTGGGCACCAAGGCAAACGTCAAGGGCATCCCCACCGAGACCGTTAAGCAGCTCGGTGCGCAGATCGTGCTCGCCAACACCTACCACCTGTCCATGCGTCCCGGCGAGGACACCATCGCTGAGCTGGGCGGACTGCACAAATTTATGAACTGGCACGGCCCCATTCTTACCGACTCGGGCGGCTTCCAGGTGTTCAGCCACAACGACGCCGTCAAGCTCACCGACGAGGGCGTGCGCTTTATCGTCAACGACTACGACGGTCGCCACGTGTTCTGGACGCCCGAGGACAACATGGAAATCGCCATGAAGCTCGGCTCCGATATCTGCATGCAGCTGGACCAGTGCCCGGGCTATCCCGCCACGCGCGCCTACGTTGAGCGCGCGGTGGAGCTGTCGAGTATGTGGGCCGAGCGCTGCTATAAGGCCCACACCCGTGATGACCAGGCACTCTTTGGCATCGTCCAGGGCGGCATGCATCTGGACCTGCGCCTGCGATCGCTGCGCCACCTGGAGGAGTGCGGCGACTTCCCCGGCTACGGCATCGGCGGCTACTCGGTGGGCGAGGACCACGAGACCATGTTCGAGACGCTGGCGCCGCTGGTTTCCGAGTACATGCCTAAGCACAAGCCGCGCTACCTCATGGGCGTCGGCAACCCCACCACCCTCGTGCGTGGTGTGGGCGTGGGCATCGACATGTTCGACTGCGTGCTGCCGACGCGCACCGGCCGCATGGGCACGGCGTTTTCGAGCGAGGGTCGCCTCAACTTCCGTAACGCGCGTTTTGCGCACGACGACGGCCCCATCGACCCCACCTGCACCTGCCCGGTGTGCACGGGCGGCTACAGCCGTGCGCTCATCCGTCACATGGTCACGCAGAAGGAGATGCTCGGCGGTATTCTGCTGTCGATGCACAACATCTACTACCTGCTCAACCTTATGCAGCGTGCCCGCCAGGCCATTATCGAGGGCCGCTACGGTGCGTTCGTGAGCGACTGGATGAACAGCCCCGCGGCGGTGGATTACTAAGAGCTGCGGGCGTGCTTGCAGAGCGCGGGCAACGGCAAGGGGCGAGCGCCGGCCGGTCATCACGTTCGCTAAGACCGTCTGCGCGACCGCTGACCGATAGCTTGCAAGCACTTGATGCATCGTGGGTACCATACCGAATAGTTGATGTTCGGGCGGGTGTTTGGCGTATGGCGTCGACCCCGCCCGTTTTCTTTTTCTCGATAGGAGTACCCATGATTAAGAACGAGAATGTCGAGGGCGAGCCTGCCTACGACGAGACGTACCGCCGCGGCCCCGTGGTCATGCGCGGCCCCATGATTCCTAAGGACAATACGTACGCCAACCTGCTGGCGCCCGAGGAGTCGACCGACTGGCTGCACGCCGACCCCTGGCGCGTGCTGCGTATTCAGGCAGAGTTTGTCGATGGCTTTGGCGCGCTTGCCGAGCTCGGCCCTGCGGTGCCCATCTTCGGCAGCGCCCGCACGCCCAAGACCGATCCGCTCTACAAGGCGGCGCGCACGGTCGGTCGCAAGATCGCGCAGCGCGGCGTGGCAGTTATCACCGGCGGCGGGCCTGGCATCATGGCG
>CAJMRJ010000234.1:0-2198 GCA_905215865.1 uncultured bacterium | reverse complement strand
GACCCAAAACCACCACAAAGGGGACAGGCACCTTTGTGGTGGTTTTGCTTGGGCGGATGACTCAGGTTACAATACGCCTGACATATCGCCCCCTTCTCCGGATGGGGGCAGCGTAAGCGCTCTTGTGGCGGCACCGTAGGACTTTGAAGGTGGCCGCTGTGAGGGCGCTTTTTGCTTAGACGCCCCCGCTCGGGCGCACGCTATGAAGGGAGAGCATATGAAGAGCTTTATTGCCGAGGATTCATTTTGGGAGCTGTTTCCACAGGCGGCGATCGGCGTCGTGGTCGTAAAGGGCATGAAGCCCGCGGCGCAGATTCCCCAGGAGGACGTGGATGCGATCGCCGCGCTGCTTGACCGCGCCAACATCGATGCGGAGCGCCACCTGACAAGCGATACCATCAGCGAAAACGCGCCGGTCAAGGCATGGCGCGAGGCGTATCGCCTGTTCAAGACCAAGAAGGGCGCGCGTTGCTCAGTTGAGAACCTGCTCAAGCGCGTGCTCAAAGGCAAGCCGGTCGGCCACATTACGCCGGCGGTGGATATTTACAACACGATTTCGTTGACTTATGCGTTGCCCGTTGGCGGCGAAGATTTGCATGCTATTGAGGGCAATCTGCGCCTGGCGGTGACCGACGGCGGCGACGCGTTCTTGCCACTTGGCGAGGAGGCGGATGATCCGACGCTGCCCGGTGAGCTTGCCTATATCGATGATGCGGGCGCCGTATGCCGTTGCTGGAACTGGCGCGATGGCGTTCGCACGGCGCTGTCCGACGATTCGGCGGATGCATTTCTGGCGATTGAGTGCGTGGAGCCCGAGCGGATGGGGGATTGCCAGGCCGCAATCGATCGCTTAGCCGAGCTACTCGAGCGCTATCTGGGAGCGACGGTCGTCGTTAAGACCCTAGTGACCCGCGACAATCCCTGCGTGGAGCTATAGGAACTTTTGCGACCCGTATTCGTCGAAAACCATCACAAAGGTGCCTGTCCCCTTTGTGGTGGTTTTTATGTTGATGGGTTAACAAATGGGATATTTGGGTATGGGGGTCCGGACATGCGGCTAAGATGTTTACCCGTTAGCATCATGCAAGCGAAAGGCGGTCGTCTCCCATGCAGCAGAACGACGAGACACGTTTTGAGGATTTTGTCGGACTGATCAGCGGGCTCTACAAGGAGATTCAGCGTATCAAGACGTCCGAAGGTGCAAGGCTCGGCCTTAAGGGCTCCGACGTCATGTGTCTGTACTATCTTGAGCGCAGCAAGGACGGCCTGACTGGCGCCGACCTCGCCCGTATGGCCGGCGTTACCCGTGCCGCCGTTTCGCGCACACTGGCACATCTGGAGGAGGGCGGCTACGTCGAGGTCGACGACTCGGGCGATGCTGCCGTCAAGTACCGCGCTCCGGTTCGCCTGACTGCCCTGGGCGGCGAGAGCATGAGCGAGGCCGACCGCATCATTCGCGAAGTGCTCGACACCACCGGTAAGGCTATGGGCGTGGAGCAGCGCGAGCAGATGTACGCGTCGCTGCGTACGATTCTCAACACCCTGCGCGAGATCTAAGGCCGCCAAGGCATTTGCTTCCCATTAACAACTGCATAGTCCCGTTTGAGCGCGTATACCGTGCCGGGGCATTGCTGTCAAAATTCCCTGCGCGAGATCTGCGCAAGAAAGGATTCGCTATGTCCGTCCGCATTATTACCGATTCCGCGAGCGATATGACGCCGGCTGAGCACCCCGCGCTGCGTGTTCTGCCGCTGTCCGTCACCTTTGGCACCGACGTGTACATGGATGGTGTCGACATCGATCACCAGCGCTTTTACGAGATGCTCGTGGAGCGCGACGAGCTGCCCAAGACCGGTCAGGTCAACCCGTACGCCTTTTCGCAGGCGATTGCCGAAGCACGTGAGGCCGGCGATGAGGCGGTGATCATTACCGTGGGCGCCAAGCTTTCGGGCACCAACCAGAGCGCTCGTACGGCACTTGCCGAGGCGCCGGGCGGTGACGTGTTCGTCGTGGACAGCAATAACGTGACCTTGGGCGAGCGCGTGCTGGTCGAGTATGCGCTGCGCCTGGTGGACGATGGCCGTAGTGCGGCCCAGATCGCGGCGGCGGTCGAGGCCGTGCGCGACCGTGTGGTGGTTATCGGCCTGCTCGAGACGCTGGAGTACCTGGTGCGCGGAGGCCGTCTGTCTGCCGCGGCG
>CAJMRJ010000233.1:0-2206 GCA_905215865.1 uncultured bacterium | reverse complement strand
TCCCTCCGGCCCGGCGATTCCAAAAACTATGCCGGTTTACGGGGCCAGGCCGGAAACCCCCGAGCATGCCGCAATCGGTAAAATCAAAACCGCAGGTAGACGACTTACGCATTCCGCGAAATGTCGGGTATGGACGGCCGGTCCGGGTCCAGCCCCGTAATCCGGCATAGTTTTGAAATGACACAAATTCACTGGCAGGCAAACAAGGTTGTTCTAGTATCTCGTTGCTGGCTAATTCCCGATTTCCAACCAGTTGCACAAAACATTTGCTCGCAGTCGCGTCTCGGCGCGCTTCATTGCCTCGGATTTGGCTTTATATCGAATCCCCAAACGACTGCAGACGCTTTTGACTATGGTGTCTAGCTGCTTTTTGTCATTAAGCATATCGTGGGTTACCAGGAACACGTCGAAACCCATGCTCTGGAGCGCAGTCATCCGTTCCGCATCGTGGTCAAGTACCGCGCCTGATCCATGGATGACTTCACCTTGAATCTCGATAATTACTGCCTTCATTAGGATTGGGTTTACAATCACGATGTCGCCGTAGCAGACCTTTTGACCTGCGATGCTTTGGGCTGCCTCGGATAGAGGGGTTAAATCGTTGAGGTACACGTATCTGAATCCTGAACCACCTAGACGTCGAGAACGACTTAGAAGTAGGACCCCCGCGACCTCGAGTGGAGACGCGGCAATGCCGATAACCTGCTGAGCGGCATCATAAAACTGTTTTCCCCACATTTGACTTTTGACCTTGTCGGCGAATCGATGCAGGTCGCTCAGCTCGATGAGCGGCTTTCTCATCCAAAGAGAGGGACCATTGAGTTTCGTAACCGCTCTTCCATCTTCACGCTTGATCGTTTGGTCATCATTATCTGGGTCCCTTACGGTTGCGCGGGCATAAACTCGTTTCCAAGGAACCTCGTCTTCGCCCTCTCCAAGTTCGAACAGATCCTGCGTGCTGGAATTACGATTCTCCTCTACCGCCATTTTTAACTGCATTTCGGCAGCGGGAGCCGGCTCGAAAACAGAAAACCAGCCGCAAAGTTCGTACATAGCCAGTACGAGATCTATTTGGGACACAAAGCGCGTCATAGTAAATAACGTGTTAAGCGGATTGGTGACACTAAAGCCAAAATGAGTGTCGATTGTTGTTCCGGCATCCGATACCCCTTCCCAGCGAATAGTGGAGCGCAATCCCGAGTGGTGATTACAACAACCTGGCGAAGCAACAGTGATGATCGGGGTCTTAAAGACATCGGTTACGAAAGGAGCTCGGGATAGAGCAAGCCACCCATCTTCGGAGCTAGGTAGGCGTGGGTAGAGATCGCGCACCTGCGGCGGACAGCGCCAGTAGCGGAATGCGGTGTTTGCGCAGACGATTTCGTCCATTTGCGCCTCCCCTGGTATCGGCCGTAGGCCGTGCGGATTGCGGGCATGGCCGATTATCCACTGGGGCATCATGCGGGTAAGTACCGGAAGCTGGCCAAACGCTGACCAAATAATGGACGGGATGTGTTGAAAGGTTGTAACGAGGCGTGAATGTGCTGGTACAAGCTGTGAGCCAGAGGTCTCTGTCTCCATAATTGCACGTAGATTAGGTAGGGAATTCAATGAATGAACGCAGATGCATTTCCCAAAACGTGCGATGACGTCACCTAGTGTGAGCCGGACCAGGTGATTTTATACATGTGTAGGAACTGTGAAGGGCTATCTAGATCAAAAATATGCACCTATTTTTGGATTCTAAACAGTTTTTGGTGTCAGATTTGGTGTCAGCCTTGGTGTCAAAAAGAAAAAGGCCAGAGGTTTAACACCTCTGGCCTGCGCTTTTGATGGTGGGCGATACAAGATTCGAACTTGTGACCCCATCCGTGTGAAGGATATGCTCTACCCCTGAGCCAATCGCCCGTCGCCTTTCGGCAAAAGAGATACTATCATAGCCGCGCGTAGTTTACCAAGAACTTTTTGCCCCCGATTTTAAATTCGTGGGAGCAAACCGCGCCACCGCAATCAGGGCACACGACAAACCCGCAGCTAAACAGCCATTTAACGCTTAATCCACGAAGTCTCGGGGCGGCAAATGAGTCGCGCGTTGTTGTAGGCCATTTCGAGTGTGAGGCAAGTGCGCGCGGCGTAGAAGCCGTCCTCGCGCTGGATGGTCAGCGCCAGCTCGGGCTTGTCGCCGGTCAGGCACAGCGGCAGGAGC
>CAJMRJ010000232.1:0-2207 GCA_905215865.1 uncultured bacterium | reverse complement strand
CGACGCCAGCTCCATCGCGCTGAGCAATCTGCTGGGCCTCGTTTGCGACCCCGTGGGCGGACTCGTGGAGGTGCCGTGCCAAAACCGCAACGCCATCGGCGTGGCCGCGGCCTTCAGCTCGGCTCAGCTCGCGCTCGCAGGCATCAAGAGCCTGGTGCCGTTTGACCAGATGGCGCATGTGATGCTCTCGGTGGGCCACGCCCTGCCGGCAACCCTGCGCGAGACGGCCAAGGGCGGCATCGCTCAAGCCCCGGCAGCGCTTTCTGCCTGCGCCAAATGCGGCGTATGCGGATAGGCAGACTTCTCCAAACTGATACTGTTTCCACACCACAAACAACAGGCTAATCGCTATAATGCAAGCCCAGTTAAAACACGATGAGCCACAAGGCGAAATCGAAGGAAATATATACGATGTCGCAAATCGACCCCAGCAACATGATTCCCGATCCGCAACAGCCCAGTAGGCATACGGGCGGCGTCCAATCGCCGCGCCCCATCGCGCCGGCTCACTGCCAACAACACGGACCGGCTAATGCCTCTCAGCGCCCGAATCAGCGTCAATACCAGCAGCATCAGCAATATCAGCAGCGTCCCGCACACGGTGCCGCCCCCAAGCAGGCCCCTTCGCACGCTCGCGCGGCAAACAATCGCGGGCCCGCGGACAAGCGTACCAACAAAAGCAGCAAGTCGGGCGGAAAGACGGCCCTCTTTGTCGTCCTCGGCCTCGTCGCGATCGTCTACATCGTAGGCATCGTCGCGTTCTCGCAGGTCGCTTACCCCAACACTACCATCGCCGGCGTCGACATCTCGCTCTCTAACGCATCTTCGGCAGCCACCAAGGTCAACTCGGCATGGAAGCACTACAAGCTCACCGTTTCGGATGACAGCTTTAGCTGGACCTACCAGCCCGAGTCCGACGAGCCCATCGTCGATGGCGAGGAAGCCGCCCACGAGATTATCAGCAAAAACGAGCCGCTGCTGTGGCCGTCGCGCCTCATCGCGTCGCTCGGCGGCAAAACCGTTAGCGCCACCAAGAACGGCTCGGTCGACTTGGACCAGGATGTCGACCTGTCCATGCTCTCCGATGCCTTTGACCAAAAGCAGTTTGAGGAGGACCTGGGCAGCGCCATCGACGAGTTCAACGAGGGCCGCTCGGGCACCTTCGAGGCCACCAGTTCCTATGACGAGAAGGCCGGCAAGTTCACCGTTGAGAAGGCCCGTTCCAACGAGAAGCTCAACCGCGAGCATGTCATCAAATATGCCGAGATCGAGCTCGCGTCGCTCGCCGAGAACGTCGATATCACCAAGATCGGCAACGACGCCTACGAACCGCTCAACGGCACCCTCACCAACGACCAGATTCAGGCTGCATGCGATGCCGCCAACAACTTCCTGGGCGTCAACGTGACCCTTAAGCTCAACGGCAATGACGCCGGCAAGGTGGACGGCAGCTCGGTGCTGCAGTGGATCAGCTTTGCCGATCCGGCCAATCCCACGCTCGATACGTCGCAGATCAGCAGCTGGGCCGCCGATCTCGCCAACGGCTTTAACACCGTGGGCTCCACCCGCTGGTGGACACGCGCCGACGGTAAGGAGTGCGCTGTCGAGGGCGGCGACTTTGGCTGGTCCATCGACAGCGACACGCTCGCCAAGCAGGTCGAGGACGCTATCAATAACAAGCAGACCGGCGATATCGAGATTTCGTACTCCAAGAAGGCCGACACGTTTACCGCCAAGGGCGAGCCCGATTGGAAGGCCTATATCGACGTCGACCTATCCGAGCAGCACGCGCGCTACTACGACGAGAACGGCAATATCGTGTGGAAGGCCAACTTTATTTCCGGCAAACCGGGCGAAGACGCCACCCCCGAGGGCGTTTGGCAGATCAACAGCAACGACGGCGCAAGCAAGCTCATCGGTGCCAAAGACCCCGCGACCGGAAAGCCCAAATACGAAAGCCCGGTCAGCTACTGGATGCCGTTCGAGGGCAATATGGTCGGCTTCCACGACGCTACCTGGCAAAACGATTCGAGTTTCGATAGTGCCGAATCTTACAAATGGTGCGGAAGCCACGGCTGCATCAACCTGCGCCTGGCCGATGCCAAGGCGCTCCACGACTGCATCAGCGTCGGCCTGTGCGTGGTCGTGCACTCGTAAGGAATCACGCCTTCGCACAACGGAGAACTGACGCTCCAATCTAACAGTTC
>CAJMRJ010000231.1:0-2208 GCA_905215865.1 uncultured bacterium | reverse complement strand
CTGTCCTTTCGTTCGATGGGCGCGACGCCAGGCGATCTGCCCGGGCGCGAGCGTTGCGTTCGGCGGCCTGCGTTGCGCGGCGCCGCCCCGCCCTTGGTCGAACTCTATAGTGCGGGTTATAGATTAAGTGATTCTTGAGCCAAGATTAATGTTGGATGAGTTTTTGGGTGACGAAGCGCGTGACGCGGGGCGCGCAGGCAAGGGGAAGGCCGGTTTTGCGTGGCGTGGGGAAGGGAAGGACAGGTCTTTGGGGCGGCCGACAGCGAGGTTTAATACTTTTCCGTGAAGTGAACGAGTGAAATCGGACCCCCGAAACATCGACACTTTGAGTGTGCCGTTTCCTGCGGTTTTGATGCCAGAATCCTGCGTTTATGCCGTTGAAAAATGCTGATGCTTCAGGGGTCCAAAAACAGACGTTCACTTCGCGGAAAAGTATTAGACCTCGATAACGGGGATGGGGCGCCGGTGCAAAACGGCGTCAAGGGTTGGTCGAGCAGGCGGTTTCTCCATTGATGTCCGCATGACATGTGACACTTTTCCTGCCGCCCTGCTCTGCCGCGGCGGCATGCATCTGAACGACGACCCTCTAAGGAGTTCGATATTGATGAGTGACAACACCAAGCATCTCGCAAAGAAGTGCGTCAAGGACGCGGGGCCGTGCTTCGCGTTGTGCCTTGTCGGCGCAGCGGTTGCGCTGCTGGCTGTTCTGGGGCCATTCGACGTGCTCAGAAGTGCCGTCTTTCTGCACGTTTGCATGGCCCTTGCCGCCGCCATGATGACCGGCGGCGTGCTCGATCTGGTTTTTTGGGTGCTTGACCCGTTTGGATGGAAGAACGAGGAGTAAGCCCTAAGGATGGAAGGGCTGGAACGGTTGGCTTAGTGATCGTGCAGAATGTGGCTAGCGACTTACAGGGAAGTGGTGATCCGATGACGGTCTATGTGACGGGCGATATTCACGGCGGCCTCGACATGCAAAAGCTGTGCGATTGGGAGCTTGGGGATAGTCTGACGAGCGACGACTATCTGATTGTCGCGGGCGACTTTGGCTTTCCGTGGGATTTCTCTGCCGAGGAGTGCGCTGATATCGCCTGGTTGGAATCGCGTCCCTATACCGTACTGTTTGTCGACGGCAACCACGAGCGTTTCGATCACTGGGCGGAACGCCCCATGGAGTTGTGGCACGGTGGGCTGACGCAGCGCCTGTCGGATGCCTCTCCCATACGGCGTCTGGCGCGTGCCGAGATTTTTGAGCTCGATGACTCAACGATCTTTACTATGGGCGGTGCCACGAGCGTGGACAAGGAATACCGCATACCGTATTCCAGCTGGTGGCCACAGGAGCTGCCGGACGAGCACAACTTTGAGGAGGCGCGGGCAAAGCTCGACAGCGTGGGCTGGAAGGTCGACTACGTGATCACCCACACCTGCTCTACGCGCATGCTTTCGCCCACGCTTTATCCGGCACCCGGCTGGAATTACCCCGCCGTTGATCGGCTCACGGCATTTTTCGATGAGCTGGAAGACCACTTGGATTACAAACGCTGGTACTACGGGCATTTCCATCGGGATGCCAATCCGGCCGAGCGCCACACCGTGCTCTACGACTGCATCGTTCGCCTAGGCGACGAACTCCAGCCCTGGGATGTTGCGTAGAGGCGCGGTGGCTGGCTACTCGACCGTTACAGTGTTGTTTTCCCGATGCTCCCGGATGACGTTCCAGCTAAAGTGCTCGACCAGCTGCTCGGCAGAGCACGGTGTGGTGTCCGATGCGATGCCCGTTTGCCCGGCGAGCCATCCCAGCAGTGCCTCGGGTGTGCCAAAGCGGGCGCGTAGTTCGCCCAGGTCCAGATCGCGGTCGCGCTTGGAAAGGCGGCGGCCGTCCGGCGACATGAGCAGCGGGATGTGCGCGTAGTGCGGCGTGGGAAGACCAAGCAGATGCTGCAGATAGATTTGGCGGGGCGTGGAGCCCAGCAGATCGCATCCGCGCACGACCTCGGTGACGCCCATGGCAGCGTCATCGACCACCACGGCTAACTGGTAGGCAAACACGCCGTCGCTGCGACGCACCAAAAAGTCGCCGCATTCGGTGGCGAGCGCCTCGCATTGGGCACCATACGTGCGGTCCACAAATTCGACCACATCGTCTGCGAAGTCGTCGACGGCGGGCACGCGCAGGCGCGTGGCCGGAGCGCGCAGGATGCTGCGGCG
>CAJMRJ010000230.1:0-2210 GCA_905215865.1 uncultured bacterium | reverse complement strand
GGTACCCTGCCCGGTGGATGCGGCGGCGGGGGAGCGCGTTGTCGTGCACTGCAAGCGCAAGGTCGATGCGGGATGCGAGGTGTACCTGATTCGCAGCGCCGGCGTGCTGGAACAGACGGCGGCGGCGCTGGAGCACATGCGGGTCGAGACGGACGCGGTCGCACCCGTTGCACGAGCCGTTGAGATACTGCTCTTTGAGGGCGCCGTGACTGTTGACGACGTGCCCGAGGCGGCGTTGGCGGAGCCGACGGAAAAGGGGGCTTCCGCTCGCATGGTCTTTGCCTGGCAGCTGATGGATGCCGACCCGTGTGGCGAGCGCGATCTGTCCGATGCGACCGTGGTGCTCGACGAGGTTTGTCGCGCGGCCGATGCCTCGCGTACCCGTTCGCTTATGCGGCGTGCCGGGCGCGTCGTCTGCCGGAATCTGGGACAGGTGGCGATGGCGCGTGAGCTGGGCGTGGCGTTTGACGTTGCGGCACCGGTGTTTTGCGCGAACCGGGTTACGCTTGCCTGGCTACGCGGGCTCGGCGCGGGCCGTGTGTATTTGCCTGCCGAGCTTGTCGCTGACGACGCAGAGCGCGTTGCCGAGCTTGCCGCTTGCCCCGGTGTCTTGGGGGCTGTCGACGCCGACCGTCCCGAGCTCATGGTGTGCGAGCACTGCTTGCTGACTGCCGAGGGCGCCTGCGCCACGGATGTGACGGGGCAGGTCCGTTGCCGTGACTGCTCGCGTCGTCAGCAGGCGCGCTTTTTGGTCGAACGTGACGACACGCGTTTGCCGGTCGTTGTCGACGCGTGCGGCAGGACGAGGATTTTCCTGTCGTAGGTGTTCGGCCGCGCCGTTTTGGTTATTATTAGTGGGTTTATGAACTTCGAGCACCGCCGTATCCGGTGAGGGTGCTATAGCAAAAGGAGGATACCCAATGCTGTCTGTCGACGAGCAAATGCGTATCATCACCTCGGGCGCAGCGCAGATCGTCCCCGAGGCCGACCTTCGCAAGAAGCTTGAGAAGGGCGAGCCCCTCAACATCAAGCTCGGCGTCGATCCCACCAGCCCCGACCTGCACCTGGGCCATGCCGTGCCCCTGCGCAAGATGCGTCAGTTCCAGGACCTGGGCCACAAGGTCACCCTCATCATCGGTAACGGCACCGCACTGATCGGCGATCCTTCGGGCAAGAACTCCACCCGCCCGCAGCTTTCGCAGGAGCAGATCGAGGCCAACGCCGAGACCTACGTGAGCCAGGCCATGAAGATTCTGGATCCCGAGAAGACCACCATCGTGCACAACGGCGACTGGATCCTGTCGATGGATCTGGCCGGCCTGCTGCAGGTGTGCTCCAAGTTCACCGTCGCCCGCATTCTCGAGCGCGATGACTTTACCAAGCGCTACCAGTCCCAGACGCCGATCGCCCTGCACGAGTTCCTGTACCCCGTGATGCAGGCCTTCGACTCCGTTCAGATCAAGGCCGACGTGGAGATGGGCGGCACCGACCAGCTCTTCAACCTGCTCGCCGGTCGCGAGCTCATGGAGAAGATGGGCATGGAGCCGCAGATCGCGCTTACCATGCCGCTGCTCGAGGGCACCGATGGCGTGCGCAAGATGTCCAAGTCCTACGGCAACTACATCGGCCTGACCGATGCTCCCAAGGACATGTTCGGCAAGACCATGTCCATCCCCGACGAGATGATCGGCAAGTACTATCGTCTGGCCAGCTCGCTCACCCCGGCCGAGGTCGACAAGATTGACGCTGCCCTGGCCGACGGCTCCGCCGATCCCTATGAGCTCAAGCGCGCACTGGGCCGCGACCTGTGCGACACCTACCACGGCGCCGGCGCCGGCGACGAGGCTCAGGCCGAGTTCGACCGCGTGTTCAAGGAGGGCCAGCTTGCCGACTTCCCAGAGAAGCACGTTGAGCTGACTGTTAACGACGAGGGCCAGATCTACCTCGCAGGCCTGCTTAAGGACCTGGGCCTTTCGGCGAGCGCCGGCCAGGCCCGTCGCGACATTGACGGCGGCGGCGTCAAGATTAACGGCGAGGCGGTGGCTCCCAAGATCTACAACATCGACCCCAGCGCCCTCAAGCTGGGCGACACCCTCTCCGTAGGCAAGCGCAAGGGCTTCAAGCTCATTTAGTTACGCGGTTTTACCAAACCGCGTAACCCCTCGACGCTGCGCGGGCCGCATTTGGACAATCTGACGTTCAACTTCAAG
>CAJMRJ010000229.1:0-2277 GCA_905215865.1 uncultured bacterium | reverse complement strand
ATGTGGAATCATTGCTGCTGTCGAATCAGCAGATTGTAGACCGTACTGCCCAGTTGGGGGAGGCCATCACCCGGGATTATCAGGGTCAGGAACCCACCGCCATTTGCGTGCTCAAAGGGGCGGCAGTGTTCTTTTCCCAGGGCAGGGGCTGGGTCATGGGCGACTCCTCATCTGACGGACGGCGCGCCTGCGGGCAGCGCCATAGTTTGAGCCGTACCAGTATACCGAGCCGCGCGGACACCGACGCAAATCACACCACGACTCCGTGCGCCACCGTCAGGCCCACCCCAGCAGATTTGGTGCAATGGGATCAGGTTGCTTTGCACCAATCTATTGACAATCACGGAACCGCCGATGTCATGGCAACGGCAGCGAGCGGCGGCCAGAGCGAACAAATTGGCATGAAAAGGGGGCGGCATAGACCTTTTGGCCATGCCGCCCCCTTTGAATAACAAGTTGTCGCTCTGGCCGCCGCGCAGCGTCGACTAAGTTAGAGGCCGAGCATCGGCTCCAGAACAAAGAAGTACGCGAGCACTACGATGCCCAGGATGATGCGGTAAACACCGAAGCACTTAAAGTCGTGACGACGGACGAATCCCATGAGCCACTTGATGGCGATGAGCGAAACCACAAAGGCCACAACGCAGCCCACGCCCAAGATAGCGACCTCGTTGGCGCCGAACGTGCCGCCCTTGATGAAGTACTTGACCAGCTTGAGCGCACTTGCGCCAAACATAACGGGAATAGCCAGGAAGAACGTAAACTTGGATGCCACCGAACGCGTGCAGCCCAAAAGCAGGCCACCGATGATGGTAGAACCGGAACGAGACGTACCAGGCACCAGCGAAAGCACCTGGAAGCAGCCGATACCCAGCGCAGTCTTCCAACTCAGGTCCTCGAGCGTGGCGATGGAGCCAAAGTCCAAATTCTCGTCATCGCCCTCATCCTCAGCGGTAGCCGCGGCGGGCGCCGCAAAGTGCGCACCGGCGGGACGTCCGCCCGCCACCACAGCACGCGAACCAAACGAACCGGCAACGGCCATTTCCTCGCGCTTGCTCGCGCGCCAGTTCTCAATCACGATAAACAGTACGCCGTACACAATGAGCGCCAGCGCCACGACGGGAGCATTGTAGAAATGCTCCTCCATCCAGTCGTTGAGCGGCAGACCGATCGCCGCGGCGGGAATGCAGCCGAGCACAATCTTGCCCCACAGCACCCAGGTGTCGCGACGGCCCTCCTTGCCCTTGCTGGGCGAGAACGGGTTGAGCTCATGGAAGAACAGGACGCAGACGGCCAAAATGGCGCCAAGCTGAATCACGACCAGGAACATATTCCAGAACGTCTCGCTCACGTTCATCTTGACGAACTCGTCCACCAAGATCATGTGACCGGTCGACGAAACGGGCAGCCATTCGGTGATGCCCTCGACCAGGCCCATGAAGGCAGATTTTAGAAGCTCGATGATATCCAAAGGGACCCCCTCGTTAGACACCCGCCGATATTGTTCTGCGGACGGTGCGGGCGATGTCCCATTATCAACCGTTGGCGGCGCGCCTGCGCCTACCCTTACCAAAAAACTCGCCCGTTCACAGAATTGCGAGCGGTCAAACCGAAATCCTTGGGTATAACTGCAACAAGATAAAGTGTCCGGCGGCCAACGCGCCCGCGCCCGCCCGACGCACGAGCCCCGCGCCCGTGCGATAGACCAAGGAGGAAACCATGAACGAGGGCTATACCAAGGTATTTGTTTCGCTCGACGGTACTGAGCAGCAGGATTTTGTGCTCGCACGCGCCATCAAGGTCGCCGCGAACAACGGCGCTAAGCTGATCATCGGCCACGTCATCGACTCCACCGCACTCGAGAGCGCCGGTTCCTATCCGGTCGACCTGGTCAACGGCTTGGAGGAGGCCTTTAACAACTCCATCGCCAAGCAGCTCGAGGAGGCCAAGGCCAATCCCGACATTCCCGAGGTCGAGGTCATGATTCGTACCGGCCGCATTCGTGAGACGCTCAAAGATGAGATGCTCGACGTGGTCAAGCCCGATCTGGTGCTCTGCGGCGCCCGCGGCCTGTCCTCAATTAAGTACGCGCTCTTGGGCTCGATTTCGACGTTCCTGCTGCGCAATACGGACTGCGACATCTTGGTCGTGAAGTAGGTTCCTTCCCGCCGGCGCAAGGCCTGCGGGGTTATCACGCCGACGTCCTCGCCGCTTCGCGGCTGCGGGATGTCGGCTTTGATAACCCCTCCCGGCCTTGCGCCTTCGTCACCGTACTTC
>CAJMRJ010000228.1:0-2294 GCA_905215865.1 uncultured bacterium | reverse complement strand
CGAGCGCCTTGCCGCGGTTGGTGAGCAGCGCGCCGCGCTTGCCATAGGTGCCGTCGTTGAGGGCGGCGGCATAGGCCTCGGCGGCCTCGGCATACATGCCCAAGTGCATCAAGGCGTTGCCACGAAGGTGATCGGCCTCGCCCATAATCTCATCGGGAGTCTTTGCCGCCCCAAGCATCTGGGCTGCAGCGGAAAAATCACCCGCGCGGTAAGCGGCGCGGCCCTGTTGGATCAGCTGGCTATTCAAGGAAGTCCCCTTTACTCGTGAACGATCTCGACATGGACGATCTCGTCGCCGGCACGCAGCTGCGAAATCACATCGAGACCCTCGACCGTGGTACCAAAGACGGTGTAACCGGAATCGAGGTTATGCTGGGCGCCCAGGCAGAAGTAGAACTGCGAACCCGCGGAATCGGGGTCCATGGAGCGTGCCATGGCAAGGGCACCATCGACATGGCTGTTGCGCGGATTGGTGGCAAACTCGCCCTTAATGCAGTAGCCGGGGCCACCGGTACCGGGCATGCCGTCGGGGCCCTCAAGACCGGCAGCGACGTCGGCGCCGGACATATCGCGGGTATTGGGGTCGCCGCCCTGAATGACAAAGCCGGGCACATAGCGATGGAACTTAAGGCCATCATAGAAGCCCATCGTGGAAAGCTCGCAGAAGTTCGCGACATGAATGGGAGCGCCCTCGCCGTCAAACTTGACCTTGATGGTACCCTTCGACGTCTCGATAACGGCGCACTCGTCGCCGGCAAGCTGATACTCGGGCGTGTAGAGCTCTTTCTTAAAACCAAACATGTGGTTCCTTCCTCGTGCGTTTAAAGCATATTTGTACGAATTGTAGCAATAAGCATGCGCTTACATCAATTGCGCACGTAGGTTATGCCGACTATGGCGAACTAATTTTAGGAACGCTGCTGCGGCTTCCAGGAGCCCACATTGGCGTCGTACTGGTTCAGCGCGCTGTTGCCGCCCTGCGCGATGGGCGCCAGGATCTCGCTTTGGTGGGAACTCATCGACTCGCCATCGGGAATGGCCAGCGAGATATCCCAGCTCTGGCAGATTACGTCGACGCGCTCATACATCCACTCGGCAAGCTGCTTTAAGTGGGCGATGTCATCCGCATAGACCGTATCGTCCTGATACTTAAGGTTGTTGAGCTCATCTTGCGTCTTTTTGATCTGGTCGCGCAGGGCGTAGGCACTCTGCGACAGCTCCTGACGGGTGGACAGCGGCGATCGGAGATAGCCGTTGTTAAAGGAATCGATGACCTCGCCGATCTGGTCCTCGTCACCGTAGGACACGATGGTCTGATACAGACCGTCGAGCCTTGTATAAAGCTGATCATCGGTCAGCACGGTTTCTTCCTGGACCACCTCAGCAGAATCGTCCTGCTTGGTATCGTCCTCAGTCGCCTCGCCCTTTTGGCGCGTAGGGAAGGTCGTCTGCGCGGCCTGGCCAAACTGGTCATAGAATCCGGGCATGACACCCATGGGATCGGCCGTCACGAACCAATAGGCACCGCCGCAAAGGACGGCAAGGACCGCGATGACGATGAGCGGCTTGGGGATATGACGCTTGTGCTTGTGATAGGCGTCCTCGTCGGGGTGCACCTTGCGCTTGGTTTTTTGAGCATCGTCATGCAGGGATACGGGCGTGGGAATATCGACCTTGGGGATACCGAAATCCTTATCGAAAGCCGGCAGTACGCAGGTCTCATTGGGGTCGGCGGCGTCTGAGAGCACCGCAGCGGCAGAGGCTGGCGCATGCGGCACCTCGGTATCGATCTGCTCTTGCGTTAGGCGCGGAAAGCCCGCCGTGCGGCCCGCTGCCAGGTCGGATGCGGCCGCGTCCTCGGAGAGGATACCCGGAGCGGGGCGTCCGCATTTGGGGCACGTACGATCATGCGGAGAAAGACGGGCACCGCAGCCCTCACAGAACACGAACTCGGTGTGCTCGGGGCCATCGCCCGGACCCACATAGGCGTTGCAGTAGGGGCAGAACGAGGCGCCGTCCTCGATAGTCTTAAGGCAATGCGGGCAGATCACGGCATCCTCTTTTCGAAGCAATTCAAACAATCGAGGTTAGAGCATAACATCGCCACGGCCCCACAGGAACAAGGCACCAATTCAACATCGCCAGGGCGCGTAGCTACTTCTTCTTTTTGCTTGGCATCGAGACTTTGATGCCTTGGGCGGACTTGGTCACGCGAGAGTGCTTAGCTCCGGTACCCTTCTTTTTCTTGGGCTGGGCCTGGGTCACGCCCTCGAGCGCACGGGCCTCGGCCTCGC
>CAJMRJ010000227.1:0-2320 GCA_905215865.1 uncultured bacterium | reverse complement strand
CGCCTATGGCCGCGTGGCATCCGGCGAGCCCGCCGGCGTGTCCTATGTGTCCACGCTGGGCGACCTGCCTCGCACCGTGGATCGCGACGAGCTCAGGGGCTGGGCGTATGAGCACATGCTCTCGGCGCTCGATGAGCGCGCCGACGAGGAGATTCGCCGCGGTGTGACGCTCGTGGGTCCGCATCGCGACGAGATTGAGTTTTCCGTCGCGGGCCGATCGGCTCGTTCATTTGCCAGTGCTTGCCTGGAAGGTGGCGGAAGTGGCCGTGGCGCGCGATATCCTGGGCACTGCGCCGCTGCTGCTCTTGGACGACGTGATGAGCGAGCTCGACGCCGGGCGCCGAGGCGCTTTTCTGCAGCTGATCGGTGATGATATCCAGACAGTCATAACCACCACCAATCTGGGATATTTTACCGATGACCTGCTTGATCGAGCCAAGGTGGTGAGCATGGGTGAGACGTGCTAATTACGAGCGCGAGAACGGAACGGTTTCCTTTGGCGGCTTTTTGGATGCCGAGCGTCAGCGTATCCTGGCGGCCGCGACACCTGAGCGCCGCGCGCAGATGGAGGCTGCGGAGGAGTCTCGTGCGGTCTATCGCGCCTGGAATGCGGTGTGCTCGGGCACGCGCGAGGGACGCCACGTGACGGGCCTGCGCTACCTGCCCGAGTCCAACAAACTGCTGGTGTACCTCGATTCGCCCTCATGGACGCAGGAGATGACACTTTTGCGCGAGATTATCCGCGCGCGCATGGAGCGCGCCGGCGCGCACGTCGACGGCCTGGTGTTCAAGACGACCGCCCCCGGCCACACACCGCCCGCTGCAAAAGAGCGCCTGCGTCCGGCCGTGGCCGAGCGTCCGCCGGCTCCGCATGCCGACCTAAGCGATGCCGAGCGTGCCGAGATCGAGCATCAAGTGGCACCCATCGAGGACCAAAAACTGCGCGAGGCCCTCGAGAACGCCATGAGAGCCAGTGCCGAGTGGACCAAGGGCGTGCAGAGCAAAAAAGAGCCTTAAATCGCATCTGGTGGCCTTGTAGAGCCAAATACCCTCGTTCCCGAGGGTATTTTTTTACGATAAACTAGTAAGGATGTACACATTTTCTTAACTGAAGGAGGACGTGTGGCAAACGAAAACGATTACGATGGCGGCGAGATTAAGATTCTCGAAGGTCTCGAGGCCGTTCGTAAGCGCCCGGGCATGTACATTGGCTCGACGAGCGCCAGCGGTCTTCATCACCTGGTGTGGGAGATCGTTGACAACTCCGTCGACGAGGCCATGGCCGGTTTCTGCACCGAGATTCAGGTGACGGTCCACGCCGACAACTCCATCACGGTCGTCGATAACGGGCGCGGCATTCCCGTCGACGAGCATCCTATCAAAAAGATCCCGACGCTCGAGGTCGTCATGACGATCCTGCACGCCGGCGGAAAGTTCGATAACTCGGCCTACAAGGTCTCGGGCGGCCTGCACGGCGTGGGCATTTCCGTCGTCAACGCCCTGTCCAAGCGCGTGGTCGTACAGGTATGCCGCGATGGCAACATCTACGAGATGGAGTTTTCGCGCGGCAAGACCGTCAAGAAGATGGAGGTCGTGGGCACTTCGGAGACGACGGGTACCACTGTCAGCTTCTGGCCCGACGACGAGATCTTCGAGACCTGCATTTACGATTTCGACACGCTGCACAACCGTCTGCAGGAGACGGCATTCCTCAACAAGAACCTCAAGATCGTGCTGGCCGACGAGCGCGAGGCGACTCCCCGTGTGGAGGAGTTTTGCTATGCTGGCGGCATCATCGACTTCGTCAAGTTCCTCAACGAGGGTAAGGACGTCCCCGAGGCCTTTAAGGAGCCCATCTATATTGAGGGCAAATCGGATCCGGATGCGCCCGTGACCAAGATGGGCGAGGTCGAGGTGTCCTTGCAGTGGAATAGTGGCTACGGTGAGAACGTCATGTCGTTTGCCAACGACATCTACACCCCCGAGGGCGGCATGCACCTCGAGGGCTTCCGTACCGCACTCACCCGCGTGATTAACGATTACGCTCGCAAGCAGAACTTGCTCAAGGAAAAAGACGCCAACCTGACCGGCGACGATGTGCGCGAGGGCCTATCGGCCGTTATCTCGGTCAAACTGCCCGATCCGCAGTTTGAGGGCCAGACCAAGGCCAAGCTCGGCAGTTCCTATATGCGCGCGCTGACGCTCAAGATCGTGACCGACGGCCTTGCCGATTACCTCGAGGAGCATCCCAAGCCCGCTCGCGAGATCGTCAAGAAGGCCCAGCAGGCCTGCAAGGCGCGCAACGCCGCCCGCAAGGCGC
>CAJMRJ010000226.1:0-2328 GCA_905215865.1 uncultured bacterium | reverse complement strand
CGCCCGAGAAGCCGCCGCCACCGCCGCCGCCCGAGCTGTCGGAGCTCGAAGCCAGCTCACGGATGCTCTCGTGATACACATCGTTAAATGAATCGAGCGGCGAATCGATACCGTAATGATGGTAGTACCACCAGTAGCAGGGGTAATTGTCGTAGAAACCGTCGGCCTCGCGCACCTCGGGAGGAACAGCCTCGGCAAGCTGACGCAGGACTTCCTTCGAAACGCCTAGCGCCACACCCATCACCAGCAGCTTGTTCCACAGTACCAGATCGCCGGGGACGGCTTCCTTTAGGCGCGTGAAATCCTCGAGCCAATGCTTAAGCGCCTTGCAGCGAGCCGCAACCTCGGCGCCCTCCGGCGTAAAGCGGCGGAACGTAAGGCCCACGCCAATACCCACCAGCACAATCGGCACCGAGATAACCGCGGCGATAATGTTCGTCTGTGCGCCGTCGGTAAAGAAGATGGACCCCGCGGGAACACAGGCGATCAGAATACCAAGAACCAGGCAAAGCACCATTGCGACAATGCCGTCCGAGGCAACGTACTCGCTATCGGCTAGCTTGCCCTTAACGGTGTTCTGATAGTCCTCGAGCTTGTCGCCCACGGGCGTAGCGTGCTGCTTGACGTAGTGCTGCAGCTCGTCGAACGTGCGCGAGCGATCGCCGTTCTCGTCGGGCTTAGCACCGGCAAAGAAGACCTTGAGCACCATGCGGTCAATGCCCTTGGCCGACTTCCAGCCCGCATCACTCACCGTCACGCGATACGTCTGCTCTTCTTTTTCACGCCCCAACAGGCCCTTCTTAGCCTTGGTCACGGTCGCCTGCTCCAGCTTGATCACACGGTCGTCAGTGAGCTTCATGAGCGTGGCGATATATGCCTGATCGGGCACCTCGTTCCAGCTCATGAGGGCCGAAAGCACGGCGGGATGGTCGGCCGAAGGCACATCGCGGAAATATTCGTCCTGGAAAAGCGGCTTGGGCTTGCGGCGACACAGCTTGAACACAACGATTGTGCCGGTAAAGGCCATCGCCGCGACAACACTTAGCACGGCAAGTGCATTGGCAATCATGCGAGCGTGAGCGCGGCGGGCGTTAGCCTCGTCGGCCCATTCTTTCTCTTCGCTCAGGATCGTTGACATGCGCTCCTCACTTGAAGCGGAAAGCCATGGCACCCAGTCGCTGGGGAAGGCGATGCGCGCCTCGGCGAATTCGCCCTGATGCACGCAGGGAATGGTATAGGTGACCATGGGCTCGTCCTCATCGAGTGACACATCGCCCGTCAGCGGACCGTGGCCCCACGCGCGAAAGTTATCGCCCTTGACGGCCGCCGTCCCGGCAGCAGCATTTGCGAAGTACACTTCCATCTCGACATCGTCGGAATCCGCAGACCAGCCGTCACCCACAAATTTCCAATAGAGCTCGGCGGTGTCGGCCCAGTTCATAACCGCACCAGTCATGGTGTAGCTCACGTAGAAGATCACGCTGTCGCCGCTCTCGTGGGGGCTAAAAACCTTGATCTTTACGCCGCCGTCGGACTGCTCAACCATATAGACACCGTCGTCGCCTTTGTTTGCGCTATCGACCTTGTTAAACGCGGTGTCGTCTTCCTCGACGCTCAGCACATTGACGCCCGCCGCGCCTCCCTGCTGATTGGTGCCCGTATTGATATCCCAATATACGCCGTTGATGTCGTCGTCGAAATCAAACTGGCGTCCCTCGACAACGGTCAGCGATCCATCGGCCTCAACCGTGGCGCCGATGTAGGTTTGGCTCATGGAGTAGCCGTCGGCGCGTGCGGCGGCAGGCAGCAGCAACAACGCAAGCGCGACGAGTGCGCAGACGGAAGCGAATCGCGCGAATAGGCGGCGCTGCCGACAGGTCTTGGCAACGGGGGCGTTCATAGGCACATCCTTTGTCTGTGATACCAACAGCGTCATTGTCCCACGTTTACGGGCGCACATGACGAATATCTAGGCGACCGGAGCGCCAAACGGGATGAAAGTCACGCCCGCCGCCAGCAGCTAGTCATTGGGGACGTTCTTAAATGACTAGTCGTTAGGGACACTCTTTGGCATGGCATGCGCCAACGATAGATACCACTTCACAGCTCCGTCACAGGTGTAGCGGCTTTGTGTTGCTGCGACGCGCTCTGATTGAGCCCGCGGGCAAGGGGCATAAAACAGTTGAGCGAAAGCGGTTTGCCCCTTTGCCGTTCGCTCGAGGATCATGTCTCCCTTTTCCGCGGAAACCCCGGCAGTTGCGAAGAGCTGCCGGGGTTTCTGTCGTTTGAGGGGTTGGGCTGGCGGGCGGCGATCGAGCTGTCGAGCCG
>CAJMRJ010000225.1:0-2362 GCA_905215865.1 uncultured bacterium | reverse complement strand
CGATGGCGGGCAGGATCTCGCCGCGCTCATGGCGTTTGGGCGCGCTGACGAGGCAGTGGGGCAGACCAGCGCTTTTGCGACCAGCGTGCGCGAGGCCACGCGCGAGATGCTCGTGGAACTGGGGTGCGCCGTCGGCCCTTGGAGCGATATGGTCGCCGACCGTGCAATGCGCACCGAACGCCCGCGTATTCGACTTCCCTGGTCGCGCGAGGGTGATCAGCGATGAGCCTGCAAACGAGGATTAAGGCTGCTGGCGCTGCAGCGGCGGCAGCGCCTGTAGATGCGGGGCGGCGCCGCGCGGGGAAACGACGCACCAAGCGCGCCGTGATGGACCGCATGGGTTACGACGAAGTGGCGCGTATCAGCGCCTATATCGACCCGGCACTTGCCCGCTCGGAATTGCGTCCTGCGGTGGAGGCGGCGCTCAATGTTGAGGAGCCGACCGATCTCGCGACGCCCGAGCGCGAGACTATCATCGACGAGATTTTGGATGACGTGGTGGGCTTGGGGCCGTTGCAGCCGCTCATCGAGGACGACACCGTTACCGAAATCATGATCAACGGCTGCCGCTCGGCTTTCTTTGAACGCGGCGGCGTCTTGTACCCCATCGAGCATGCGTTTGAGGATGATGAGCAGATCCGTGTGCTTATCGACCGCATCATCTCGCCACTTGGCCGCCGTATCGACGAGCGCAGTCCCATCGTCAACGCCCGCCTCAAAACGGGCTATCGCGTCAACGCGGTGATTCCACCCGTGGCGATCGACGGGCCAATCCTCACCATCCGAAAGTTCTCGGACCGCATCTGCTCGCTGGACGAGCTTGTGGGGCTGGGGTCGCTGCCGCTTTGGTATGCGCAGCTGCTGTCGTGCGCGGTGTCGCTGCGACAGGACCTGGCGGTTGCGGGAGGCACGGGATCTGGTAAGACCACCCTGCTCAACGCGTTGTCATGCGAGATTTCCACCGGCGAGCGCATCGTGACGATCGAGGACTCTGCCGAGCTCAAGTTTGCGCATCATCCGCACGTGGTGCGTCTAGAGGCGCGCGAGGCTTCAATTGAGGGCGAGGGCGCGGTGACGATCCGCGACCTGGTGACCAATGCCCTGCGCATGCGCCCCGACCGCATCGTGGTGGGCGAGGTGCGCGGTGCCGAGTGCTGCGACATGTTGCAGGCCATGAACACGGGCCACGACGGGTCGCTCACCACGCTTCATGCGGGCTCAGAACAGGAGACCGTGGTGCGTCTGACGTTGCTTGCACGTTATGGCATCGATCTGCCGAGCGAGCTCATCGAGGAGCAGATTGCCATGGCGCTCGACGGCATCGTGATGTCCGAGCGCCACGCCGATGGCAGACGTTTCGTCTCCTCGTATTCGGGGGTGCGTCGCGCCGCGTCGGGCGGCGTAGAGCTCGAGCGCTATGTGACTTTCGATGCCGCCGAGCGCATCTGGACGCTTGACCGCGAGCCGCCGTTTATCGCAGAAGGCCTGCGGTCGGGGACGCTCACACAAGAGGAGGTGGACGAATGGAGGTCGCTGTGCCCCTCGTCGTAGGGGGTTTGGCAGGGTTTTCTGTTGCGACGGCGTGCGGGGCGGAACCTCGTGTGCCGCAGGTACCGCCGGCGGAGCTGGCGCGTCAGGCGCTCGAGACGGTGGCAGAGAAACTGCCGCGTGAGCTGGTGGAAAACGATCTGCTGAAAAAGATCGCCCGTTCGTGGGCATCGCTGGCTCCGGCGCATCGCCTTGGCCTCGTGATCGAAGATGCTTCGGGGCGCTTGGCGTTTCTGCTGCTATCGAGCGGTGTCTGCTGCGTTTTACTAACGATGGTGTCGTTATCGCCCCTCGGATTTGCCTTGGGACTTGTTGCTCCGATTGCTGTTGGCGCCGCTCGGGATGGCTTTGAGAGCCGGCGCGAGCAACACGATGCAGAAGAGGCCATGCCCGAGGCGTTTACCGCACTATCCATGTCGCTTGCCTCGGGACATTCGCTGGCCCAGGGCATGCGCTTTGTGGGCGCTCATGCGCAAGAACCGGTGCATACCGAGTTTTTGCGGGTGGCGGCGGCGATCGATTGCGGCATCTCGGCGACCGATGCGCTCGATGACTTGCTCGTGCGCATCGACGCCCCCGGTCTTTCGCTTGTGACCTTGGCGCTTAAGGTGTCACAGCGCACCGGCGCTCCGCTTGCCGACTTACTGTCCGAGGCGTCGAGCATGGTGGGGGAGCGCATTGAGCTCAAGCGCCGCTTGGATGTCAAGACGTCGCAGGCTCGCATGTCGGCGCATATGGTCGCGGCGATGCCGGCGGGCATGTGCGCGGTGTTGGCGCTGCTTTCGGCAGATTTTCGTCGCGGTCTTGCGACGCC
>CAJMRJ010000224.1:0-2380 GCA_905215865.1 uncultured bacterium | reverse complement strand
GAGCCGAGCGCGTGACCATGTGGGCCCATAGCGAGCAGACGGCCGCCGGCATTAACGGTGAGCATCGCAACCCCCGCTATCTGGTGGACTACGTGCTGCCGGAAAACGTTGTCGCCACGACCGAGCTCGCCCAGGCGCTCGACGGCGCCGAAGCCATCATCTTTGCCGTGCCTTCGACGCACCTGCGCGACGTCTGCCACCAGGCGGCGCCGTTCATCGCGGACGAGACGCCGGTTCTGTGCCTCACCAAGGGTATTGAGCCCGAGTCCGGCCTGCTCATGAGCGAGGTCATTGCCAGCGAGATTGGCAACGAGTCGCGCGTGGCGGCGCTTTCGGGCCCCAACCATGCCGAGGAGATCTGCCGCGGTGGACTTTCGGCCGTCGTGGTCGAGTGCTTCCCGCGGGAGCTGATTGCGATTTTCGGTGCAGCCAACGAGAGCGAGTACTACACCCTCTTCGCCCTGCGGGCCTTCCGCATCTACCTGTCGCAGGACATGACGGGCGTCGAGGTCTGCGGCGCCATGAAAAACGTCATCGCCATCGTGTGCGGCATCTCTGCCGGTACCGGCGCGGGCGACAACACGCTCGCCCTCATCATGACGCGCGGTCTGGCCGAGATCAGCCGCCTGGTACACGCACGCGGCGGTCAAGCCATGACCTGCATGGGGCTTGCCGGCATGGGTGACCTCATTGCCACCTGCACCTCCGAGCATTCGCGCAACCGCACCTTTGGCTTCGAGTTTGCCCACGGCGTGTCGCTCGACGAGTACCAGGCCCGCACGCATATGGTGGTCGAGGGTGCCGTCGCGGCCCGCAGCGTCAGCGAGCTCGCCCGTTCACTGGGCGTAGACATTCCGCTCACCTTTGCCGTGGAGCAAACGCTCTACAACGGTGTTACTTTGGATAGGGCGCTCGAGATCCTTACCGATCGCGTCCCCTCTCAAGAGTTCTACGGACTCGCCGACTAGCGCAGAAAGGCTACTACCATGGGTTCTATCAAAATCGCTCCGTCCGTCCTTTCGGCCGATATGGCCAACCTCAAGGGCGAGCTCGACAAGATCGCCGGTGCCGACTACGTGCACTTCGACGTCATGGACGGTCACTTTACCGGCAACCTGACCTTTGGTGTTGATATCCTCAAGGCCGTCAAGCGCTCCACCGATGTGCCGGTCGACGCGCACCTGATGGTGTCGAACCCCGACGAGACGGTCGATTGGTACGCCGACGCCGGTGCCGACATGATCACCGTGCACTACGAGGCTTCCACGCACCTGCACCGCACGCTCACCCATCTGCAGCAGCGCGGCGTCAAAGCCGGCGTGGTGATCAACCCCGCCACACCCGTGTGCGTGCTCGAGAGCATCATCAACGTTGTCGACATGGTGCTGCTGATGAGCGTGAACCCTGGCTTTGGCGGCCAGAGCTTTATCCCGGGCACTCTGCATAAGCTGCACGAGCTTACGGCCATGTGTGAGCGCCACGGCGTGTCGCCGCTGATCGAGGTCGATGGCGGTATCTCTTCCAAGAACATCGCCGAGGTCGTCAAGGCCGGCGCCAACGTGCTCGTAGCCGGCTCCGCCGTATTTAAGTCCGAAGATCCCGCCGCCGAGGTTGCGCTGCTGCAGAAGCTGGGCAATGAGGCCGCACAGGAGGCATAAACCCTTATGACCGCAGGTCAAAACCGCATACCCGTGAATCTTGACTATGCTGCCTCGACGCCCATGCGCGCCGAGGCGCGCCTTGCGCAGTGCGAATATGACGACAGCGAGCTTGCCGGCGTCAACCCCAACTCACTGCATTCGCTCGGCCGCAAGGCTGCCGTTCGCCTGGAAGTCGCCCGTCGCGAGATCGCCCGTAGCTTTGGCGCACGCGTCCGCCCGTCCGAGATCATCCTTACCAACGGCGGTACCGAGGCCAACCAGCTGGCGCTGCTCGGTCTTGCCGAGGGCGCTCGTCAGCGCGATCGCAAGCGCAATCGTGTCATCGTTTCGGCCATCGAGCACGATTCGATTCTAGACAACCTGCCGCTGCTGCGTGCCGCCGGCTTTACCGTCGACTTGGTGCAGCCCTGCCGCGCGGGCTACATAGAACCCGCCACGCTTGTCGAGCTGCTCGGCGACGACGTTGCACTCGTGAGTATTATGGTCGCCAACAACGAGACCGGCGTCGTGCAGCCCATCCGCGAGCTGGTCCCCGCCGCACATGCTGCCGGCGCCTTGTTTCATACTGATGCCATCCAGGGCTACTTGCATGTTCCACTCGATGTCACCGAGCTGGGCGTCGATGCTATGACCGTTGCCGCGCACAAGATTGGCGGCCCCGTGGCCTCCGGCGCGCTCTACCTTAAGAGCCGCACGCCGCTGCGTCCGCGCATCTTTGG
>CAJMRJ010000223.1:0-2388 GCA_905215865.1 uncultured bacterium | reverse complement strand
TCGCGCTTCGCGCTGCGGAGCCTCTTTGCGTCCTGCGGAATGTTCCGGAGAGAAGCCCCGTCACGCCCCCGAATCCCCTGCGTTTACGGCCTTGAGGTCGGCGTGGGCGGTGATCGTGGCTGATGGGGATACGTGTCCCGGTCGCTGTTTCGCGGCTTTGCCGCGAAAGGCGCGTTACTTTGGGATGGGTGGGGAACGTGGTTGTTGCGGCAACTGGTCCCCGCCACAAATTACCCTTGGCATACTTGCGCGAATATCCGCTCGTGCTACACTTGCAATTGCTGTTTCAGGGCGGGGTGAAATTCCCCACTGGCGGTAAATCGGGCGGTGTCAAAGGGACGCCGTGGCGCAGGCGAGATGCCTGCGACCGAGCCGATGAGTCCGCGACCCGTGTGTGCGTTGGTTCGCATGCCGGCTGAACTGGTGAGATCCCAGTACCAACGGTTAGAGTCCGGATGAAAGAGGCAGGTGATCTTATGTCTGAACAGTCGCAGCATATCCATTTTGAGAACACGAATAGGTGGAGCACCAAACAGCTCGTTACCATGGCGTTGATGTGCGCCTTGGGAGCACTGTTTATGTATGTACAGCTTCCCATTCTTCCCTCGGCGCCGTTTTTGACGTATGACCCGTCGCTGGTGCCGGCGATGGTGTGTGGATTTGCGTATGGTCCTGGTGCCGGCACCGCTGTTGCCGCTATGGCAATCGTTATCCATGCGCTTACCACGGGCGACTGGGTCGGCGCGCTTATGAACTTGGTTGCCACGATGGGCTATATTCTGCCTGCGGCTATCGTCTACCAAAAGATGCACACCTACAAGGGTGCTGTGATTGGCCTGGCGCTCGGCGTCATTGCCGCTACGGCGCTGTCCATGGTCGCGAACCTGACCATCGGCGTTTGGTTCTGGTATGGCTCGGTCGATGTGATCGCCCCGCTCATGATTCCCGCCGTGCTGCCGTTCAACCTCATCAAGACCGTGCTCAACTCGGTGTTGACGCTGGCGGTGTACAAGGCGGTCTCTAATCTCATCACGCCCAAGAAGGACCAGGTCAAAGGCCGCGCATGATTGAGTGTCGGGGCGTTTCCTTTAGCTATGACGGTGCTGCACTGGCGCTCGATGGCATCGATCTGAACATCGAGGATGGCGAGTTTTTCTGCATCCTCGGCGGCAATGGGTCGGGCAAGTCTACGTTTGCCAAGCATTTGAACGCGCTGCTGCAGCCCGATGCGGGAACGGTGTGCGTCAACGGCATGGACGCGTCCGATCCCGAGCTGGTCTACGATATCCGCTCGACTGCGGGCATGGTGTTCCAGAACCCCGACGACCAGCTTGTAGCGACGCTTGTCGAGGACGATGTTGCGTTTGGTCCCGAGAACTTAGGGGTCGAATCGCCCCTGATCGCGCAGCGCGTGCGCGAGGCGCTAAAGGCCGTGGGTCTGGTGGGCTTTGAGCGCCACGAGACCCACGCTCTCTCGGGCGGACAAAAGCAGCGCGTGGCGCTTGCCGGCGTGCTCGCCATGGAGCCGCGCGTGCTCATTTTGGACGAGGCGTCCTCGATGCTCGATCCGCGCGGGCGCAAGGGCCTTATGAAGGCCTGTCATGCGCTGCATGAACGCGGCATGACCATCGTGATGATTACGCACTTTATGGAAGAGGCCGCTGAGGCCGATCGCGTTGCTGTCTTCCAGGCGGGCCGCGTTGCCATGCTCGGTACGCCCGAGGAGATCTTGACGCGGGCGGACGAACTCGCGCGGCTGAACCTGGATATGCCGGCATCGTGCTGTCTTGGCATGGCGCTTCGCGCGAAGGGCGTGCCCATTTGCGCGCAGGTGCGCGAGGCGGATATGGTCGCCGATATAGCGCAGGCTTATACCGAGCGGAGTAGGACAGGCATCGCCGGGCGGCCTTTCGCATCCGATCCTCGTATTCCCGACAACGTCTCCTCTGCAATCGATGGCGCAGACGCGCAGCAGCCCGTCATCGAGATTTCGCACCTTTCGTATAGCTATTCGCTGAGCGCCCGCGAGCGTCGTCGTTGGCGCAAGCGCTCAGCCGCCGAGGGCACATCGAACAAACAGGCCCTCTGGGGCAATGATCCTAGCAGTCCCTGGGCGCTGCGCGATGTATCGCTGACGGTGCGTCGCGGCGAGTTCCTGGGCTTGGCAGGTCATACCGGTTCGGGTAAGTCGACGCTGGTTCAGCATCTCAACGGTCTGATTCGCCCCCAGGAGGGATCCGTTCGCGCGCTGGGGCTCGATCTGTCAAACAAGAAAGACGCCGCCGCGGTTAAGGCCAAGGTCGGCGTGGTGTTTCAATATCCCGAGCGTCAGCTGTTTGCCGAGACCGTGGCACAGGACGTGGCATTTGGTCCGCGTAACCTTGGCTT
>CAJMRJ010000222.1:0-2398 GCA_905215865.1 uncultured bacterium | reverse complement strand
CGCACTGGCGCCCCATGTGGCCCAGGAGCGCGCGACACTGCAGGCCCTGTCCGATAAGCTCTACGCAACGCTTACGGCCCATCCTCGCATTCACGCCACGATGGGCGACTACGCGCAGGCCGATCGTCTACCGGGTATGGTTTCGATCTACGTCGACGGTATGGACTCCGAGGAGCTCATCATCAAGCTCGATGCCGCCGGCTTTGAAGTTTCGGCCGGTTCGGCTTGCTCGAGCGGCAGCATGGACCCGAGTCACGTGCTCAGCGCCATGGGTATCGGTCGCGAGCAGGCGCTGGGCGCCCTTCGCATCTCCTTCGATGACCGCGTGAACCCTGCCGACCTAGATGAGTTCGCCCAGACGCTGCTCTCGATCGTAGGCGCCGCATGATCGTCTCCGAGCTTGAACGTGCGCTGCTGGCGCGCTACCCCAAGGCGGACGCCGAGGGCTGGGATCATGTTGGGCTATCTGTGGGAGATTCCACTGCTAAGATTACCGGTGTTGCCTGCGCGCTCGACGCGACCGAAGCCAACGTGCACCGCGCTCTCGAGGCCGGCGCCAACGTTCTGCTGACGCATCATCCCATCTATATCAAGGCGCCCGAGGCCTTTTGTCCGGCCGATTCCGCGCGTCCCCAGTGCAGCGCCGCGCTGTACGAGGCAGCTCGTTGCGGCGTGAGCATCATCTCGCTTCACACCAATCTGGACCGCTCGCACGAAGCGCGCGGTCGCCTGAGTGAGTTGCTGGGCGCTGAGCCCATGAGCTCGCTGGAGCATGTGGACGAGCCTGAACTCACCGGTCTGGGCGCACTCGCGACCCTCCACGACGCCTGCAGCCTGCTTGAGCTCGCCAACCGTGCCGCCACGGCCTTTGGCAGTGACCCGCGCGTATGGGGCGAAGCCGAGCACCCGTGCCGCACTGTCGCCATTCTGGGCGGCTCCCTCGGCAATTTTGGTGAGCTTGCCATCGCCGCGGGCGCAGATGTTATTGTTACCGGAGAGGCCGGCTACCACGTGGCGCAGGACCTTGCCTTGCGTGGCCTGAGCGTGATTCTGCTCGGCCACGACCGCTCCGAGGAGCCGTTCGTGGATATCTTGATGAACTCTGCAGTTGACGCAGGGGTCGACCCCCGTCATGCGATTAAAATACTGAACCCTTGCCAATGGTGGACTGTGACAAAAGGAGAGAACTTATGAGCGCCGGCGCTACGCTACTCAAGCTGCAACAGATCGATTTGGAGCTCGCCCGCAACAAGAGTGAACTTGCCAATATGCCGGAGCTCAAGGAGCTCGCTTCCAAGCGCAAGACCTATGTGAAGCTCAAGTCCGAGATGACCAAGCTCTACGCCCAGCGCAAGGATCTGGACATTGAGCTCGACGATCTCAACACCACCGAGATTCAGACCAACAACGCCATCGAGGCTGCCAAGAAGCGCCACGTCGACGGTTCCGATTACCGCGAGGTGCAGGACCTGGAGAACGAGCTTGCCACCCTGGCAAAGCGTCTGGACAAGATCGAGCACACCCGCAAGGATGTCGTTGTCGCCCATAAGGAAGCGCTCGACCGCGAGGCTCGCGCGCAGGCCATCATCGCAAAATTCGAGGAGGGCGTGAAGGCCGATACCAAGGCCGCCCGCGCCAAGGCCGCCGACCTGCAGGCTCAGATTGACGCCGCCACCAAGGAGCGCACCGCCCTTGCCGCCACGCTGCCGACCGACGTGCTCACCGACTACGAGCGTCTGCTCAAGCAGTTCCGTGGCCTGGCCGTCGAGACCATCCAGGGCAACATACCCACCATCTGCCACACCGCGCTGCAGGCATCGTCCATGAGCGACCTCAACCACGACGGTAGCGAGATCGCGCACTGCCCGTATTGCCACCGCCTGCTGGTGCTCCCGAGCAAGGAAGCTTAAACGATGGCGGCGTCATCCAACAATTCAATGCGACTTGAGGGAAAAACGATCCTGCTGGGTATTACTGGCGGGATCGCCGCCTATAAGTCGTGCAATATCGTGCGTCTGCTGCAAAAGCGCGGCGCACGCGTCAAGGTCGTTATGAGCGAGCATGCCACCGAGTTTGTGGGCCCGCTCACCTTCCGCGCGCTCACCAATGAGCCGGTCGCAGTGGGTCTGTTCGACGACCCCTCCGACCCCATCCACCACATTTCGCTCGCGCAGGAGCCCGACCTGGTGGTCGTAGCACCCGCGACGGCCAATATCATCGCCAAGATGGCCAACGGCATTGCTGATGACCTCATCTCCACGACGCTGCTCGCCACGCCGCGACCCATTGTGATCGCGCCGGCCATGAACAATGGCATGTGGAAGGCGCCGGCCACGCAGGTCAACATGGCCACGCTGCGCGAACGCGGTGTCCATGTTGTGGGTCCGGGTAGCGGCTA
>CAJMRJ010000221.1:0-2405 GCA_905215865.1 uncultured bacterium | reverse complement strand
CGCCGTTTCGCCCGCAGCTCCGGCACCGGCCGTCCCCGCGATTGCGTTTATCGGCTACCAAAACTCGGGCAAGACCACGCTCGTCGAGAAGGTTATCGCCGAGCTCACCCGCCGCGGTCTGCGCGTGGGTTCGCTCAAGCATCACGGGCACCACGGCTTTGATATCGACGTGCCCGCTAAGGACACCTGGCGTCATCACCAGGCTGGCTCCAAGCACGTGGGCCTCATCTGCGCCACGCGCTGGGCGGAGTACGCCGACACGCGCGAGGAGGACGAGATGCCCGCGCGCGAGCTGCTGTCGCGCTACAACGATGTCGACGTGGTGATCATCGAGGGCTACAAGACCGAGGGCTTCGACAACATCGTGGTCGCGCGCTCCGGTGTCGACCGTCTGCGCGGCAAGAGCTCGCTCGACCTTGTCGACGGTCACACGCTGGCCCTTGCCTGCAACGAGGCCCTGGCGCGTCAGGCCTTCGACGCCGGCTTTGCAACCCGAGCCATCAACATCAACGACGCCCGAGCCATCTGCGACCTTATCCAAGATCACCTTTAAGGGCTGGCTCGCTGCGCTGCCATAACCTGCCAAATAGGGACAGGATTCTTTTGGCAGGTTTTATCTGGGCAAACGTCATTTCCACCACAAAGGGGCCAGGCACCTTTGTGGTGGTTTTTGCTTTGGTAGATGCGTGGGGCATGCCTTACAATCTACCAAGTAGTTCATGACGGGCGAAAAACGGGGAGAAGGGGCCTGATGCGTCCTTAATGTTTCATGCGGATAGATTGATTTGACAGACGGTGGCGAATTCCCGCCGCCCGTATTCGTATGAAACAAGGAGTCTCCATGCTCTCCTCTTTTTTCTCAAAGCCTCAATCATCGCTGTCCGTCCAGGCCAAGCACCTGGTGGCGATGCGCTTTCTCATCTACACTGGCTTTCAGACGAGTTATTTTATCGGCGTCATCGGAACGCTCACCTATGCGGACGATGCCTCGGTCGTGGCGACATCGCTGGCCGTCCTGTTTATGAATGTATTTGTGATCCTGGGATCCTTTGCGGGCGGAGCGGCGCTTGACGCTTGGGGTCCGTGCTGGCATTTTCGGGCGAGTATCGTCGGCACGTTGGCAACCGGCGCGGCAATCCTCGCCTTTGGCAGCGCGACCGGCATCGTCCTGCTCGGCGCGGTACTCCTGGGCTTTGTGATGGGATTCGCCCAGCCCATCGCCACATCCTATCCAGCCTACCTCACCGACGATCCTGTCGAGCTCAAAGGCATCAACTCCGCTATCGCCATGTTTTCAAACGTGAGCATCATCGTTGGCCCCACACTGGGCGGCTTTGTCGCGGCGGCCGCGTCGTCGCGCGCGGTGTTCGTGCTCATGATGATCTTTACCGTACTGGCGCTCGTCGCCGGTTGGGGCTTTAGGCCGCAAGCAGGTCACGTCGCCACGCGCGAAAGCGGTCCCGCGGACAGCAGCGCAACGGCAAGTACCGCCAGCCAAAGCCCCGACCCCAGCGCGTCCACCCGCGCCACCTTCGCGACCAGCATCAAGACGGTCTTTACCAACAGCGTCCTCGCGCTACTTTTCTGCATCATCTTCCTCTCGAACTTTGGCTACGGTGCCTTCGATCCGCTGGAGTCGTTCTTCTACCGCGATGTCCTGCACGTCGGTGTCGAATGGATGGGCTGGCTCTCGTCGGCCTCGGGCGTGGGCGCGGTGCTGGGCGCCGTCGTTGCGCTCCGTTTGCCGCCGCACCTGGTCAACCTTAAAACGCTGCTCGGGGCGCTTATGTCCGTGGGCGTGGGAAGTCTGCTCTATGTGGGGACGCCGTACGTGGGCGTAGCCCTTGTCGGCCAGATTGTCCTTGGCGTGGCCTGGGGCGTCGTCAACCCGCTCCACAACACGATCGTGCAAACGACGGCTCCGCTCGAGCAGCTCGGTCGCGTCAACTCGGTCATGGGCTTTGGCAACATGTTCGCCGGCGTGGCCCCGCTGGCGATTGCCCCGTGGCTGGCGGCGACGTTTGGTGTGCAGCAGACGCTCATCGGGGCGGGCATGGTCGTGACGGCGGTTCCCGCGGCGTTGCTGCTGTTTGGACGCCGACATTTTGATCGTGCCACAAGGCAGTAAAAACCATCACAACATTCAATGAAAATCGCGATTTTGCCGAAAAACGTCGAATGTTGTGATGGTTTGCGCCTCGGGCCAGGCCACCCTTCGGGTCCGGCCACCACAAAGGGGCCAGGCACCTTTGTGGTGGTTTTTGCTTTGACGGGCCGCGCCTGGGCCTTGGTATACCATGTACACCATTTCCGACCGCATTCAGCACCGCCGCACAACCCAGAAAGGCCCCCCATGGACACCACCTTCAGCCACATCAAAGCCGTGTTCTGCGACATCGACGGCA
>CAJMRJ010000220.1:0-2417 GCA_905215865.1 uncultured bacterium | reverse complement strand
CTTATCCTGCATGAAGGGCGCGATCAGGCCGCCGAGGTCGCAAGCCTCGACAACGCGCTCAACAATCCCGACTTCACGTCGGTGTTTGCGCCCATCGACCCGCAGGCCAGCCGCAAAAAGATGGCCAAGCAGGCCGGTGTCGAGCCCGTCATCCTTATGGAGCACGTCACCAAGATCTACCCGGCGCAGCCCAACAAGCCCGCACTCGACGACATCAATATCGAGATCTATCCCGGCGAGTTCGTCTTTTTGGTCGGTCACTCCGGCTCGGGTAAGACCACGCTGCTGTCGACGCTCAACCGCGACGTCAAGCCCACAAGCGGTCGCATTTTGGTCGCCGGCCAGGACCTTATGAAGATCAAGAACCGCAAGGTACCGTTCCTGCGTCGTCAGATTGGCGCCGTGTTCCAGGACTTTAAGCTCCTGCCGCAAAAGACCGCCTACGAAAACGTGGCGTTTGCCCTGCAGTGCATCGGCAAGCCCAAGGGCGTCATTCGCAGCCAGGTGCCCGAGGTGCTGCGTCTGGTCGGTCTGGCCGACCAGATGGACTCGCTGCCCGATCAGCTTTCCGGTGGCGAGCAACAGCGCGTGGCCGTTGCCCGCGCTATGGTCAACCGCCCGCCGCTGCTGATTTGCGACGAACCCACGGGCAACCTCGACCCGGCGATTTCGCTGGGCATCATGAAGCTGCTCGAGCGCATTAACCGCACCGGTACCACCGTGATCGTCGCTACGCACGACCGCGAGATGGTCGATAGCATGCACCGTCGCGTGATCGCCCTCGAGGGCGGCCACGTAATCCGCGACCAGGAGAGGGGAGGTTACGGCAACTATGGCACCAACTAACGTGGGCTACTCGCTCAAAGAGGCAATCAGCCACTTCTTCCGTAACTGGACCACCTCGCTCGGCGCCGTCATCACGATTTTCCTTTCGCTGTTTATCATCGGCCTGTTCATCATGGGTTCCGCGATGCTGAACTCCGTGATCGGCACCGTCGAGGATCAGGTTGTCATTAACGCCTTTATTAGCGATGACGCCGATCAGGCAGACGTCCAGGCCTTTGAGGCCGAGCTCAAAACGTGGAGCAATGTGAAGTCCGTGACCTATAAGGACAAGGACGACGCGCTGGCCGAGTACACGAGCAAGATGTCGGGTAACGCCGATGCCACCATGAGCGCGCTCGACGGCCAGAACCCGCTGCCGGCTTCGTTTGCCATCGAGATGGATGACCCGTCTCAGGTCGAGAGCACGGCAAAGAAGCTCAAGAAGAACGCCGACTTCCAGAAGATTGCGGACGACGGCGACGTCAACGCGAGCGTGCTGTATGGCCAGGAGGGAGTGAGCCGCCTGTTCCAGGTGACGAACTACATCCGTATCGCCGCTGTGATGCTCGTCGGCCTGCTGACCTTTATCGCGTTCATTTTCATTAACAACACGATTCGCCTGTCCATTACGGCGCGTCGTCGTGAGATCGCGATCATGCGTCTGGTGGGCGCAAGCAACGGCTTTATTCGCGGGCCGTTCATTACCGAGGGCGTGCTGCAGGCCATTTTGGGCTCGTTGCTTTCCATCGGCGTGCTGGAGCTGCTGCGTAACCTGATGGTTCCGCGCCTGCAGGAGAGCATCGGCTGGATGTCGTTTGCGTTGCCGATGCAGTACTACCTGGTGACCTACGCCGCGCTGATTTTGGTCGGCGTCATTATCGGTCTCTTTGGTTCCGCCATCGCCATGCGCCGCTATCTGCGCGTGTAGGCGTGCTTGGAATTCGTTCCTTCAACGGGTCGTCTCTTTTGGGGGCGGCCCGTTTTTTGATCCCTAGGGGACGGTGGAATACGGATCATTGTGGCGCTGGTCTATCTATGCGATCCGCAATCCTGCCGTCCCCTAGGGATCATTTGGGTAGACTCTTGGGGTGTAAACGGCCATCGATAGTAAGGAGGCGCCATGGGGCGCAATAACAAGCATAAGCGTGGAGCTCGCAATAAGCGCGGGCCGGTGCGCAGCGAGCGTCGCCCGAGTCTGACCGGACGCGTGCAGCTCCATGAGCATAGCGCCTACGTTGTAACCGAAAACGGCGACTACAAGGTCATGGGCCGCGGCAAGCGCGAGATTATGGACGGCGATACCGTTGCCGTGAGCATTAAGAACAGCCCGCATGGCGAGCGACGCGCCGTAATCGAGGGCGTCGTCGAGCGTGCGGCCATTAGTGTGGTGGGCACGTACCAGACCGCCGGCCCGCTCGGGGTGATCGAGCCGCTTGATTCTCGCCTTAAGGCCGATTTCTTTATTCTGCCGGAGGACACCTCGGCGGAGCGCTTGGGCGTTCATCCGGGTGATGCGGTCGTCGCACGCATTCTGACATATCCGACGCGCCTGGAATCGGGCACCGTGACGATCGAGCGCCGTATTGGCGGCG
>CAJMRJ010000219.1:0-2435 GCA_905215865.1 uncultured bacterium | reverse complement strand
GGTCGGGCGCATCAAGGACATCATCGGCCAGCTGTGCGGCCGCGGTTATCTGGCTACCTCGCAGGGGCAGTACCCGGTCGTGGGGCTGGGTCCGCGTGCCGTCGAGGTCGAGGATGAGGCGTTTGCCTTTACCGTTAAGCGTCGCGCGTCCAAGCGCAAGGCCTCGGCCCGCGCCCGCCGCGCCGTCGATCTGCTGCGCGAGGAGGCCGAGCTGGATCAGCGCCCACGCGTGGGCGACGATGCCGAGTTGTTCGAGCGCCTGCGTGCCCTGCGCAAGGAGATCTCGACCGAGCTGGAGATGGCGCCGTATATGGTCTTTTCCGACAAGGCCCTGCGCGGTCTGTGCCGCCTGCGTCCACAGACGCGCGACGAGCTTATCCAGGTCAACGGCATTGGCGAGAAAAAGGCCGACGCCTTTGGCGAGCAGTTTATGGCGGCGATTGAAGAGTTTGAGTCCGAGCATGCACGGGATGGAGCGTAACGATGGCATTCGACGATAAAACCGAGCGCACTGAGGTGTCCGCTGTGCCGCTGTACCAGCAGGTTATGGACGACCTAAAGGGCGAGATCGCGCGCGGCGTGTACGCATCCGGCTCGCGCATTCCTTCCGAGATGGAGCTCGCGAAGTACTACGGCGTGGGACGCATCACCGTGCGCCGCGCTATCGAGGAACTGTCGCGCGCGGGGTATCTCAGCCGCCAGCAGGGGAGGGGCACGTTTGTGTGCGCGCCCAAGCTCAAGCGCAAGATTGTCCAGAAGGGTGACGTCCAGAGCTTTTCCGAAGGTTGCGCTGCCAACGACATGGTGGCCGGAGCACGCCTGGTGTCGCGCACGGTGGTTGCGGCGACGCGCGAGGACGCGGCGTTTTTTGGGGTGGAGCCCGGCTGCGAGCTCATCGTTGTCGAGCGCGTGCGCACGGCAGACGGCGTGCCCGTCATGCTCGAGAACAACGCCTTTGTGCTGGCCGACCATCCCTATTTGCAGACGCTTGCCGACAAGGACCTCACGGACAATTCCATCTTTGCGCTCGTTGCCGAGCATTCGGGCCGTGCGCCGCTCAAGTCCGACCCCTGTACGGTGGAGATTGCGCTTGCCGATGCTCAGGCGGCCTCGCTGCTGGAGGTGCCGGTCGGCGAGCCGCTCTTCTATATGGAGGCATACTTTACCGATGCGGACGGGCGCCCTTTGCTGCTCGGACGCCAAAAGATCGTGGGCTCGCGCTACGTGTTCGACATCTAACGTCCACAGATAGAACAATATAGAACAAGTTTGGTGAAATGACTTCACGGACGTCGTCGTGCGTGCTATAAATAGGACAACATAGAACGACCGCAGGTACGAGTTGTAGTCGTTCAAAACCGCCACACAAGAAGGGGCATCACCATGAACGCACACGATCTGATTCAGGAAATTATCGAGCGCAAGGGCAAGATTGAGAACGTCTTTTGGATCGCCTGCGGCGGTTCGATGATCGACCTGATGCCGGCCAACGAGCTGCTCAAGCGCGAGGCAACCACGTTTACCTCGACGGTCTACACGGCACGCGAGTTTTGCCTGATGGCTCCCAAGAGTCTTGGCGAGAAGTCACTCGTCATCGCTTGCAGCCACAGCGGCAATACGCAGGAGGTCGTCGACGGTTGCGAGATGGCGCTGGCAGCCGGCGCGGAGGTCGTGGCCATGACCGACTGCGAGGGCTCCAAGATCGATAGCGGCAAGTGGACCACCTGGGTCTATCCGTGGGGCGAGGGCGTGCCGCAGGCCGAGGTCCCGCAGGGTATCGGCGTCCTGATGGCTGCCGAGCTGCTCGACCAGCAGGGGGGTTACGAGGCGCTTGCCGACATGTACGCCGGCCTTAAGCAGATGGATGCGTTGCTGCCCGCTGCCCGCGAGAAGGTCAACGCCGAGCTGGGCGCCCGTTTTGCCGAGCTCTGCCAGCAGCATAAGTTCTTCTACATCCTGGGGTCCGGCCCCAACTTTAGCCAGACCTATGCCATGGCCATCTGCTCGCTCATGGAGATGCAGTGGCAGCACTGCTGCTATATCCACTCCGGCGAGTACTTCCACGGCCCGTTCGAAGCCACCGAGCCCGGCGTGTTCTACTTTGTACAGCTCGGATCGGGCGAGTGCCGCCCCATGGAGGAGCGTGCGCTCGCGTTCCTCAACACGCATACCGATACGGTCATGGTGCTCGATGCGCTCGAGTACGGCGTGGGCGAGGTGCCCGCCAGCGTGCGTTCGTTCCTGGAACCGATCTTCTTCTACAACATGAGCTGCGAGCTGCGCGCCGCCCGCGGCAAGGTGTTCGACCACAGCCCCGAGGTTCGTCGCTACATGGGCATCGAGCAGTACTAGGTAACGGGAAAACCATTCACCTTCGATTCACAAGGGCGCTGCGTGAGTCAAAAAGGCGGGCCGCGCCGGGGATTTCCGGCGCG
>CAJMRJ010000218.1:0-2486 GCA_905215865.1 uncultured bacterium | reverse complement strand
GCGTGGCCGTCGCCGATCCGCCGGTGCTCATCCTGGACGAGGCCACGAGTTCCATCGACACGCGTACCGAAAAGCTCATCGAGCGCGGTATGGACCGCATCATGCGCGGTCGCACCACGTTTATGATCGCGCACCGCCTGTCCACTGTCCGCGACGCCGACGCCATCATGGTCCTCGAACACGGCCGCATCATCGAGCGCGGCACGCACGAAGAGCTGCTCGCCCAGCACGGCGAGTACTGGCAGCTGGCGCATGGCTTAAAAGAGCTGGATTAACCCGTTCGAGCACGATGCTTTGATCCCTCCGTGCCCCTCACCTCAAACCATCACAACATTCGACGGTTTTTGCCAAAATCAGGAAAAGCATCGAATGTTGTGATGGTTTTTCTGCCACTCGACCGGGTGGAATCGCTTTCTTGTGCACGAAGGTGTGCGGACCCGTGGGCGGGGGAATAAGGTTGGTTATCCGACTCCATTGGAGGGCTCATGGACCTGCCGATCGTCCTGTCCCATAAGACTGCCTGGCTGTACCACAACGTGGCACGCCCGTCCGAGCCGCTCTCGCGAGCAAGCAGCCTATACGATGAGGACTCGCTTGCTAACGAGGCGGAGCCGACCGCGAACCTGCCCAAATTGGGACTCGATGCCAAGGGGCTGAGGGCTTCAACGGCTGCCGGGATTGTTGCCGACTATCTGGTTTCGCTTGGTATTCCACGAGAAGAGCTCGATCATATCGACACGCTCGTCAACTTCGATTTTGAGCGCTCGACGCCGGCTGGATTTAGGTGCCACGTGTTTGGGGCGCCGGTACCTCCAGGCCATCTTATCGAGGTGGCAGAGGGCCTTCTAGTGGTTGATGAGGCCATGTGCTTTGTCCAAGCGGGTTCGTGGATGAGCGAGCCCGAGCAGTTGGAATATGGCTACGAAATCTGCGCCCGATACCATTTGAATCATCTGTCGACAGGCGATTATATCGAGATGGGGCAGAGGTATACCGTTGCCGACTTGATTGCCTATTGCAATGAGAACCGATCTCGTCAGGGGGCCATACGCGCAGCCGCCGTGCTCAAGCGCGTGCACGATGGCGCGCGGTCGCCCATGGAGACGGCCACCGCAATCATGGTCGTAGCAAAACGTTCCCAGGGAGGGCTGGGATACGCCAAGATCGAGCTCAACCATCGGGTCGATGTTCCCAACGAGTTCAAGTATCTCGCAAAGGCCGGGTATTTCGAGATCGACGTATATGCGCCTGCGAGCGGTACGGGGATTGAATACAACGGCTCGGACCATCTTGATAAACAGCGCAGCGCGTCGGATGCGGAGCGTATGACCGTGCTGAGCGCGCTGGGCTTTAGCATGATCGTCCTCACCGGGACTCAGTTTGCCCATCAACTGCAATTGCATCGGGCAATGAATGCCATCGCGCTCGTTATGGGCCTTAAGTGCGACCGAAGCGAAGCGTTCCAGAAACGTCAGAACGACCTACGAGAATTCGTGATTCGGCACTGGGACGGCGGCCTTTAGGGGCGTTTTGGTCCTTCTGCGGGGTGCTGTGGGCAGGCAAACCATCACAACATTCGACGTTTTTTGCCAAAAACGGAAAAAGCATCGAATGTTGTGATGGTCTGTGTTGAGGATGGGCTTGGAAAGTCCGTTTTGCTCGAAGCGACCTGTCCTGTCGTACGGGTGTCGGCATGATTCTCTCGTGGGGTATTATGTTTTCCGAAGAATAAAACGCCGCGTGAGGGGAGGGCTGCGTGGACGGGTACGTGCAACATGACGGTTTTGGCCGCGATATCAACTACCTGCGCATTGCCGTTACCGACAAGTGCAATTTCCGCTGCATTTACTGCATGCCGGCCGATGGCGTGGCGCCCCGTGCGCACGACGAGCTGCTCAGTGCCGAGGAAATCGCCCGCTTTGTGCGCCTGGTGGCGGGAGGGGGCATTCGCCACGTGCGCCTGACGGGTGGCGAGCCGCTGGTCAGCCGGCGCATCATCCCGCTCATTCGCGATATCCGCGCGATCCCGCAGATCGAGGACATCTCGCTTACCACCAACGGCGCCCTGCTGCCCAAGCTGGCGCCGCAGCTCAAAGATGCCGGGCTTGACCGCGTCAACATCTCGCTCGACACGCTCGACCCCGATCTGTTTGGAAAGATCACGCGCCTGGGCCGGCTCGAGCAGACCATGGCTGGCATCGACGCGGCGCTGGCTTGGGGCTTTGAGCCCGTTAAGGTCAACTGCGTTGTGGTGCGCCGACTCAACCAGGATGTGGCGGCCCTCGCGCGGCTCACGCTCGATCGTCCCATCCACCTGCGCTTTATCGAATACATGCCCATCGGTGACGAGCGCACGAGCTCGCATTGCGCTGTGGACCCGCATGCGCCCGCGCTCAATCCCGAGCTGTGGGATGCGAGCGATACCGTGCCGAGCGACGAGCTGCGGGCGCGCATCAATGCCGGGGCCGCCGCGGCGGGACTGGGCG
>CAJMRJ010000217.1:0-2508 GCA_905215865.1 uncultured bacterium | reverse complement strand
AGCTCCTCGTATATCTACGCAGCGCGATGGCGGCATTGTGTCCGCCAAAGCCCAGATTGGTCGAAAGCGCCCAGGTAAGGTCGGCGCGAACCGCTCGATTGGGCGTGTAATCAAGATCGCAGACGGGATCGGGCGTGTGGTAGTTAATGGTCGGGGGCACCACGCCCTGCTCGAGCGCCATGGCACAGGCCATGACCTCGATGGCGCCCGTAGCACCGATCATGTGGCCGGTCATCGACTTGGTCGACGAGACGTGCGCGGCGCGTGCCGCGTCCTCGCCGAGCGCACGCTTAATGCCCGCCGTCTCGGACGAATCGTTGAGCTTGGTCGAGGTGCCGTGGGCATTGATGTAGAGACCCTCGGAAGGCTTGACGTCACCCTCGGCAACCGCCAGCGATATCGCGCGGGCAATGCCGGCAGCCTCGGGATCGGGGCTCGTGATGTGATAGGCATCATCGGTGTTGCCGTAACCCACGACCTCGGCATAAATGTGCGCACCGCGCGCCTGCGCATGCTCCATGCTCTCGAGTGCCAGCACGCAGGCGCCCTCGCCCATCACAAAGCCGTCGCGGTCTGCATCGAACGGGCGGCAAGCCGTCGCGGGATCGGGGTTGGTGGTCAATGCGCGGCAGGACGTAAAGCCCGCAACGGCATCGGGGATGATTGCGGCCTCGGCACCGCCAGCCAGGATTGCATCGGCATAGCCGTGCTTGATGGCGCGGAACGCCTCGCCCACGGCATGGGCCGAGGTCGCGCACGCAGTCACCACGGGCAGGGTCGGGCCTTTTGCCTTGTGGCGGATCGCGATATTGCCCGACGCCATGTTGGGAATCATCATCGCAATCATATAGGGCGATGCACGGCGAGGCCCCCGATCGGCAATCGTGTGGACGTTGTCGACGAGTGTCTGCATGCCGCCCACGCCTGAACCCACGTAGACGCCCAGGCGCTCGCGATCGATGGCGCCCTCGACATCAAAGCCCGCATCGTGTATGGCCTCGTCCGAAGCCGCCATCGCAAACTGAACGCAGGGGTCCAGGTGCTTGGCGTCACGCTTGCCAAAGTACTCGTTGCCGTCAAAGCCCTTGACCTCGGCCGCCACCTTGACGGCAAATGCATCGGTATCGAAGTGCGTGATCGGACCGATGCCGCACGTTCCGGCACACATGGCCGCCCAGGTGGCAAGCGCGGTGTTGCCGAGCGGCGACACGGCACCGATACCGGTGATTGCAACTCTCTGTTCCATCATGGTCTCCTCATTCAAGCCGTTGTGTGGCTCTGGTTTCTACATCGCCATTCCGCCGTCGACGCGCACGACCTCGCCCGTAATGTAGGCAGCCGCATCGCTCGCTAAAAAGCGCACCACGCCGGCCACTTCCTCGGGGCGCGCCATGCGCCTCAGGGGAATCTGCTCCTCGCACGCCGCGCGCACCTTCTCCGAGAGCTTTGCCGTCATATCCGTCTCGACAAACCCGGGTGCGACCGCGTTCACTCGTACGCCGCGGGGCGCAAGCTCGCGCGCCACCGCCTTGGTAAGCCCTATCACGCCCGCCTTGGAGGCAGCGTAGTTGGCCTGCCCGGCATTGCCCATCAGGCCCACAACCGAGCTCATGTTGATGACGCAACCGCCGCGCTGGCGCATAAAGGTCTTGGTGAGCGCGCGCGTCGTATTGAACGTGCCCTTGAGATTGACATCGAGCACGCGGTCGAAGGCATCGTCGCCCATACGCATGAGCAGGCCATCGCGGGTGATGCCGGCGTTGTTGACGAGCGCCCAAATGGAGCCAAAGTCGTTGAGGACCGTTTCCACGCACGCGTTGACGGCAGCGGGATCGGCCACGTCGCATTGATATGCGCGTGCCGTAGCGCCAGCCGCCTCGCAGGCTTCGCACGCCTCGCGCGCTGCATCGACACTACCGGCATAGACGACGGCGGTATCAAAGCCGTCCTCCGCCAGACCGACAGCGCAGGCGCGGCCGATACCCCGCGAGCCGCCCGTGACCAGTGCCACGCGACGTGAGTCGTTGCGCTCGAGCGCGCCGTTGTTCAAGTTGCCCATGTCATTCCTTTCGGGTTACAGCCCTGTGGACTATGCGAGCTCGTCGGCAATAGCTGCGACCTGCTCGGCCGTTTCGCACGAATACACGCGAACGTCGCTCAGCGTACGCTTGACCAGGCCCGACAGCGTTTTGCCGGGGCCGACCTCAATAAACGTGTCGATGCCCTGATCCTGCAGAGTATGCAGCGTGTCGACCCAGCGAACGGCATGGCTCACCTGGTTGGCCAGCACCTCCGATGCCGCCTGTGGGTCGGCCGGATAGGGTGCCGCCGTCATATTTGCCATAACAGGAATGAGCAACGGGGACGGCGCGTGACCGGCTTGGATATATGCAGCAAGGCCACAGGTCGCCTCGGCCATATAGGGGCTATGGAATGCACCCGACACCGCGACCTTCATGGCGCGACCGCCAGCCTCTTTTACCAGGACATCGAGGGCCTGCAACGCAT
>CAJMRJ010000216.1:0-2508 GCA_905215865.1 uncultured bacterium | reverse complement strand
CGACGGGCAGGTGCGACAGGTGGTGCAGCACCGGCACGGCGTTGAGGTCGAAGGTATTGCGGGTGCGGGTCTCGAAGGTGCGGATACCGCGCTCGCACAGGATGACGTTGTCGTTGCCCTCGCTCATGATGTACTCGGCTGCCATAAGCAGCTCGTCGATCGTGCCGGACATGCCGCGCTTGAGCAGAATCGGGGTCTGGGTCTTGCCGACCTCCTTGAGCAGGGGGAAGTTCTGAGCGTTGCGGGCGCCGATCTGCATGACGTCAATCTTCTTGTCCAAGAAGACCTGCACGTCGCGTGGATCCATGATCTCGGTGACGATCGGCATGTCGAGCTCGGCAGACGCCTCGCACAGCAGGTCGAGGCCGGCGGGGCCCATGCCCTGGTAGGCGTAGGGGGAGGTGCGGGGCTTGTAGGCACCGCCGCGCAGCATCGTGGCGCCGGCGGCCTTCACGCGGCGTGCGATGCGGATGAGGTTCTCGCCCTCGACGGAGCAGGGACCGGCGATGACCTGGAACTGGTCGCCGCCGATCTTGACGCCGTGACCGCAGTCGATGACGGAGTCCTCGGGGTGGAACTTGCGGTTGGCACGCTTAAAAGGCTCGGAGACGCGCTGCACGCGCTCGACGACATCCATGGACTCGAGCAGGAACGGGTCGATCTTGGTCGTATCGCCCACCAGGCCGATGATGGTCTCGTTCTCGCCGCGCGAGACATCGGTCTTCAGGCCTTTTTTCTCAATCCAGCTGACGATATGGCCGACGGCTTCGTCGCTGGCGCTCTGCTTTAAAATTGCAATCATGGTGTGCCTCTCACCTCGATGGATAACTTTTGCAAAAACGGCCCGCAATGCGAGCCGTGTATATATGGTGCATGAGAGTTTATACTATCTGACTCGCTTTTGCCTTCTAAAGTGGGCCGTTGCGCCGCGTCTTCCTCGGAATTGCAAAGCTTTTTCTTTTATTTTGTTAGCCCGTGGCGCACTTGGGTATAATGCTAACCGTTCGCCCTATTAGCTCAGGGGATTAGAGCGTCTGCCTCCGGAGCAGAAGGCCGTTGGTTCGAATCCAACATGGGGCACCATCGAACGTAAGACCGTCCGAACCTCGCATGGTCCGGGCGGTTTTTCTTATACCGACGCGACGTGATGGGACGTGGTATGGCAGCAACGGATATCGAGCGCGGACTCTCGACCGCCGAGGTCGATGAGCGCATCGCCGCCGGTAAGATCAACCGCAACATGGAGCTCAAGACCAAGTCGGTCAAAGAGCTCATCATCGAGAACCTCTGCACGCTGTTCAATTTGATCAACGTGATCTTGGCGTTCCTGGTCATTTTGACCGGTTCGTTTAAGAACCTGACGTTCCTGTTTGTGGTGTTCCTCAATACCGCTATTGGCGTCATTCAATCCATGCGGTCCAAGAAGATGGTCGATAAGCTCACGCTGCTGACCTCCAAGAAGGCCATCGCGGTGCGCGACGGCGCCGAGGTGGAGCTCGACCTGGACCAGATCGTGCTCGACGACATCATTCGCTTGGGGCGCGGCGACCAGATTCCCGCCGACGCCGTGGTGGTTTCGGGCGAGGCACTCGTGAACGAGAGCCTGCTGACGGGCGAGAGCGACCTTATTAAGAAACAGCCCGGTTCCGAGCTCATGAGCGGCAGCTTTATCGACTCGGGCCTGCTGCGCGCCCGCGTGATTCATGTCGGCGCCGACAACTACGTGGCCAAAATTAATAACGAGGCCAAGTACGTCAAAAAGGTCAATTCCGAGATCATGAACGCGCTTAACGCCATCGTGCGCTTTGCGAGCATCATCATGATCCCGCTCGGTTTGGCGCTGTTTGCCTCGAGTGTGAGCGAGCTGTGGGATGCCGCGGGAACCCCGGGCGATAGCGCGCTTTCGTGGTGCTTCTCCGAGCTGTTGGCTGGTCATGTGCCTTCGTCGGCGCTGCTGTCCACGGTGGGTGCCCTGCTGGGCATGATCCCGCAAGGCCTGGTGCTGCTGACCTCGTCGGTGCTCGCCATCGCCACGGTGCGCCTGGCCCGCCGCAAGGTGCTGGCACAGCAGCTCTACTGCATCGAGACGCTCGCTCGCGTCGACGTGCTGTGCCTGGACAAGACGGGCACCATCACGTCGGGCCGTATGGAGGTCGAGGGCACGTATCCGCTGCCTGTTGAGGGTGTTGGCTTTGGCGTGGACTCGGATGAGGCGGCTGTTCCCGTCGATACCACAGTGCTCGATTTTGCGCTGGCTAACGTGGCACGTGCGACTTCGGCCGATGCCAACGAGACCTGCCAGGCGCTGCTCAACTATTACGCCGATCGCCCGGTCGAGGTGTCCGAGCCGCTGTCGGTCATTCCATTCTCGTCGTCTAAAAAATGGAGCGGCGCTTCTTTTGCGCAGGGCTCCTACGTAATGGGCGCCGCGCAATTTGTGCTCTCTGATCGTGCGTTTGCCCAGGTCGAGAACCGTGTCGCCGAGCTTGTCGATACCTGCCGCGTGCT
>CAJMRJ010000215.1:0-2515 GCA_905215865.1 uncultured bacterium | reverse complement strand
GCCTGCCTTGTTTTGAGAAGCGGGCTCAGCGAACTTCTCAAAACAAGGCAGGCACCCCGGCCCCGCCGGCAAATAGCGGACACTCCGCATGCAATCTATGCAAACAAACAGGTACGCTTAGCTACATTCGGTAAGCTCGAGAACGCTGTCCTTAACGATAAGCGCCGGCTCCAGAACGACCTCTTCGGCACGCCTGCCGCCCCTGCCGGCAAGACGCTTGGACATACAGCCAAAAGCATGCTCCGCGAGGACACCAGGATCCTGCTCAATCGCGGTCAGCGCCGGCTCAAATAGAACGTCGGCTGCCGAGTTGTCATAGCTTACGACCGAGATATCGCTTGGGATGCTCTTCCCCATCTCGTGCAGGCGCTTGAGCAGACCCAGCGCAATGTTATCCGAGCTTGCGAACACGGCGGTAGCGTCAGTTGCGAGCACCGCCTCCGAGGCCTCGTATGCGCTCGGAATGTAGTACTCGCTCTCAAACTCCAAACGCGCGTCAATAGGCAGCCCCACCTCGCGCAGCGCACGCTCGTAGCCGGCAAGACGTTTACGACCCGTATTGGAACGGCGCGCATTAACCAAGCAGGCAATGCGACGGTGGCCCTGCTTGATTAGATAGCGGGTGGCCATATAGCCGCCCATCTCGTGGTCGAACATCACCTTGTCGCACTCGAGTCCCTCAATGGCACGGTCAACCATCACGGCCGGAATGGGGAGATGACTGACTTCTTCGCGCAGGGCGCGGTCGTCGGAGAACTCGTCACCCACCACCAGAAAGACGCCATCGACGCCGCGCGTCACCAGCTGGCGCAGCAGCTCCAGATCGTCCTCGGCACTTCCACCCGAGCTGGTAATAAAGAGCGCGTAGCCGTCCTCGCGGCAGCGCTTTTCCAAGCTGCCGGCGAGCGAGGCAAAAAAGCGGCTCTCGATGTTAGGGACGATAAGGCCCAGTGTGCGCGACTCGCGCATGACCAGGCTACGCGCGATCTGGTTAGGAACATAATGGTTGCGCGCCGCGACCTCTTTGATGAGCTTGCGGTTTTCTTCCGAGATGCGACAAGGCCGATTGTTGAGAACAAGCGAGACCGACGAAGGGGAAAGCCCCACCTCCTGGGCAATCTGCTTGAGAGTAACTTTGTTGCCCATCTCGCTCCTTCCGAGTATTCGCGCAATCTCTTGAAAGTATAGCGACCGTCCCTCTACCTTGATGATAAACACTTTACCAATCCGGTAGACGGCTGTTTTATCGCCGCGATTGGCGCAAAGCAACCTAACCCCTTTGCGCCATGTGATGCATTGGGGTCAGGTTACTTTGCACCAAATCCATCCGGGTGGGGTATATTGCATTCGATTAATGAAAACGACCACCATAAGGCGGATATTCGTATGCACGAGAATGACTTTTTTAACGAGGACCTGCTCTGCGCGCTCGCCGGTGTTGCCGGCGAGGACAACGTGCTCATGAGCGAGCCCATGCGCGAGCACACCACGTTTAAGATCGGCGGCCCGGCCGATGTCTTTGTCACGCCCGATACCGAGCAGGGACTCGTCGCCACGCTTGACACCTGCTACCGCTGCGATCTGCCACTCACCATCGTGGGCAACGGTTCCGACCTGCTCGTCGGTGACAAGGGTATCCGCGGTGTCGTCGTGGCACTGGGTGAAGGCCTCTCTAACATCACCATCGACGGCACGCATGTTACGGCAGCAGCCGGCGCCTTGCTTTCCGATGTTGCCGCGGCTGCCGCCGAAGCCTGCCTCACCGGCATGGAGCCCCTCTCGGGCATCCCCGGCTCGGTCGGCGGCGCCTGCTATATGAACGCCGGTGCCTACGGCGCCTGCATGGCCGATGTTTTGGAGTCCGTGCGCGTCTATAAGCCCGCCCGCGCGCTCGACGACGGCACCCGCGGCAGCGGCAATATCATTGAGTTCGATGTCGACGAGCTTAACCTGGGCTATCGCAAGAGCCGCATCGCCGACGACGGCTTTATCGTGCTCTCTGCCACCTTTAACCTCGCCCCGGGCAACGCCGCGATGATCAAGGCCGACATGGACGACTACCGCCAACGCCGCGAGGACAAGCAGCCGCTCGACATGCCGAGCGCCGGTTCCACTTTCAAGCGCCCCGAGGGCCACTTTGCCGGCAAGCTCATCATGGATGCCGGTCTGCGCGGCCATGCTGTCGGCGGCGCGCAGGTGAGCGAAAAACACTGCGGCTTCATCGTCAACGCCAACCACGCCACCGCCGCCGACGTCGACGAACTCATCTGCCACATCCAAGCAACCGTCAAAGACCAATTCGGAGTAGACCTACAACCCGAAGTCCACCGAATCGGAGAATTCCTCTAAAAAGAAGGCCCCGAAAGGGGCCTTCACTTTCTTTAATTCAGATAAACCAGTCCGGTGTGCAGCGCCCCGAACCCGAGAGGGCCGCGTGCCCGCCCGCAATATATTTGATTGATCGCGAGTTCCGCACGCAAAGAAGGCCACTTAATGTGGCCTTCGTCTTGCGCAG
>CAJMRJ010000214.1:0-2548 GCA_905215865.1 uncultured bacterium | reverse complement strand
GTGGTGGGCGTGCTGGCTATCGTTGCCGAGCCCGACGTGCTGACGCACGAGGAGCGAACACTTGCCGATGCCATCGTGAGCGAAGGCGAGCTGGCACTCGATCGCGCCCGCGCCATGGAGGCCCGCGAGGAGGCGGCGGTGCTCGCCAAAAACGAACAGCTGCGCGCCAACCTGCTGCGCTCCATCTCGCACGATCTGCGTACGCCGCTCACCAGTATTTCGGGCAATGCCGATGTCCTGCTCGATCAGGGCTCGACCGGCACCGCGGTACTCGATGCCCAGACGCGCCGCGGCCTGCTCTTGTCCATTCGCTCGGATGCGCAATGGCTCAACGCCACCGTCGAGAACCTGCTCGCCATCACCAAGCTCGAGGGTGGCGGTATGCGCCTGTCGACCACACTCGAGCTCATGGACGATATCGTCGAGGAGGCGCTGCGCCACGTGAACCCTGCCGTGCGCGAGCACGACCTTAAGGTGGTGGCGTGCGATGAGCCGGCGCTCGTCAACGTCGATGCGCGCCTGATGGTGCAGCTGGTGGTCAATCTGGTGAACAACGCCATCACCTATACGCCCGCAGGCTCGCATATCATGATTTCGATTAGCGTCGACGATGGACGCGTGGCGTGCTCGGTGGCCGATGATGGTCCGGGCATCGCACCCGAGGATCGCGAACGCATCTTTGAGTCGTTCTATACCGCCAACCATGGCCTGGCCGACAGCCACCGTAGTGTGGGCCTGGGGCTTTCGCTCTGCCGCTCCATTGCGCTGGCACATGGCGGTAGCATAGAGGTTACCGCGGCGGATCCGCACGGCTCGGTCTTTACGATTGAGCTTCCCGTCGCCGATGTTTCGTTTGATAAGGAGTAGCGCTGTGCCGAACTCTGCCGCAAAACCGCTCATCTTGGTTGTTGAGGACGACCCCGCTGTCCGCAACCTTATCGTTGCCGCGCTCGAGGCGCACGGCTTGCGCCATATGGCCGTGGAGACCGCCCATGCCGCCATCGCCGCCGCCTCATCGCAGGCACCGAGCATTGTGCTGCTCGACCTGGGTCTGCCCGATATGGACGGCGTCAAGGTGGTGGAGTCGGTGCGCGCATGGTCGGGCATGCCGATCATCGTGGTCTCGGCGCGCAGCGAGGATGCGGACAAGATTCGTGCGCTCGATGCTGGCGCCGACGATTACCTGACCAAGCCGTTTTCGGTCGAGGAGCTGCTCGCGCGCATTCGCACGACGCTCAGGCGCCTTTCGTATGCGCAAACGGGCGGTGTTGCCTCCGAGGGCTCGTTCGATACCGGCGAGCTGCATATCGATTTTGATGCCGGCATTGCCACGATGGATGGCGAGGAGTTGCACCTGACGCCGATTGAGTACAAGCTCCTGTGCCTGCTGGCGCATAACGCCGACAAGGTACTGACGCACCAGTTTATCCTGCACGAGATTTGGGGCACGGCAACTAAGAGTGACCTGGCGAGCCTGCGCGTCTTTATGGGCACGCTGCGTAAGAAGATAGAGTCCGACCCCGCGCATCCGCGCTATATCCAGACACACGTGGGTATCGGCTATCGCCTGGTCACCCAAGGCTAGATTGCCAACCACCATCCCAATATGAGTTACGGTGAAATACGGTCTAAATTTGCCTAATTCCAGGCAAAACAGTCCGTATTCCACCGCAACTTTGTTATTTGCCTTTGGGCTTGCTGGCGTAGAACTTCTTCTTTTTGGACTTGCCGTTGCCGGCCTGCGCGTGCGTGGGTACTGCCGCATAGGGCTTGCGCGCCTCGGGGTTGCGCAGCTCCTCGGTTCGCTCGGCAATCTCCTCGGCGCTAAAGCCGACCTCGGCCATGGCGTCCTCGATGGGCAGTCGGCGCACGATATAGCAGTGGTGCACCTTCTGGTTGCGCGCGAAGTCCTCGGGGATGGTCTGTGCCGTAATGTCCTCCAGCACGACGCCCGCGCGCGCGAGCTTGCGCGTTTCGGGGCGGAAGCCGCGCAGGTTGCAGCTAAAGATGGCATGTCCGCCCTGTGCAAGCAGGCGAGATACGCCAGCCAAAAGCTCAACATGGTCGCGCTGGACATCCCAGGTGCGGCGGCCCATCTTGGACGAGTTCGAGAACGTGGGCGGGTCGACAAAGATCAAGTCCCAGCGGTTGCGCGTCTGGCGCTGGTCGCGAATCCAGGCGAGCACGTCGTCGCGCACAAAATGATGCTGCGGACCAACAAAGCCGTTCTGGCGCATATTGCGCTCGGCCCAGTCCAGGTAGGTGTTGGAAAGGTCGACTGTCACGGTTTCCTCGACGCCGCCGTCGGCCGCATAGCAGGTGGCGGTGCCGGTATAGGCGAACAGATTGAGGAAGCGGCGTGCCTGTTTGGCGTGTTCGCGCACCAGGTTGCGGGTGACGCGGTGATCCAGGAAGATGCCCACATCCAGGTAGTCGTCAAAGTTGACGGCAAAGGTGAGCCCGCCTTCTTCGATGAGCGGCAGACGCCGGCGCGCGATGTTGGCGCGCTCGCCCGATCCGCCCTTGCCGGCGCCCTGCTTGCCGTACT
>CAJMRJ010000213.1:0-2559 GCA_905215865.1 uncultured bacterium | reverse complement strand
CGACCGTTAGCGGTATGCAACCCTTCCCAGCTTTATTGCAACGGAGTACAATGGGTAACGTTTAAGTTCAACTTGAAGTTTTAGTTGCGGCGCCGGGCTTCGGCCGCAATGCAAAGAGAGGCGTTCCATGGCGATCTATGTGACATCCGATGCTCACGGGCACGTGCGTGCGCTTGACGAGGCCCTGTCCAAGATTTCGCTGGCGTCCGAAGACACGCTGTACGTGCTGGGCGACATGATCGATCGCGGGCCCGATCCGGTTGGCGTTATTAAACTGGTGCGTTCCCTGCCCAACGCTCGCGTGCTTAAGGGCAATCACGAGCAGATCATGCTCGATGCCATCATTGGCCAGGATCCGCTCGATGCCGAGACCTGGGATATCAACGGCGGTTGGACTACCCGTCAGCAGCTCAACGATATGGAATTTGAGGCGTACGAGGAGCTCGTGCGTTGGATGGCGACGCTGCCGCTCTATGCGGTGGCCGAGACTGACGAGCGTCCGTACCTGCTGGTACATGCCGGCATCCAGACCGAGGCGGCGCGGGCGTTTTTGCTTGAACATGGGGTTGATTGTGCCGATGGCGCGGGGGCGGTGGATGCCGATCGCGAGCTACTGCAGCAGATGCTTGCGGTGCAGTCGTCCGATGACCTGCTGTGGATTCGTCACGGCTATTGGGATGCGCCGACGGGGCTGCTTTCTGCCGAGGGCAAGGGTCCGGTCGTGGTGAGCGGCCACACGCCCACGGTGTCGCTGGGACGCTATTGCGAGGTCGGCGGCCTGGCGGGACTCGATGAGGAGTCGGGCCGCGGGCAGATCGTACGCCTGGGCGGTGAGGACACCGCCGGCGTGCCCGATCGCATCGACATCGACTGCGCCGCCGCCACCGGATCGGAGTTCGGCCGCGTAGGCATTCTGCGTCTGGACGACGGGGCCGAGTTCTACGCGAACATCAACCCGGGCGAATAACCTTGTTCCGCCGTTCTACCGTAGCTAATTTGGGACGGGGCTTTTTTGACTACTTTTGCCCTTCTGCCCACCAAATGATTTTTCTGGGACGGGGATTTAAAAATCATTTGGCTGCCCACTGGCTAAGTGAGTAGGCTTTTTTGGAAATGCCGAGCAGCCGGCAAATTTGCCTCAACAAAACCGCAGGTCACAGGCTTGTGCTTTGTTGGCGTGGTCAAGGATTCGATAAAAGTCTACTCACTTAGTTTTGCGTGGTGCATATTGTCCGCAACGAGACCCCAGCCGGGGTGATTCCATCGCAAATTCCGGTACCGGGGGCAGCTAATTAGGCGCCGTATGGGTTACGGTCGCGTTCGATGCGTTGGCGGATGTGGGCGTACTCGATAATCAGCAGCACCAGGAGTAGGGCCATGATGGCTAGGTAGCTCACCACAGCGCCCATCAGACCCAGGAGCTTAATCAGGATTACCGGCAGCACCACGCTTACGGCGAAGCAGATCAGGTAGATCTTGGTGACGTCGCCGGCGTGGCGCAACACCGTGATGATGGCGTAGATAAAGTCGATTGCCGCGGTGACGCCGCCGGCGACGACCATTAGCAGCGCCAGCGTGCGGTAACGCTCAAAGTTAAGGCCGTACATAAAGCTCATGATGGGGATGCCGGGGCCTGCCATAAATGCGGCGCACGTTCCGGTAATGACCACGATTAGTGCCATAACGGCAACAATAATCAGGTCAAAGCGGCGACGCTTACGCGGATTCGCCCAAATGCTCGACAGACGCAGGAGCTGCGGTTTATAGATAAATCCAATGCTCAACAAAATGGCCTGCGCCGGAAAGAACAGTGCATTAAAGTACAGCTGATACTTGTAGGCCAGCGTGCCCTCCATCACGAACTTGGGCATGCTCTCGATAAGGTTGAACAGGAACAGCGCACCAAAGAGCGGGGCGCACTGGATAAACAGGTGGCCAGCTTCGCGTAGACTCATGCGGCGCGATTTTTCGGTTTCGAGCAGGGCGAGCGGGGCGGTGACCAGCACGAGCGAGGCGATGGCGGCGACACCCATGGCCATGGCCGCGATGGGCATGCTGCGTGTGAGGAACAGTGCCACGCTAAAGACCGCGATGACGCCGGCGGAACGCAGCGTCTGGCTCATGCCGGCCAAATAGAGCTTGTCGGCCTGCTGCAGGCGGCCCTCGTACACGTCGGCGATGTCGTCGATCACCTTATACAGGTAGACGCCCAGGCCGATCGTGGCCATCTGCGCATCGTAGCCGCGGGCGCTGCTGTATACCAGGCCGCATGCCAGCGCGAGCACTCCGCAGAGCCAGCGGTTGAGCTGGTAGGAGGCAAAGGACGTCTTTTCGTCGATGTCCGAGACCTGAAAGTTGCGCACGCCGTAGTTGCACGCGATCATGATGAGCGTGCCGGTGACAAAGGCGATGGAGAACTTGCCGGCTTCCTCGGCGCCAACGAGCTGCGTCGACACAATGGTGAGCAGCGGAAACGCCATGCCCCATACGGCGGTGCCCAGGGTATTCCAAAGGTAGTCGCGACGGGTGGCGTGATCTTCGTACTCGGCTTCTTGCGTG
>CAJMRJ010000212.1:0-2606 GCA_905215865.1 uncultured bacterium | reverse complement strand
TGCAGGTCAGGCACCTAGTGCCTGACCTTTTTTGTTTTAAGCAATTGCTTAATTTTGATTAAGCAACAGGGTGCCAAAAATCTACCTGCGCGATAATCGCCTTTTGCGGTTACTTGTGCGTTTTGCACGCGCTTGAGCCGATTTATTAACGCGATATGATTCTACATACGCGCAGCAGGTACACGCCAAGAACGGGCTGTATTTATCGCGGCGATATACACCGATATAGCCACTGTAACGAACAAGCGTGTCGCTGTATTTATTCCAGTAGTTCACTTGACCGGTGGACAAGTGAACTGTTGCAACGAAACGCCAAGAAGAATGGGCTCTATACGAGGACGCCGCAGGGGTAATGGCGGGGGAGTGCTACGGGCGCCCTGAGAGCCGCTGTATGACCCCATGTCTCCTTAACTCGATAATTTGTGTTTCAAGCCAAGAATCGGTCGAGCAATTGCCAAAAGAAAGGCCCATGCAGGATTGCACGGGCCTTACATCAGATCAAATTTGAGCTAGAAGCACCAAACGGGGCAGACGCAATACGAGTACCCCGCGTAGTCGGCGTACGTCGGGTCGCCGCTGCTGTCGACATTGAGGAAGTAGTAGGAGTTGCTCGGATTCACCGAGCGCTCCCACCAACTGCTGCCAATCTTCAGACAGGCATTAACAGAATAGTTCTCCGTCACCTTGCCTTTGAAGGCCTCGTACTGGGTGCCCTCGGAGGAAGTCCAGGGATAGGATGCCCAATAGGAGGTGGGGGGCGATCTCAGAGTAGCTGAGCAGGAACAGCTTGTCCGAGGTAGCCGTCACGGCGGCGTTCTTGTTCTCATCACCGCCCCCGACATTGTTCGATAGCTTTTTGACGGCCTTCACCTTAGACTGGAAATCGGAGGGCATCAGATTCCAGATCTTGCCGGAGTTCATTTTCTGACGGAGTTCAGACTTCTCCCAACCGCCGGCGTTGGTGTCAATCGCGTTCATGGGGGACCAAATGCCCGTCGTGGTGGTGAGGAACGTGAGGCCCGCCTTGCCGGATCCGCCTGCAGGGTCATCATGATTGATGCCGATAATGCGGTAAGTCAGCGTCTTGCCATCGGTGAGCTTCATCGAGAACTCGGTGCCGGCATCCATCGCGGCCTTCGCCTTGGCGTAGGCGGGCGACGCCTCGCCCTTGGCGGCGATGTCCTCGGCAACTGCCTTCTGCTCACCGAGGGTCCAGTCCTTCGCGTGTCCTTCGCGTCCTTGGCGAGCGCCGCCTGGACGGTCGCGGAACCCGCGCCGTTACCGCTGCCGGAACCGCTCGGTTCCCAAGTCCCACCTGCTGTCCCGTTTACCAATACTCCCGCCACCGTGTTGAACTGGTTCCTGATTGCCGACGAGACCCAAGGGCCGGCTATCATCACAACCAGGACGATAATCGCGATGACCAGAACGTACTCGATGGCTCCTTGGCCTCGGAGGCGGGTATTCCTAGGAGATACCCACCCCCCGAAGGTTAATTGCCGCTGCATGCATATGCGACACTCCCTTCGCATGGGGATTGATATTGCATGCAGAGCGTACGTTAAAGCGAACCGACTAGCCCGTAACGTGCCGCTGAGGCAACGGCGGCACGGGTGCCCGCGCCACATAAACTGCTTGCCGTTTTGTTTCTTCAGACCTACTGCCACGCCTTCGGGAGGATAACGCCGGGGGGCGCAGTGATTGAAGTCACTATGATTGGCATAGGTTGGGACATTCCAATCGGAACAGTCGAGGTTTAGATTTTTGCAATAGCTAAACATGCCGAGCATATCCATAACATCTGAGGTCTTCCACCCTGGTCCAAATTTCACGCTTTTCAGCGAACTGTCGGTGGAAAAAAGGAGACGTAAATCGCCGGCTTTCCGCGTCGACCATCCGGAGATGTCAATCTCCTCGACCTTGTAAAGGTTTTTGAGCGCCGAGTCGAATTCGACGACCGAGGACGTATCCCAGCTTGAAATACTGAAGGAAGTCGCATTGCCGCAATACGCGAATGCGTGCTGCAGATTTGTGCAGTTCGACATGTCGAACTTTGCCAGATCAAAGCTCTTGCAGTTCTCCATGTACTGAAAGCAAAATGCCAACGAGTGGATTTCTATGCCATCGTCAATGGCCTTTACGGCCACGATATTACTTCTGTTAGGCCACCAGGGGGCAGTCGTCTTGCCGTCGTTTCCCACGGTCGCGGTGGCGTATCCATTTTCGAACCCCGTATACACCGCCGTCACGCGGCGGCTGTTGAGCATGTCACCGACTCTGGGGACCCCGCGGCGCTTGTAGAACATGAGGCTGTGGTCGTCCTCCGAGTACACGGCGAACGCTATCCCGTGAACGGGGTCCACGATGTCGGCGTCGGTCAACGACCCGTTGCCGCCGCCCGTGCCGCCCGACTCCCAGCTCCCCTTTGAGATTCCGTTGCCGAGCGTCCCCGCCACCGTGTTGAACTGGTTTGTGATCGCCGACGAGACCCACGGTCCCGCGATCAGCACCACCAGGACGATGATCGCGATGATCAGTACGTACTCGACTGTCGACTGCCCCTTCGGGCGGCGGGTAAATCTGGGAGATACCCCCCCCCGAAAGGA
>CAJMRJ010000211.1:0-2646 GCA_905215865.1 uncultured bacterium | reverse complement strand
GCGGCTGATGGCCTTGACCTCGACGGTGCCGTCATAGATCTCGGGCACCTCCTGCTCAAACAGACGACGCATGAGCTCGGGATGGGTACGGGAGATGACAATCGGCGGACGGCTGTGCTCACCACGAACCGGCTGCAGGTTGGAGTTGGGGTCGCGAACGTCGATGATCACGGCCTTGATGTGCTGGTTGTGCAGGTAGCGCTCGCCCATCGGACGCTCGTTGCGCTCGTTCTCGTAACGGCGCTGGTCGAAGTGCGGAAGCTCGGCCTCGACGCCCTCGCGAATCTTGACGATCGTGAAGTCGGGCGTGGACTGCAGCACGGTACCGCTGATGAGGTCACCGATGCGACCGGAGAACTCCTCGTAGATCTGCTCGCGGGCGGAGTTGCGCACGATGGCGTTGATCTCGGCCTTGGCGTGCTGAGCGGCGATGCGGCTCGTATTCTTGGGAGTGACGTCAATCTCCTCGAACTCGGTGAAGTTGCCCTCCTCGTCCATGGAATCGTCGATCGGCTCCAAACGGTAGACGTAGATCTTGCCGGTGGTGCGGTCGATGGTCACCTTGGCGCCCCACTCAAGATGCAGGATCTCGGCATAGCTCTTGGCGAGCGACTGCTCCAGGCGGTCGATCAGGTAGAGCTGGTCGATGTGCTTCTCCTGGCAAAGCTCCATCAGGGCGGACATCATGTCGGATGCTGCCATCTTACTTTCCTTCCTTCGAGGGCTTGAAGTCATAGGTGGGCTTCAACTTGCACTTTTTAACATCAGAGAAATCGAGGGTAACGGACTCGCCGTCCTCGAGCTCGAGGGTCACGTTCGTCTCGCTGGCGGCGGCAATCTTGCCGGCGTACTTGCGACGGCCCTCGGTGGCGGTGGAGGTGAGCTCGCAGTTCTCGCCCACAAAGCGGGCAAAGTCACGCGGGCGGCGCAGCGGGCGCGCCATACCCGGGCTCGACACCTCGAGCGTATAGCTCGAAGAGATGGGATCGAGCTCCTCAATCACATCGCCGACCCATTTGGTGTTGGCCGTGACGTCATTGAGCGACAGGCTCTGACCCTCGGCACCCTCGATACGCACACGCACACAGGGGGCCTTGGTGGCACCCACGAGCTCAACGTCGACGATGTCGACATCGTGCTGGGGAGCAACGGCCTCGAGCGCGTCGATGATCGCCTGCTCGGTCTTGGTCTTGACCATTGCGGCACCTCCATCCATACAAAAAAGAAGCGGGGCCGAAACCCCACTTCTTTCAATTACAACTTCATTTGCAAGCAAACTATACCAATACCTGCACAAACGTGCAACCACAACACAAACCAGCAGGTCAGCGTGAGCACAGGTTCTCCACAAGAAATGGATAATTGGGTGTTGTCGCAAGTATCCATAACCAAAAAGAGGGGCGACTCCTGCGGAATCGTCCCTCGCCTTTTCATGTCAGCTATGCGCGCAGCGCTTACTTGACCACCAGGTTAACCAGCTTGCCAGGCACGCAGATGGCCTTGACGACCGTCTTGCCCTCGAGCCACTTGGCAACGGCCTCCTCGGCGGCAGCCTGCATCTCCTCGTTGGAGGCATCGCGGGCGACGTCGATGCGGCCACGGACCTTGCCGAGCACCTGTACGACGATCTGCACCGTGTCCTCGATGGACTCGGCCAGGTCAAACTCGGGCCAGGCGGCGGTGTAGGCATTGCCCTCGCAGCCGAGTGCCTCGTGCCACAGCTCGTCGGCCCAGAACGGGCAGATGGGGGCAAGGACGCTCACGATGTCCTTGGCCACGCCGTAGCACAGGGCCTTGTCGCGGTCAGCGCCCTCGGTGGCGTTGAGGTAGGCGCTCGCGGCGTTGACGAGTTCCATGACGGCCGAGATCGCGGTGTTGAACTGACCGCGGTCAAAGTCCTCGGTGCACTTGGCGATGGTACGGTGACGCTCGCGATAGAGCTTCATCGCGACCTCGTCGAGCGCGGACTTGTCAAAGGCCACGTTGGCGTCGCCGGACTGGACGAGCTGCCAAACGATACGCCAGGCGCGCTTGATGAAGCGGTTGGCACCCTCAACGGCCTTGGGATCCCAGTCGAAGTCCTTCTCGGGCGGGGCGATAAACAGGATCGCCAGACGCATGGTGTCGGCGCCGTAGGGCTCGATAACCGAGCTCGGGGGCACGACGTTGCCCTTGGACTTGGACATGGTGTCGCCGTTCTCGTCCTTGACCATGCCCTGGCACAGCAGGTTGGTGAAGGGCTCGTCAACGCTAAGTAGACCGAGGTCGCGCAGGGCCTTGGTAAAGAAGCGGCTGTAGAGCAGGTGCAAAATGGCATGCTCGATGCCGCCGATGTAGTTATCGACGGGCATCCAACGGTCGGCAGCCTCGCGGGAGAAGGGCAGCTCGGTGTTGTGCGGATCGGTATAGCGCAGGTAATACCAGCTGGAACAGGTGAAGGTGTCCATGGTATCGGTCTCGCGCTTGGCCGGGCGGCCGCAGACCGGGCAAGTGGTCTCGTAGAACTCCTTGCACTCGGCAAGGGTCTCGCCGGCGCCCAGGTCCAGGTTCTCGGGCGGCGTCACCGGCAGCTGATCCTCGGGCACGGGCACGATGCCGCAGTGCTCGCAGTGGATGGCCGGGATGGGGTTGCCCCAGTAACGCTGG
>CAJMRJ010000210.1:0-2655 GCA_905215865.1 uncultured bacterium | reverse complement strand
TCACGGGCGTAAGCGAGATCGCGCAGCTCGGGGGCAACGGGCACCGTGCGGACGGCCTCGCCCTCCGCGTCATCGGTATTGGTCTCGACACCAAACGAAATGTCGGCAACATAACTTTTGGTATCGAGGGTTAGCATGCCCAGCAGACGGGTCGCCTGGCCCACGCCCACCACCATGACACCCGAGGCCATGGGGTCGAGCGTACCGGCATGGCCGACGCGTCGCTCATGGAGGGCGCGTCGGCACTGCGATACCACGTCGTGGGACGTACAGCCCACCGGCTTATCGACGGCGAGCAGCATATTCAATTGAGAAGGCGTACGACGAGCCATGTACCATCCAAAATGTTAGAGCTCGACGGTCACCGAAGCGGGATCCTCCCCTACCAGCTCGGCCAGCATGGGAAGTGCCACGGCGAGCGTCTCGCGAATCGTTCCGTTGTTGGAAAAGCCGGCGGCGGCATGATGCCCGCCACCGCCGAAGTTGGCAGCGATCTCGGACACATCGAGGTCACCCTTGGAGCGCAGGTTGCCGCGCACCTTGGTATCGCCCTCAATGCCCTTCAGGAACAAACAGACCTCCACACCCATCACCGAACGCACCACATCGACCAGGCCATCGCACTCGTCCGAAGTGACGCCGCAGGCCTCGAGGTCGCTCTGGTACGCATAACTATATGCCACGCGACCGTGCGCCACTGTCTTGATGCGGCCCATAACGATGGACTTGAGATGCAAGAACTCCACGCGCATGCTCTGGTAGACCTCGAGCGCAACGCGCGCGGGATCGGCACCGTGCGCGACCAGGCGCGAGGCGGCATGGAACGCAGCGGCATCGGCGTTTTGGTACTGAAAACGACCGGTATCGGTCACCAGGCCGCACAGCAGGCAGGTCGCGACACCATCGCGAGCCACAATGCCGCAATTGTCCAAAAAGCGGTCGATGATTATGGCGCAGGCTGCGGCGCCGACGCACCTCAGGCTCAGCTCGGCAAATTCCTCGCGCGCCGGATGGTGATCGAAGCACACCACATGCGACGAGCGGCGGAGCACCTCGGCGGAGTTGTTCAGACGCTCGACGACCGGCACGTCCACCGAGATGAACAGGTCCGGATTGCCGGTATACGCAGATGCCGGCACCAGACGGTCGGCGCCCTCCATAAAGCGGTAGATGCGAGGAACCGGGTCATCGTCTGCCAGCAGCAGGGCAATGTCCTTGTTGGGGAAAAACTTCATAAGCGATAAGCCCAGGCCCAGCACGGAGCCCAGGGCGTCGCCATCGGGAGACGTATGTCCCGAAATCGCAATGGAGGACGCACCCTCGATGAGCTCGAGGATGCGTCGCTGAATATCTGCAGACTCGCTCGATGCGAGGTCGGCGGAATTACTCATCTAAAGCTGCCTCCTGGGCGGCATCCGCTATTGGATAGCCGTCCTCGTCCTTTTCGATCGCAAGCGTGGCGGGAACGTTTTCCAGCGCACGCGTGATGCGCTCGGCCTCATCGGTCGAGCGATCGATGCGGAAATCGAGCTCGGGCGTGACGCGCCAATCGAGCGAGCGGGCCAACAGGCTACGGATGCGGCCCTTGGCGCTGGTGAGCGCCTCCATGACCTCTTCGTAGCGGCTCGCGTCGCACGACACGTACACGCGCGCGAACGAACGGTCCACCGCGACCTCGACCGCGGTCAGGGTGACCAGGTCGAGACGCGGATCGGAAACCTCAAAGAGCAGGATATAACCGAGCTTCTCGCGAAGCTGCTCGCCCAGACGGCGGGTTGCCTGCGTTTGTTTCATAGCGCTACCCCCTACTCGGTACGGGCAACCTGGTCGATGCGGTAGCCCTCAATGGTGTCGCCAGGCTTGATGTCCTGGAAGTTCTCCAGGCCAATACCGCCCTCGGAGCCGCTCTTGAGGCTCTTGGCCTCGTCCTTGTAGTGGCGCATCGAGGCGATTTTACCGTTGAAGACCACGATGCCGTCGCGCACCAGGCGCACGGAATCGGTCGCGGCGATCTCGCCCTCTTCGACGCGGACACCGGCGGCGATACCGACCTTGGGCACCTTGAAGGTGTCCAGGACGGTCGCGGAACCCGTGGAGACCTCGACCTCGGTGGGCTTGAGCATGCCGATGCGGGCAGCGTCGAGGTCCTCGAGGCACTTGTAGATGACGTCGTAGCAACGGATCTCGACGCCCTCGCGCTCGGCGGCGGAGCGGGCCTTGCCGTCGGGACGAACGCCAAAGCCGATGATGATGGCGTTGGAGGCGTCGGCCAGGACCACGTCGGTCTCGTTGATGGCACCAACGGCGGAGTGGATCGTGTTGATGCGCACCTCGGACTGATCCATCTTGTCGAGGGAGTCCTGAAGGGCCTCGATGGAGCCCTGGACGTCGGCCTTGATGATCAGGTTGAGCTCCTTGACCTCGGCGTCGGCGATGGTCTCGAAGAGGTTCTCGAGCGTCACGTGCTTCACGCAGCTCTGCTCCTCGATACGGGCCTTGAGCGAACGCTCGTCGGCCAGGGCGCGGGCCTCGCGCTCGTCCTCGAATACGCGGAACTCGTCGCCGGCGTTGGGGACGGACTGCAGGCCCAGGATCTCGACGGCGTCGGAGGGACCGGCCTCGGTGACGGCGTTGCCCTTGGGGTCGAGCATGGCA
>CAJMRJ010000209.1:0-2717 GCA_905215865.1 uncultured bacterium | reverse complement strand
CCCTCGGCCCCGGAGACCCTCCCGGATGGCCCCAAAAATTTTTTCAAAAAAGTTGTTGCGCGCCGGACAGACTTCTGTGTATACTAATCCCCGCAGCGCACGCGAGCGGAAACAAACGCGAACGACTGCCTGGGGAGTTAGCTCAGTTTGGTTAGAGCGCCGGCCTGTCACGTCGGAGGTCGCGGGTTCGAGCCCCGTACTTCCCGCCAACGCAATTAAAGCCACGTCTTCGGACGTGGCTTTTTGCGTTTGATAGGACCTTGATCCCATCGGCTCCTTTTGCCCAAAACCAAATCCTTCCAATTCCCGGACAAGCTCCGTTTGAGACCTGTGTTCAAACAAGGCGTTTGTTGCACAACACCTGTTCAACGAAGCAGGGGGTTAGGTTATACTAAATTGCACTATGGGCCGTTTTTGATGCAAGAGGCTTCAAACACGGCATTCAGTGGGCACCCGTTTTGCTATATGGGCGTCCATACGGTCATTGGCGTCTCGACGTAAGCTCGGCTCCGGAGCTCGTTCGAGCTGTTCCTATTCCTTGAAAGGGGAAAAATGGACATATCGAGGAAGACTGATTACGCCCTTCGCATGCTCGCGATGCTTGCCGAGGACCCGGAGCGTCTGCTTTCTGTTCGCACCGCCGCCGAAGAGGTCAATGTCCCGTATTCGTTTGCCCGTTCGATTCAGCATGGTTTGGTTCAGGCCGGTATTGTGGAGAGCCTGCGTGGCGTCCATGGCGGCATGCGTCTTAAGGTCAGCCCCGACGATGTCACCATCCGCCAGGTCGTTGAGGCCGTTCAGGGCCCCATGGTCATGAACGATTGCACCGCGCCCGATGGCGACTGTGCACGCATGGGCACGTGCTGTTATCATCCCCTGTGGGCCGGAGCTCAAGCGCTGATGCGCGACTACCTCGATTCCGTTTCGCTGGGCGATATCGTCGCTCACCGCCAGTTCCCGGCCGTAGATTCCAAGTTCGCCGACCGCGATGCGTTTCCCGAGTACGCCACCTGTGCGTGCGCTTGCCGGGAGGAATAGCGCCGCATAAGGAGCATAGCCATGATTCAGGACCCCTTTCGTTCGATGATTCGTTCGGAAGGGGTCCTGCGTTATCGCGACCTTCCGTGGCGCCGCACGCGCGACCCGTACATTATTTGGCTTTCCGAGGTTATGCTGCAGCAAACGCAGGTGCCGCGCGTGGAGACGCGTATGCCCGCGTGGCTCGATCGCTTTCCAACCGTGCAGGCGCTTGCCCAGGCCGCGCCTTCCGATGTTTTGGACGCTTGGCAGGGGATGGGCTACAACCGGCGTGCTCTGGCGCTTCACAGAGCCGCTCAGTGCGTTATGGAAGACTGGGGTGGGGAGTTTCCACGTGAGACGCGCGACCTGGTCGCCCTGCCCGGTATTGGCCCGGCGACGGCGCAGGGCATCCGGTCGTTTGCTTTCGATCTACCGGGTGTGTATCTGGAGACCAACGTACGCACGGTCTTTCTGCATCATTTCTTTCCCGATGTGCCGGCCGTTCCCGATCGCGAGCTGGTGCCGCTGATTCAGGCCACCTGTCCGGCGGCTCCCGGTGCGACGGCGGATGAGATTGCTCCCTTTGCCGTGCCGCTCGACGATGCCGACACACCGCGCGCATGGTATTACGCGCTGCTGGATTATGGCGCGTATCTTAAGAAGACACTGCCCAATCCGTCCAGGCGCTCGGCGAGCTACAGCCGTCAGTCCAAGTTTGAGGGCTCGCGCCGTCAAAAGCGTGCCCATATTGTGCGCATGCTGCTGGCAGCGCGCGATGGGCAGCCGGCGGGCATCACGCTCGCCGAGGCCGTGGCGGGTGTCAACGAAATGGAGGCGGCAGCAGGCCGCGAGCCGGTCGATCACGACCTTGTCGCAGGCATTTTGGCCGACTTGGAGCGTGAGGGCTTTTGCCGCATGGAGGGTGACCGCTGGCTAAGCGTGTAGCCCACCCGAATCTGTAAAACAGGATTGTAAGGTTTAGATTTTCGACATGAGGGCATCCTAAAGAAAAGGCCGCTCGAAGCCTGCGGGCGGCATGTGTTGAAGGGAAGTACACCTATGGATTTTGAGAACTCCCAAACCAAGAAGAACCTCGAGACCGCTTTTGCTGGTGAGTCCCAGGCGCACACCAAGTATCGCTACTACGCATCTAAGGCCAAGAAGGATGGCTACGTTCAGATCTCGAATATCTTTGCCGAGACGGCGGGCAACGAGTCCGAGCACGCCAAGCTGTGGTTTAAGTATCTGCACGACGGCGCCGTTCCCGACACTCTGGACAACTTGCGTGATGCCGCTGCGGGCGAGAACTACGAGTGGACCACGATGTACGACGAGTTCGCCAAGACCGCCGAGGAGGAGGGCTTTACCGAGATTGCCGCAAAGTTCCGTGGCGTCGGTGCTGTCGAGAAGGCTCACGAGGAGCGCTACAACAAGCTTGTCGAGCGTATTGAGTCGGGCGAGGTGTTTGAGCGCGAGGGCGTGAAGGTATGGAAGTGCCTGAACTGTGGGCACCTGCATGTGGGCGCCGAGGCGCCCGAGGTGTGCCCGGTTTGTAACCACCCGAAGGCGTACTTTGAGGAGCAGGTGGTGAACTACTAGCGCTTGGCGCTGGCTGCTGCGGGGCGCGGGGCGGGAGGCCGGATTGCCTTCCCTCCCCTCTCACGGCTTCGCAGGGTCGCGTTGAGGGAAGGCAATCC
>CAJMRJ010000208.1:0-2744 GCA_905215865.1 uncultured bacterium | reverse complement strand
GCACACGTGCTGGCCGCTCAGGTCGGGCAGCTCGTCGTCGCCGATGGCGCGCAGCATCTTGACGGCCGACTCCACGCCGGGCGCCTCTTCGCCCGGAAGGCCGAGCTTCTTATCGCTGTGGGCGCCAATGGCCAGGTAGACGGCATCGAACTCGTCGCGCAGGCGGGCAAGCTCCTCGCCGTTGACGGAGTGATCGAGCTCAACGTCGATGCCGGCGCTCAAGATCCAGTCGATCTCGGCCTGTAGGCGCTCGCGCGGCAGACGGTAGCTGGGAATGCCATAGCGCAGCATGCCGCCCAGGTGGTGGCGCTGCTCAAAGATGGTCACCTTATGGCCCATCACGGCCAGGTAGTAGGCGCAGGAAAGGCCGGCCGGACCGCCGCCAATCACGGCGATGCGCTTGCCGGTGTTGTCGGCCACGCTGGGCTTGTAATCGTTAAGGTCGCTGTGCTCAACGGCAAAACGCTTGAGGGCAAGGATGTTCATGGGATCGTCGACCATGCCGCGACGGCAATGCATCTCACAGGGATGCTCGCACACCAGGCCGCAAACGAGCGGCAGCGGGTTGTTCTTGCGGATGACCTTGACGGCATCGGCATAGCGGCCGGCCTCGACCAGCGAAATGTAACCGGGAATGTCGACGTGCGCCGGGCAGCCCGAGACGCACGGGACGCGGGCCTCGCGGTCAAAGCCACAGGAGTGCTCGCGGATGTGGTGCTCAAAATCGTCGCGGAAACCGCGGATAGCCGTAAGCGCCATGGCGCCGGCCTCGTAACCGATGGCGCAGTCGCTCGAAAGATAGATGGTGCGGGCCGTGCGCTCGATCAAATTGAGCGTGGACTCGTCGGCGCGGCCCTCGAGCACATCAGCGAGCAGATCGCTCAGCGCGCTCAGGCCCACGCGGCAGGGCGTGCACTTGCCGCAGCTCTGGGTGGAGCACAGGTTGACGAGCGCCGCCGTAAACTCGACGGGACACGGGGCGAGCGAACTCACCGCCAGACGGCGTCCGAGCGCATCATGCAGGTCGTCCATGACGGCCTGAGCGTGGCTGCGTTCCATTACGTGCAGTCGTGCCATAAGATCCCCTCTCATGTGGCAGCCCGGAGGCGAGGCCGGGCGAAATTGCTACACGCACAACACTGAGCTAAAAAGTTGTTAGGTCTCCACACGGTTCGGCAGGCGGTATAAAATGTCACTCTCAGCGGTGAAATAGAACATTACCGCAGATAAATGCCATATTTGATAAAACGCGTTACCAAATTGCAATATTCAATGTGAAAAAGAGCGCCTTACTATTTTTCCTTTTTGATCCGTTTTCCTCCGTCCCCTTCGGATCACATGATCCCTTGGGAACGGAGGAAAACGGATCGTTTTTGGTGCAAAAGAGCCAGGTTTGTTTGCACCAATCTCACTTGCGCTAGATGAAGAGCTCGCATTCCTTCCGCACAACGCAAACCTTGCTCAACATCTTGGTAACGGCGGAAAGCGCAGCGGGATTAGGCTCGCGGGCATTCTGCGGGCATACGGAGACGCAACGCATGCAGGAGATGCACGCCTCGCCATCCACCTGCCTTGGATCGTCCTTGTCGATAGCTCGAACAGGGCACAACGCAGCGCAAGCACCGCAGGAGACGCAATCCTCCGTTGCATGGGGCACCATACTGTGGCCTCCAGCTTGTTTATAAGGACGATTGCCGGGAATAGAGGGCTCGGACGCAGCCACGTCCAGTAGCTTTTGCCGGATCCGCTGCGCAAACTCTGAAAGTTGCGCCACATCCTGCGCATCCGGTCGCCCAGCAGCAAACTGGCGAGCAACGGAATGCTCGGCAATGGCAGAAACCGCTGCAACCACCCTAAATCCGGCACGCTTCGCAACGTCTTCCAGCTCAATAAGCGTATCCTCAAACGCGCGGCCCCCGTAAACACAAACCAAAACAGCCCGAGCTCCGTTGCCACGCACCATTCCCAGTCGCTCAACCGCCACAGCTGGAACCCTGCCAGCATATGATGGGACGGAGATAACCGCAACGTCGCCCTTCGCCATCGAGACCCCGTGGAAATCCAACCCGCTATCGGTCAGATCGACGGTAACGATATTCCCATCCAGCGCTCCGGTCACAAGACCAGACACTTTCTCCGTTCCGCCCGTCGGACTAAACACAATTTCGAACATGCTCATCGAACATCCTCCCCTACGCTTGGTAACACACCAAGCCGCCCGCATGCTTAGACAGAGTATACGGCGCGCGGGGACACCCCGGTTTAGCGCAAAGGGGTCAGGTTTGTTTCCACCAACCTGGTGCAGATTAACCTGACCCCTTTGCGCTAAACTATGCTGTCTGCCTCATCGATTTGCATAATTTCCGTTACAGATTGCATATATTTACGTGATACCGCTGTGTTCTCCTGAGGTACCCCATCCCGGACCGTGCAAAAAACGGAGTATTCTGCAACGCGCTCGTGCCAACACCGCCGCGAGCGGGCAAAACTGTAGGGCGCTGCATCATTTTGGGTTCCGCTATAACGAGAATGACACACCTTTGCACCGGAAAACGGAAAAGTCTGACTCAAAACGCTCGCTAGGGATATCCGAAGGCCACCGCTGGCGACGTCGAATCGTATGCAGGCAACTCGATCTGCAGAATACTCCAAAAAATGCACGGCGCACCCCATGGGACCCATTGCCGCATGGCTGAAAACGGGCCTTCAGCATCCTCCAGGTGCATTCCTGAGCAAATCACACC
>CAJMRJ010000207.1:0-2757 GCA_905215865.1 uncultured bacterium | reverse complement strand
CGCCCACGCAGGTGGCGGCACCGCCGAAAGGCTCGATCTCGGTCGGGTGGTTGTGGGTCTCGTTCTTGAACAGGAACAGCCAGTCCTGGTCCTCGCCGTCGACATCGACCTTCACCTTGACGGTGCAGGCGTTGATCTCCTCGGATTCGTCGACATCGGTCATGACGCCGGTCTTCTTGAGGTATTTGGCGCCGATGGTGCCCATGTCCATGAGGCAGACGGGCTTGGCGTCGCGACCGAGCTCGTGGCGCATCTCCATGTAGCGGTCGAAGGCCTGCTGCACCACGGCGTCGTCGATCGTCACGTCATCCAGGACGGTGCCGAAGGTGGTGTGGCGGCAGTGGTCGGACCAATAGGTGTCGATCACGCGGATCTCGGTGATGGTGGGGTCGCGATCCTCATCGCGGAAGTACTGCTGGCAGAAGGCGATGTCCGCCTCGTCCATGGCAAGGCCGCGCTCAGAAATAAAGGCGGCAAGGCCGGTCTCATCGAGCTCGCGGAAGCCGTCGAGCACCTCGACGGGCTGGGGCTCGGGGGTCTCCATGTACAGCGTCTCGGGCAGGTCGAGCGAGGCGATGCGCGCCTCGACGGGGTTCACCACGTAGTGCTTGATGGCCTCGATGGCGGCTTCGTCCAGAGCGCCCGAGAGCATATAGACCTTGGCGGAGCGCACGGCGGGGCGCTCGCCCTGGCTGATGAGCTGCACGCACTCGCTGGCGGAGTCGGCGCGCTGGTCAAACTGGCCAGGCAGGAATTCGACGGCAAAGACGGCGCCATCGCTTGCGGGGAGCTCGTCGTAGGTCACATCGACCTGGGGCTCGCTAAAGACGGTCGGCACGCAAGAGCGGAAAAGCTCCTCGTCGATGCCCTCGACGTCGTAGCGGTTGATGATCCTCAGGGCCTCGATGCCCTTGATGCCGAGAATTTCGGTCAGCTCGCCCTTGAGCTGCTGAGCCTCGACGTCGAACCCGGGTTTCTTCTCCACGTAGATACGAGAGACCATTGGTTCCTGCCTTCCTGATCGGTTGGGCGTACGGTACGGTATGCGGCAGCGGTCGGTTTGCGGGGTCAGCCCTGCGGTCGCCTTGAGCCACATGTTTGTAAACCTCACTATGATACGACAGCTCGCGGCGCGTTGAGGACGGCGAGGGTGCTACAGTGAAGCGCAAACAAGAGAAAGGCATCACATGGCATTCGTTTCGCTCGCCATCATCGCGCTCGTGGCCTTTGCAAGCCCCTTCATCGCCTCGGCGATTCCCGGGAAACCCGTTCCCGAGACGGTCTTTTTGCTCGTGTTCGGCGCGGTGCTGGGACCCCATATGCTCGGCATTATCCATGTGGATGCTGAGGTCTCGCTTGTGTCCGAGCTCGGCCTGGCCTTTTTGTTCCTGCTTGCCGGCTTTGAGATCGACCCCAAGAGCATCACGGGCGTCGAGGGACGCTACGGCTTGGCGACGTGGGTCGTCACGTTTGGTATCGCCTGGCTCGCCGTGCGCTTTACCCCGTGGTTCTCGGTCAGCCATTTCGACGGTATCGCCGTGACGCTTGCCCTCACTTCGACGGCGCTCGGCACGCTCGTGCCCATCATGCGTGAGCGTTCGCTGACCGGAACGCGCGTGGGCGACTCGATTCTCGCGTATGGCACCTGGGGCGAACTTGGGCCCGTGCTTGCTATGTCGGTATTGCTGTCTGCCCGCACCGGCATCCAAACGCTCGTAATCCTTGGCTTGTTTGCGGCGGTTTGCGTGTTGCTGGCCGTGGTCCCAAGTCGCTCCAAGCGCGTCGGCAGCCGCTTCTTTGCGTTTGTCGAGGAACGCGCCGATACCACGTCGCAGACCTTCGTGCGCCTGACGGTGCTCATCCTGGTCACGCTCGTGGCGTTCTCGGCCATCTTTGACCTCGACATCGTGTTGGGTTCTTTTGCCGCCGGCTTTGTCCTGCGCTATATCATCCCCGAGGGCAACCATACGCTCGAGACCAAGCTCGACGGCCTGGCCTACGGCTTTTTGATTCCGGTGTTCTTTACCTTATCGGGCGCAAAGATCGACCTGACGGCCGTGGCGTCGCGCCCGGGCTTGCTCGCGGGCTTTATCGTGGCGTTACTGATTATTCGTGCCGTGCCCATCCTTATCTCTATGGGCATTTGTCCCGCGACGCGCGATGTGTCGGCGTACGGTCGCATTACCGTGGCCCTGTACTGCACCACGGCCCTGCCGATCATCGTTGCCGTGACGAGCGTTGCCGTCAACGCGGGCGCGCTGTCGCAAGATATTGCGTCGGTCATGGTTGCCGCCGGTGCCATTACGGTGTTCTTGATGCCGCTGCTCGCGCAGCTCTTCTACCGCGTGGTCGACGCCGCGCCGGTCGCCGCCGTGGCAGAAGTTGCCGAGCATCCATCCGAAGCGCTCGACATCCTGCGCGCCCATCACGATTTGGCGAGCCTGCTTGCACGCGAGCACGAGCTGCTGACATCGCATGGCCATGGTCGCGTATTCGAGGGCCTGCCTACGCTCGACACGATTGCCGAGCGTCTTTCCGCCGAGGCGGCGAGCGGTCACATCGATGCCCGCATCGTGGACGCGGCGCATCTTCTTGCCGATAAGACCTATGGAGACGAGGTTGACCTGTCCGAGCTGACTCCGCGTGAGCGCCGCCGCCTGGAGCGCGCCAAGCTCGCCGTGCACGAATACCGCCGCCGCATGCTGGAGCTCTACGCGCGCGATGAAGCCCAGGACGACGACGGCAAGTAGCAAGGAA
>CAJMRJ010000206.1:0-2770 GCA_905215865.1 uncultured bacterium | reverse complement strand
CACGATGCCGTGCTTGAGCAGATAGGCACCGGCGTAGAGCGACAGCACCGCCGGACCCTTGTCGTCGATCACGCCGCGACCGAGCAGCCAGCCCTCGCGACGCTCCATCGCAAACGGGTCGGTGTTCCAACCAGGGCCGGCGGGCACCACGTCCACATGGCAGATGGTCGCAAGCTGCTTGTCGCCGCGGCCAGGGATATCGGCAATGCCCACATAGCCCTCGTCGTCGCTCGTCCGGTAGCCGAGCTTCTGCGCGATGCCGAGCGCGCAATCGAGCGCGTCACGGACCGGGCGGCCAAACGGCGCGCCGGGCTCCGCATCGGCGGAAACTGCCACGGACGGATAACTCACCAGCTGCTCGATATCGGCGACGACATCCTCCCAGACCTCGTCGACATACTCGGTAACGCTCTGCTCCACCTGATTCATGGAGGACCTCCTTACCAATGAGCGGCGAGCGTGCCCGCCCCTCACATCACATACTTATATTGCGAAAAGTTTAGCAAGCTCGGCCACCGAGTGCACCACCGCATTGGCTCCCGCGGCCTCGTGCTCGCCCGGCGCCGCCGCGCCCGAATAGATGCCGATACACGGCACGCCCATCGCGTGCGCACCCTCCACATCGTTAAAGCGGTCGCCGATCATCACGGCCTCGTCGGCCGTCGCACCGAGCGCCGCCAGCGCATCGCGGACCGAATCTGCCTTGGTCTCGCGCCCCTGCGGCGGATTCATGCCAACCACGGCTTCAAACTGAGAAAGACCCAGCTCATGCACCATATCGATGCACTTCGCCTCCATGCGAGACGTCGCGACCGCCATGCGATGCCCCTGCGCGGCAAGGCTGTCGAGCAGCTCGGGGATTCAATCGAACACGGGGTACTCCTCCGGCCCCAGTTCGTCAAAAAAAGCGCGGTACTCGTCGGCCACCACAAGCGATTCCTCTCGCGAGAAGCCATAAAAGTCGTGGAAGCTCTTCCACAGGGGAGGCCCGATCATACGGCGCAGGTCACCCATCTGCGCTTCCGAAAACCCGCGCGCAGCAAGCGTCTTGCGCGTCGAGGTCATCACCGCCCGGCCCGTATCGGCCACCGTGCCATCGAAATCAAACAGCACGACCGGCCGCTTGCATATCTCCAGTGCCTCCATCGGCATCCCTCTTCCCCAGTTGATGATTTCCACACCGACACTTCAAACTGTTGACTATTCAACAATTGAACCTAGCAATGTGGAATGACTCTACTATACTTGTCGCACTTTGCTCTCAGAAGGCGGCGCGCAAGCGCCCCAACGAAAGGTGCAATTATGTCTTTTGCCATCATAACCGACTCCACGTCGGACATCTCCCCCGCCCGCGCTCAAGAGCTTGGCATTTACGTCATTCCGCTGCATGTGATTATCGAGGGCGAGGACCTGCTCGACCAGGTGCAGATCACCGCCGAGGAATACGTCGCCCGCATGGCAGGCTCCGAGCAGCTACCGCACACCTCGCAGCCGAGTGCCGGTGAATTCAAGGCACTCTTTGACCGCGTGCTCGCCGACGGCCACGATAGCGCCATCTTTATCTCGCTATGCAGCGAGTGGTCTGCCTGCTACGCCAACGCGTGCCAGGTGGCCGATACCCACGAGCTCGACGTGCGCTGCATCGATTCGCGCACCGGCTCGGGCGCCGAGGGTCTGCTGGTAGAGTACGCGCTCGCCATGCGCGAGGACGGCCGCAGCCTAGACGAGACCGAGGCCCAGATCCGCGCGACGCTGCCCGACGCCCATCTGCTGCTGATTCCGCGCACGCTCGAGAACCTGGTCAAGAACGGCCGCGCGCCCAAGCTCGCTGGCCAGCTGACGCAGATGCTCAACATTCGCCTGGCCGTTTCGCCGGAGTGGAAATCGGGCGAGATCAAGGCCATCAAGAAGGGCCGCGGCGCCAAGCGCATCGTCGCCAACACCATGGCCGACTGCCTCGCGTTTTTGGCTGAGCATCCGGGTTCAAGCGTGCGCGTGCTCACGACCGGCGCCGCCGAGGAGCAAGAGCTCGTCAACCAGGCGCTCGCGGGCCAGGACTACGTAGACGCCGGCACCGGCCCCATCGGCTGCACCATCGCGACCCACGTAGGCGTCGACGCCATCGCCATCAGCTACTGCCCCCGCTACCAGCCAACTCGCTAGGGACGTCCACATCAGTTGCGGTGAAATAGGGACTGTTTTTGGCTTATCAGCCGCCAGTCAGTCCCTATTTCACCGCAACTTGGAAGCAGTTCATTTGGGACGGGACTAAAAAGACTGGTATCAAACGTTTCAGACCAGTCTTTTTAGCCCCGTCCCATTTTACCTACCCTACATCAGCCCGCTCAGGGCAATGTCGACGGCTTCGTTGAGGTCGTCGGTGATGTGTACGAGCTCGGGATCGAGCGGGCTGATCATACCGGTGTCCATCACCGGACCGTTAAGCCAGTCGAATAGGCCCTGCCAGTACTCGGTACCCACCAGCACAAGCGGCATGCGCTTAACCTTGTGCGTCTGCACCAGCGTGAGCACCTCGAACATCTCGTCGAGCGTACCAAAGCCACCGGGGAACACGATGGCACCCGAGCTGTACTTAACGAACATGGTCTTGCGCACAAAGAAGTAGCGGAAGTCCATACCCAGGTTCACGTATTTGTTGAGCCCCTGCTCGTGCGGCAGCTCGATACCCAGACCGACCGACTTGCCGTTGGCGCTCGCCGCTCCCCTGTTGGCCGCCTCCATGATGCCAGGACCGCCGCCGGTGATAACT
>CAJMRJ010000205.1:0-2827 GCA_905215865.1 uncultured bacterium | reverse complement strand
CGGACCTCGACGACTTCGTGGTCCATTGGAACACGAGGAGGCGCCAGGTTAAACTAAAGGGACTGACCCCGGAGGAGTTCCGGAATCAGTCCCTATGTGCGGCGTAGGCCGCTAATTAGCCCGTCCAAGAATTGGGATGCAGTTCACATCGTGAGACCGGGGCAAGAACGCTATGTAGGTTTTTTCTACTCGGCGTCGGCGAAGCCGTTGGGGTTGTGGCTCTGCCAATTCCAGCTGTCGCGGCACATGTCCGCGATATCGTACTGGGCCTTCCAGCCCATCATGCGCTCGGCCTTGGAGGCATCGCACCAGTTGGCGGCGATATCGCCGGCACGGCGCTCGCGAATCACGTAGGGCAGCTCCTTGCCGCACGCCTTGGAGAAGGCAGCGACGACCTCGAGTACCGAGGTGCCGGTGCCGGTGCCCAGGTTAAAGATCTCGACGCCGGTCTTGCCGTTCATCCAGTTAAGGGCGGCAACGTGACCAGATGCCAGGTCGCACACGTGGATGTAGTCGCGAACACCGGTGCCGTCGGGGGTGGGGTAGTCGTTGCCAAAGACCTGAACGGCCTCGAGCTTACCGACGGCGACCTGGGCGACATAAGGCACCAGGTTGTTGGGGATGCCGTTGGGATCCTCGCCGATCAGGCCCGACGGATGGGCGCCGATGGGATTGAAGTAACGGAGCAACACGACGTCCCACTCGGGGTCGGCGGTGTGGACGTCCATGAGGATCTGCTCAATCATCCACTTGGTCCAACCATAGGGGTTGGTCGCGGGCTTCTTGGGGTCCTCTTCGGTGACGGGCGGATTGTCCGGATCGCCGTAGACGGTCGAAGAACTCGAGAAGATGATGGACTTGCAACCGTGGTTGCGCATGACATCGATGAGCACCAGGGTGTTCTCGATATTGTTGTGATAGTACTCGACGGGCTTGCTCACCGACTCGCCAACGGCCTTAAAGCCGGCGAAGTGGATGACGCGGTCGATCTGGTGGGTATCGAAGATCTTGTTCATCGCATCGCGGTCGAGCACGTTGGCCTCGTAGAAGGTGAGGCTCTTGGCGGCCTCGTCGCCCACGATGGTCTTGACGCGGTCGATGGCAACGGCGCTGGAGTTGGAGAGGTCATCGACGACGACAACCTGGTAGCCACCCTCGAGCAGCTGAACGACGGTGTGCGAGCCGATAAAGCCGGCGCCGCCGGTAACGAGGACGCAGGTGTCTTTGGGGTCGAGTGCTTTGGACATGTAGTCTCCTATCGAATCAGGAACACTTCTTGAGGGGAGTATAGCGCAGCTGGGCGCGCCCAAAACACGCGGGTCAGGAAAACCAGAGGAATGATGTTAACGTACTCATAGGGTGTTATTTGCATAATTCTTACCTTTGGTGTGGGACGTATTTGCGAGCCGCTGACCATGCTTTTCCAGCCGTTCGTGGAAATAGTTGGGACAAGCGCGATGTGCGTTAATATGTTTGAGTTGAGCGACATATAAATAAGCATGTAACGGAGTACATATGTCACCAAACAACGATTCCATTTTTACGCAGGAGCTTTCGCGCCGCACTGCCCTCAAGGCTCTTTTCGGCGCTGCTTCCGCGGCTGTTCTTTTTGGCCTGCCCACCCGCGCCCATGCGGCTGAGGCCAGCCAAGAAACCACCGACAAACTGAATGCCGCCCAGGCCCAGCTCGACGAGGTCCAGGCTCAGCTCGACAGCATTGCCAATGAGTACGCGGCGCTCGCCAACAAGAATGCCCAGACCCTCAGCGATATCGAAGGTGTGCAGGGTCAGATCGACGACACCCAGGAGCAGATCGACACCAAGAAGTCGGAGCTCAAGAAGAAGCGTAACGACCTTTCCGATCGCGTTGCCGCCAGCTACAAGTCGGGCGGTACCAATATTCTGTCGTTGCTGCTCGCCTCTGGCTCGTTTGAGGAGCTCGTCGCCAACGCGCATTACGTCGAGAAGATCAACAAGAGCGACCGCGACGCCATCGAGGACATCCAGACCATCCAGAAAGAGCTCGATACACAGAAGTCCGAGCTCGAGTCGCAAAAAGCCGACTTGGAGAAGCTCAAGGACCAGCAGACGGCTCAGATGCAGGACATGCAGGCCAAGCAGCAGGAGGTCCAGACGGTTCTGAACGGCCTCTCCGACGATGTCAAGGAGCTCATGGCCCAGCGCGATTCCGAGATTCTTGCTGCCGCTCAGGCCGAGGAGGCTGCCAAGAAGGCTGCCGCTGCCGCGGCTGCCGCAAACAAGAACAATTCCTACTCGGGTGGTTCAAGCTCGGGTGGCGGATCGTATGCGCCCGGAACTCCGCAGCAGAATGCCGGCTCGGGCAAGCAACAGGCCGTCGTCAACGCGTGCTACTCCACGCCTTCGCCGGGTCAGAATTGGTGCGCGGCGTGGGTTACCAACGTGTTCCGTAACGCCGGCGTGGGCTACTTTGGCGGCAATGCGTGCGACATGTTTAACGCCTGGTGCTACAGCTCCAATCGTTCGGCGCTGCAGGTGGGCATGATCGTGGCCGACTCGTCGCACAGCGGCACCGGTACGCCGGGTCTGCTGTACGGACACGTGGGCATCTATGTTGGCGGCGGCATCGTTATGAGCAACGAGGGCGCCATCACGTCGAGGTCGCTTGACTCGTTCATTGGGTTCTACGGCACTGGCTCTGGCGTGCGTTGGGGCTGGCTCGGCGGTATCGCGCTGTCGTAAAGCCGACTGGGCCGCGTGCCCGCCCGCAATATATTTGATTGCCTGCTCGGGCAGTCCTGCGCAAGACGAAGGCCACATTAAGTGGCCTTCTTTGCGTGCGGAACTC
>CAJMRJ010000204.1:0-2838 GCA_905215865.1 uncultured bacterium | reverse complement strand
GATGCGCGCGAGTAAGCGAACGCCGCCGCCCACGTCCACGGACAGACCGCCGACGCCGCAGATGGCCTTAATCGCCGCCGAGTTGGCAGCGCATGTGTCCTCGTCCTCACCAAAGGCAGCGGACAGGTCGACGACATGCACCCAGCTTGCGCCCTGCTCGGCAAACGAGCGGGCGACGGCCACGGGGTCATCGGAATATACCTTGCAGCGGTTGCGGTCACCGCGCTCCAGGCGCACAACCTTGCCGCCGATCAGATCGATTGCGGGAAACAGGATCATCGGCCAACCTCCTCGACGATGCTCACGAAGTTCTTAAGAATACGCTGACCCAGCGCGGAGGATTTCTCGGGATGGAACTGGCAGCCCCACACGTTACCGTGGCGCACGATGCACGGGAAGCTCCGTGTATAGTGCGTGCGTGCCAACACATCGGCGGCATCGACGTCGTCGGCCACCGCGTAGCTGTGAGTGAAATACATGTTGGCGCCCTCGGCAAAACCGGCAAGCAACGAATCGGCCGCACCGGCGGGCGTCATGTGCACCTGGTCCCAGCCCACGTGCGGGACCTTCAGACGGCTCGACTCCGGGTGCGTGCACGAGCCACGCATGATGCCCAGGCCATCGACCCAGGGACCACCGGCCTGCTCGGAGGCATCGTCGTCCGCGTCCGCACCCTCGTCCGCAGGCACGCCCTCGTTGCCGCGCTCAAAAAATAGCTGGAGGCCCAGGCAGATGCCGAGAAGCGGAGTTCCGGCGGCAACGGCATCGAGCACGGCCACCTCCTCGCCGCTCTGGCGCATAAAGGCGATCGCGTCATAGAACGCGCCCACGCCCGGGATGACCAGGCCGTCGGCGTTGCGGATCTGCTCCGGATCGTCCGACGTGCAGGCGGCGGCACCGGCGCGCGCAAGCCCGCGCACGACGCTCGACAAGTTGCCCTTGTGGTAGTCGACCACCACAATCTTCGGTTCGCCCACGCGACCCTCCACTTCTCATCATCCAAAACCACCGCAAAGGGGACAGGCACCTTCGTGGTGGTTTTACCCTTGTGACGGTTACAGCGAGCCCTTGGTGCTGGGGATGCCCTGCACGCGGGGATCGAGCTCGCAGGCGTGGCGCATCGTGCGACCCACGGCCTTAAAGGCGGCCTCGATAATGTGATGCGAGTTGCCGCCCGCCAGTTCGCGCACGTGCAGCGTGAGCTTGGCATCGCGTGCGAAGGCATAGAAGAACTCAACGGCCAGCTCGGTATCGAAGCTGCCCACGCGCTCGGTCGGCACGGGCAGCTCGCAGTAGGCCTGGCCGCGACCCGAAATGTCCACGGCAGCCATCACGAGTGTCTCGTCCATGGCAATCGCTGCATCGGCAAAGCGCGTAATACCCGCCTTGTCGCCCAACGCTTGGCAAAACGCCTCGCCCAGCACAATGCCCGTATCCTCGACGGTGTGGTGTGCGTCGACCTCAACGTCGCCTACCGCATGCACCGTCAAATCAAACAGGCCATGGCGACCAAAGGCGTTGAGCATATGGTCGAAAAACGGTACGCCCGTCGAGATATCGCACACGCCGCATCCGTCTAGGTCGAGCTTGACGACAATGTCGGTCTCACCCGTCTTGCGGGTCACCTCGGCATAACGGCCCATCTACATCTCCTCCTTCACCAGCGCGGCAAACGCGGCCAGCACCTCATCGTTTTCCTGCGGCGTGCCCACGGTAATGCGCAAGCAGTCCGCGAGCCCCGGCGCGTAGCTAAAGTCGCGCACCAAAATCGAGTACTCGTCGCGCAGGCGCTCGCGCACGCGTGTGGCATGTGGCGTGCGTACGAGCACAAAGTTCGCCGCGCTCGGCCACACCTCCACGGGCAAGCCCTCGGCAGCCATCGCGCGCAGAGCGGCCTGTTCGCGTTCGCGCTCGGATGCGACCTGCGCTACCACGGGCGTGTAGGCATCACGGGCACGCACGCAGGCAAGTGCTGCCGCCTGGCTCAGTACGTTGACCGAATAGATCTGGCGAATCGCCGCGAACACGTCGATGACTTCGGGCGCCGCAATCACATAGCCCAGACGCGTGCCGGCAGCGCCAAACGCCTTGGACAACGTATGCAGAATCACCAGGTTGGGATGCTCGGCGATAAGCCCCTGCGCCGTGGTGGCCGCGCCAAACGAATCGTCGGCAAACTCAACGTAGGCCTCGTCGACCATTACCATGCCGGGGCACGCATCGCACAGCGCCGCGACAAAGTCGAGCGGTGCCACGTCACCCGTGGGGTTATTGGGCGAGGTCACGATTGCCAGGTTGCACTCGGACGCCGCCGCAAGCGCAGCTGCCTGGTCGAGCTCAAAGGTCGCGGGGTCGCGCCACACGTCGCGCACCTCGGTCTGGCAGAGCGACGCAAAGAACGCGTACTCGCTAAAGCACGGCGGGCAGTTGAGCAGGGTCCGCCCCGCGCCGCCAAACGCCAACAGGTAGTTATAGAGCAGCTCGTCGCCGCCGTTGCCCACGCAGACATTCTCGCGCGTCACACCATGCCAAGCGGCGAGCTCGTCGCGCAGGTCGTTGGACATGGGATCGGGGTAGCGGTTGAGCGGCGTGGCAGCCAGGACGGCGTCGACCGCCTCGCGCACGCCGGCCGGTACGGGATAGGTGTTCTCGTTGGCCGAAAGATTGATGCGCGTGGGCGTAAAGTTGGGATCGTAGGGCTCAATGCCGGCCAAGTAGGGCTGGACGAGCTCCTTCATGCGCGGCGTGAGTTCGGACATATTAGGCCTCCTTGCCAGTCGCGCCGGCGCCATCAGCGCTTGCAGCCGCCAGGTCCACGCCCTCGGCAACCGTCGCCAC
>CAJMRJ010000203.1:0-2854 GCA_905215865.1 uncultured bacterium | reverse complement strand
GGCTTCACGTTGTTCGAGAAGTATTGTTGCCAGCTTTGTACGATCTTATACACAAATCTAAGTCTCTATATATAAGATTTTCTGAGTGTTGCCACGACATACAAACCACCACAAAGGGGACAGGCACCTTTGTGGTGGTTGCAGCCTCTATTTACTTGCCGAGCCCGTGCTTCCCGATTCGGCGTTCCAGGGCATCTCATCCTCGAACAGCCATGTACGAGCAGACCCACTATCGCGTGCAGTCTGCGGGTCGGGCAAGCAGGTCTGTTCATAGGCATCCTGAATGCACTGACCCATAAAATCGTTGAGCTCGGCCTGGTTGCCCTCCATGACATAGGCGGCATCGCCGTCCAAGATGTAGATGCCCGGCCCCTCATTGCCCTCGTAGCCAGGATCGTACGAGACATCACATAACTTGGCGCCATTCGCGGTGTCCAACTCGATGGACGAGTGGCATCCGCCAACCATGTCGTTCGCTTTTGCCCGATAGGACGCATATCCATACCAGCGCTTAAAGGTTTTGCCCCTGAGCAGCTCGGACGCCCTGTCGATCAGACTAGAATCCGTGGCATAGCGCATAGCCCCAAGCTGAATGCTTGGATAATTACTAATGCCCAGCACAGCCGGTTGCTCATCAAAATCAACGGTAATGATCTCGGGCTTGTCGTCGCCGGTCAGAAGTTCGACAGATTGAGTCACAGGCTTGACCACCGGCTCCATCACCGCAGCGGGTAGAAACGCCATGCTGACAGCACCCATGCCAACCACGGTGATCGCAAGCGCCAAAACAATCAATCCAATACGGGCAGGACTTCTCACAGTAAAGCACCTCACAATGCAAGCCTTCGCCACCCGCACTAATAATATCGCCAGCCAGCACTATTACCAAAAGGAGCTGCTCGTACCCCACCACCACAAAGGTGCCTGTCCCCTTTGTGGTGGTTTTCGACGCTAACGGTCGACCATCTCGCGCCATGAGATTAAACTTGAATTGTTCTCTGAACATATCCATTTCTGCCTATCCTTAACAGATCTTTGTCTCGAGGAGCGCATATGAAGCCGTCTCATTCCACCGGTCGCAACGTCATTACCATTTTCGCCATACCCATCGTGATGCTCTTCCTTATCGTCATCACGCCCTTTTCTTTTGGTATCGCCTCGCCCTTCGATCTTTGCGGGATGATCGACGCCGGCTCGCGTGCCACCTCGCTCTCCTTTGTCTGCCGTGGCGTGTTCTACGAATATGCAATTCCCACCGGAAGTTGGCAGTCCAAGTTACCGTTGCTCGGCAAGGTCGACGGATGCTCCCCCTATTTCTGCCTTGAACCTCAGGCGCTAAACTATCTGATCGACGACCAGCCACTCGACTCCATCACCCTCGCCTACGACTACGCACCAAACACCGATGAGCGCCACATGAACCAAGTCCTCGACAAGCTGCTTGGACAGTGCGGGCTCACCGCGGAAGCCGGTCGAACCATCTATAGCAACCGGAAATTAAAGCGAACAGAACTCCGCCGTGTCGGAAAAATCAAAGGGCGAAACGGGGCCGCCTACTGGGATGCCTGGGCAACACGCGACAAGGGCGAATTCGGACACAGCACCTATATGGTCACTGTCTACACCAAAGACGGAATTAAGGACAATGTTGACGATTTCGCGTCATCCAAACTCGGCATCCCCAAAACAACCAAACCCGCCAGCCCGGATGAAATTCTGTAGCGCCGCCCATTAACATACCGCTCAACGTGCACACCGACATTGAGCTCACCCCCACCACCACAAAGGTGCCTGTCCCCTTTGTGGTGGTTTTCGACAAAAAGAAGCCGCCCCATTAACAGAGGCGGCATCAAGCAAGTCTATTTATTAGCGCCCCTCAAGACCCAACGAGAACGCAAAAATGTAGCCCGGGGCTTACCCTTTCCCGAACGCGACCCTCGCGAAGCGCGTGAGCGGGCGGGAAAGGGTAAGCCCCGGGCGAACAATTAAGTGCGTTACTCGGCAGCGGCCTTGAACTTGTTGTAGTTGATCAGGCAGCCGGCCTTGACGATGGCACGCTCCTCTGCCGTCATATCGGCAATATAGAGCTCAATCTGCTCGACCGTGCCGTCGGCGCGCACCACGTAGGCAGCGATGTCCTTTAGGTCGCCATCGAGCGCAGTGCGAATCCCCGGCACAAAGACGTAGTCGCCCACCTCAAAGTTGGGCTCGGCCTCCATCTGGAAGGGCACCATGCCCCAGTTCATCACGTTGGAGCGATAGCGCTTGGTGGCGTACTCGTGGACGATGTTGGCCAAGCCGCCAATCACGCGCTGGCAGCTCGCAGCCTGCTCGCGGGCAGAACCGTCACCGGGCTTCTTGGCATAGAGCATGGAGCCGTACTCGGTCGCCTTGGCATCTGCCGCGACGCCCGCGCCGGCCAGCGCCTCAAACACGCCCGCAAGCTCGACATCGAGTGCCGCCAGGTTGCCTGCGGCCTCGCCGGCAACGCGGCGCTTCTCCACGGCGTCGACCTCCTTGGAACGACCCACGTAGGCCGGGTCGCGACGGCTGAGCGTAAACTCGGCCAGGCCCAGCGGGTTGGAGCGGAAGGAACTCGTCTCACCCGAAGGAATGAGCTCGTCAGTCGTGGTGACCGGGTCCATGATCTTGGAGCACACCTTGAGCAGGATATCGTCGCCGAGAGGCTCCATCGCGGGCCACGGCTTGATATTGGGACCCTCGACCAGCTCGTCGGCAGGCTCCGCCTTGCCAAAGCCCCAGTACACGCGCTTTTTGTACGGCGCGTCGTCAAAGGTGTACTCGCAGGCCTCGTCCCAAGTCTCCTCGGGCAGATCGGTCGCCGGCGTCAGGA
>CAJMRJ010000202.1:0-2873 GCA_905215865.1 uncultured bacterium | reverse complement strand
GCGTTGAGTCATCGCTCTCGCGCGCGGGCCTCGACCTGGCCACGGTGGGCGACAAGAGCCCCTTTGAGCTCTCGGGCGGGCAGCAGCGGCGCGTGGCGTTTGCTGGCGTGCTTGCCATGGAGCCCGAGGTCCTGGTACTCGATGAGCCCATGGCGGGGCTCGATCCGGCGGCGCGCAGTGATTTCTTGGAGCTCATCGATCGACTTCACCGCGATGGCCTGGCCGTCGTCATGGTTTCGCACAGCATGGATGACCTGGCCAATTGCTGCGACCGTATCGTCGTAATGAACAAAGGTGCGGTGTTTGCCGAGGGCACGCCCGCTCAGGTGTTTGCGCATGCGGATGAGCTTAAATCAATCGGCTTGGGTGTTCCCGCCGCTCAGCGCATGGCGCTGGCGCTTGCGAAGGCAGGCGTGCCGCTGCGCTTTGACGGTCTCTATACGGTTGAGTCGCTGGCAGACGAGTTGGTGGACCTGCTAAACGGTCGCTCGGACGGTCCTTCTAACGTCTACAAGGCCAAATCCAAGACGGTCACGCGAGAGGAGGGCTGCTAATGGAGGCGTTTTCGTTTGGCAGCTACTATCCCGGCGATAGTGCAATCCACCGCCTGGACCCGCGAACCAAGTTGCTCTTGGGCTTTGTGTTTCTGATCACGACGCTCACGGTCAGCAGCTTCCGCGGACTGGTCCCGGTCGCAATCTTCGTTGTCCTGATCTATGCCGTGCCCCGGGTGCCGGCTCGTCGCGTCCTGTCATCGATGGCACCGCTGCTGGCGATTGTCGCGGTGGTCGCGGTGCTCAACCTGTTTTCCGACCAGAGCGGGCGCATTCTGTGGCAGCTCGGCTTTTTGCAGATAAGCGAGGGCTCGCTGCATTCCGCCGCCTTTATGGCGTGCCGCCTGACCTTGATGATGGCCGGTATGAGCGCTATCACGCTCACCACACCGACGCTCGACCTCACCGCGGGTTTTGAGCGCCTGCTCGCGCCGTTTGCGCGTGTGGGACTTCCTGCGCACGAGCTCGGCATGATCATGGGTATCGCGCTGCGCTTTATGCCGCAGTTTGCCACCGAGATGAAGCAGACGGCCGATGCGCAGGCGAGCCGCGGTGCGCGCGTGACGGGAGGCCCGCTCGGCGGCGTGCGTATGCTCGGCAGTGTGGCGATTCCGCTGTTCACGGGCGTGTTTCGTCATGCCGAAACGCTGTCTGCCGCCATGGATGCCCGTTGCTATCATGGCGAGCAGGGCCGCACGCGTCTGCATGCGCTTGCATTTGGCCGCGGCGATGCGTTGGCGGCGGTGGTGACGGCGTTGCTGCTCATCTGCGTCATCGTCATCAATCTTCAACTTGTTTAGGCGCGATTCGAGCGCAGGAAAGGGGTCCCTATGACCGACAACGATCGCACGGCGCAGCTCGAGCGCGCCTGTTCGTATCTTAGGCGTATTCCGGCGTGGTATCTTGCCACGATCGACGTGACGGACGGACATCAGCCGCGCGTGAGGCCGTTCTCGTTTGCCATGGTCGATGATGGCAAGCTGTGGTTTTGCACCTCGCGCGATAAGGACGTGTGGGCCGAGCTCAGCGCGAACCCCAAGTTTGAGGTTTCGGGTTGGAAACCGGGGGAGTGTTGGATTGTGCTGACCGGCGAGGCCACGCTCGAGGACGACGCGGTCGTGAGCGACCGGGTGCGCCAAGCCGGCTTTAAGCACATGGTGGGCATTGGCGAGCAACACGATAGCGCCAACGACGGTCGCCTTGCATTTTTCTCGATGCGCAATATCGCCGCCCGCTTCTGTGATATCGACGGCAGCGAGGAACGTCTGGAGCTTTAACCCTAAGGCAGCTAAAACAGCCCCGACCCAAAAAGACGAGTGCCAGGAGGACACATGGACGGATTGAATACGGTGTTGGAGTATCTGACGTCGGTGCCGGCATGGTATTTGGCGACGAGCGTTGACGGACAGCCGCATGTGCGTCCGTTTTCGTTTGCGCAGATCCAGGACGGCAAGCTGTGGTTTGTAACGGCGCGCACCAAAGACGTGTGGCAGGAACTACTGCAAAACCAGCGCTTTGAGGCCACGAGCTGGTGGCCGGGCCATGGCTGGCTCATTTTGCGCGGGCGTGCGGGTCTGGATGACCAGGCCGCTCCCGATATGCGCGAGGCCGGCTGGAAGCATCTGGAGCGCTTGGGCGAGCATTATGAGGGGCCCAACGACCCCACGCTCGTCTTCTTTAGCGTCGAGGAGCCGGAGGCTTTCATCTGCAACCACGACGAATGGGTACCTGTCGAGCTCTAAAAGAGTTCTCCCGACGGCTCCAACAATTTAAATAACCGTCTATATCGGGCCCCACATTGCAACGTCACCGTAAGGCGCACTGGGCAATATGGGGCCCGCATTTATTTGTCAATTCCTTCGAGTGAATGTGTCGGGACTGTTTCAATGCATGAATATGCAAAAGATTTGCGTAGATATGCATCTTTTGGTGCTAAAGTTTCAACCTACTTCATAACGACGGCTGCGGAATGCGCATTGGTGCATAAACTGCAGACAAGGAGTTAGATATGTCTTTAAAGGTTGGAATCGTCGGTGCGGCTGGATATGCCGGCGCCGAGCTCATTCGCCTCGTCCTCGGTCATCCCGAGTTTGAACTTGCTGCCATTACGTCCAACGCCGATGCCGGCCAGCCGTTGTCTGCGGTGTACCCGAGCTTCACCGGCGTAAGCGATCTTGTTTTCACGACGCATGACGCCCCCGAGCTCAAGAACTGCGATGCGGTCTTTTTGGCCGTGCCGCACACAGCTGCCATGGCACAGGCGCCCGCCCTGCTTGCCGCGGGAGTTTCCTGCATTGACCTCTCGGCCGACTATCGCCT
>CAJMRJ010000201.1:0-2937 GCA_905215865.1 uncultured bacterium | reverse complement strand
CCGCCGGTCAACCCGCCGACGGAGCCGCCCACCAACCCACCGGTGTCGAAGGAGGAGAAGCCGGGTCTGCCGAACATGGGCGATACCAGCTTGTCGCCGATGGCTCTGGGTGGCATCGCGGGCGGCGCGGTGGTGCTGATCGCCGCAGGCGTGATTCTGCGGCGCCGGAACCGGTAACTGCGGCGGCCGAGAAGGGCTTTGATTGAGGGCGGGGGGTCGCAGGGCGCGGCCACCCGCCCTTTTCGGTGAAAGGCTATGTTAACCCGCCGTTTGCACGTCCGGCTCCGGATGGAACTCGTACTCCGGCTCCATCATCTTCTTCCAGGTCTTCCTGTAGCGCCCGTCCTCGAGCTGCTCGCGCATGAGCGGCGTCCTGTTCCCGTCGCGCCTACCTCCAAGGCATCCGCTTCCTCATCGCCCTGCTCCACACGCTCTAGAAGCCCGGAAAAGCTGCACGAAGCAGCCATCTGGACCCGGAAAAGCTGCAAATCTAGGCCAAATACACCCGGAAAAGCTGCAAACCGCAGGTGAAGGAGTTACATTCCGTGCGGGTTATATGCAGGTATGCCTGCGCACGCTATCATGTATGGGTTAGACCGCAACTATGTACCCCATACGCGAAGGGATGCGCATGTATCTGAAGATCGACATGTTCTAGCTGGGCTTACCCCCGCAGTGGCGCCGCGCGCCCCATCAACTCTGCCGATTTTCACCTTCACGCACATAAAGGAGTCCCGCCATGCGCGACAAGCTCGAAAAGATTATTAAGGCCTACGAGGAGCTCGAGAAGAAGCTCTCCGACCCGGCCGTCGCCTCCGACATCAAGGAGTTCACGCGTCTCAACAAGGAGTACGCACACCAGTCCGACCTCATCGCCGCCTCGCGCGAGTACATCGGCGCGCTCGATGACATCGAGGCCGCCAAGGAGATGCTCCGCGACACCAGCGATGCGGACGAGAAGGAGATGCTCCAGATGGACATCTCCGAGAACGAGGAAAAGCTCCCACAGCTCGAGGAAGACATCAAGTACATGCTCATCCCGAGCGACCCCAACGACGACAAGAACACCATCGTCGAGATCCGCTCCGCCGCCGGTGGCGACGAGGCCGCCATCTTTGCCGGCGATCTGTACAAGATGTACCAGCGCTTCTGCGAGTCGCGTGGTTGGAAGACCACGGTGCTCGATTCCAGCCCCAGCGAGGCTGGCGGCTTTAAGTCCATCGAGTTCAAGGTCGAGGGCGACCGCGTCTACTCCGTCATGAAGTACGAGTCCGGCGTGCACCGCGTCCAGCGTGTCCCCAAGACCGAGTCCCAGGGCCGTATCCAGACTTCCACGGCTACCGTCGCCGTGCTTCCCGAGGCCGAGGAGATCGACGTCCAGATTAACCAGTCCGATCTGCGCATCGACACCTACTGTGCTTCCGGCCCTGGCGGTCAGTGCGTTAACACTACCTACTCCGCCGTGCGCATTACCCACCTGCCCACCAACACCGTGGTGCAGTCACAGGAGCAGCGTTCCCAGATCCAGAACCGCGAGGTCTGCATGCAGATGCTGCGCGCCCGTCTGTACGAGATGGAACTCGAGAAGCAGCAGGCCGAGCTCGGTGCCGAGCGCCAGAGCCAGATCGGCCACGGCAACCGTTCCGAGAAGATCCGTACCTACAACCAGCCCCAGGACCGCGTGACCGATCACCGCATCGGTTTCAACTCCACCTATAACGGCGTCCTTCTGGGCGATCAGCTCGGCACCGTCATCGAGGCACTCGCCGCCGCCGAGCGAGCCGAGAAGCTGGCACAGGCTGTGTAGTGGGTTACGCGGTTTTGCCAAACCGCGTAACGGCTTGACGCTGCGCGCCGCCCAGAGCGACAATTTGTCATTCAAAAGGCAAGGCATGACCAGAAGGTCTATGCCTTGCCTTTTTCATGCCAACTTGTTCGCTCTGGACGTCGCTCGCTGTCCGTCCTCTGCCTGCGGCGTTGCCTTGCTCCGGATGCGGTATGCTCAACCTGTGGCGCCTTAGATGTAGTCATTGGGGACGTTCTTAAATGACTGGGTTGAGTAAAATACTTTTCGAGTTTATTTAATCTGCTTTGTTAGAAATTAAGCTGTCTACCTGCTCAAAGTAATAAACAGTCTTCATCTGTTATTGAAAATATTGCTCGAAAAAGCGTCCGAGAAGTCGCGGGGCCCTTTTTGGTGCGTCGCCTGTCAAGCAATGTGGCAAGTTCTTGGTTAGATATTGGTCAGTTTTGGGGCAACCTTGCCAAAAGCTTGACGGATGCAGATTTAGACGTCGACGAATGAACACTTCGATTGCGATTCAAGCAAAATTCTGGGCTGATTCTCGATAATCGCCTTCAATCGCCCCTTGCCATGCGCTGGCCTCGCGTACAATCTGCTCCGACATTCGCGCGCCGTCCGGCGCTTAAGAGGGGAGGGCCCCATGGCAAACGAGATTTGGACCATCAAGCGTTGTCTCGAGTGGACCAAGGAGTACCTGGCCGAGCGCGGCGAGGAGCACCCCCGTCTTTCTGCCGAGTGGCTGCTCTGCGCTGCCACGGGTTTGGCACGCATCGACTTATATATGCGCATGGACGAGACGCTTAACGCGGCCCAGCTCGAGACCATGCACGCGGCCGTTGTTCGTCGCGCTAAAGGTGAACCGCTGCAGTACATCACCGGCAGCACGCAGTTTCGTATGATCGACGTCACGTGCGCCCCCGGCGTGCTCATTCCGCGTCCCGAGACCGAGATGCTCGTCGAGGAAGTCCTCAATTATCTGGATGCCGAGGTGCTGAGCCCCGAGGCTGCTGCCCGTCAGCGTGTTGAGCTGCCTTGGAACGATGAGGTCGAGGAGGCACGCAAGGCTGAGGCCGCGCTGGCAGACGAACGCGCGACCGCCGAGCGCCGTGCCGCCAACCTGACGGCCGCCGATG
>CAJMRJ010000200.1:0-2989 GCA_905215865.1 uncultured bacterium | reverse complement strand
GCACCCGAGCCGGTCACCGCAACGCGCAGCGACTCATGGGGAAAGCGCTCGGCGAGCTCGCCGAGCATGGCGCGCACGCTCGCTGCCTGACACGCCCCGTGGCGGCGATATCCCCACCACGCCTCGGTCATATCCTCGTGCATCGCGTAAACTTTGGTCGTCGTCGACCCTACGTCCAGTCCTACTAGCAACGCCATAATGCTCCGTCTCTCGCATTTTTCCTGCTAGAGATACACCACTCTACGTAATACAACAGACTGTTGTATTTAAACTCCGTATAAAAAGCGGCTGCCGAAACGCTTCAGCAGCCGCCGAATGCACCAACAGATTGTCTGCGAGCTAGCACGTCGGGCAACGGAGCAGCACGGGCCCTCAGGTCATGCGCACCGCTCGCGCCCGCGATGTCGCCGAGCGAGCTATCCACGCTTAGGGCTCCAACCAAGCAAGTCGCCCGCGCTCAGCAGGTCCCTAAGCGAGCTACTCGCACTCAGAAGCCATAGCCTGCTCCAAGAGCTCGGCATGCTCCTCCTCGAAAACCGTCCCCACAGGGAAGGCGCGACGGAAGACGAAGCGGGAAATCGGACCGGCTACCAAAAGGTTCCACGGCAGCGCCATCACAAAATTATGCGGGATGTTGATCATCCAGATCGCGGGCACGGAATACAGGTTCGCAAGGATGCCGCCGGGCATGTGCGTCAGACCCTCGCACGCGCCGTAAAGCGACATGATGATGACCATGGGAACGACCATGCAGGAGCTGACGGCGAGCGTCATGGCAAGCGGCGAGCTCTTGCCCGGCGTGACCAAGTACTTAAAGGCGAAACCCTTGGCGAGCGGGCTGGCGACGAACCAGTCGCAGCACATGGCAAAAATGTAGGCAACGGGGAAGCCGAGCCACGCAGCGGCAACGACCTCGCCGTTGATGGCCCCGTGCTGCAGGGCAACGTTGTAGATGCTCATCCAGAGCACCATGCAAAAGCACATGATAAAGGTGAACAGCAGGCTTTCTCGTTTGTTGATAGGCATGAAGGGCAGATTCCTTTCCGTGTTGCGTCGCGGCGCCGCCAACAAAAACGGGCGGGCGAGATGGAGCTGTTGGAACTTCATCTCGCCCGCCCGTGTTACGCGCGTCTGCGACTACTTATGTGGTGGAACCAGCCTAGCACGAAACGCATGCGCTTCGTAAGCGTTGAGTTTATGAAGATGCAGGGCACCGATAATCCCCCGACCCCATAAGTTGCGGTGGAATACGGACTGTTTTGACCCTTTAAGCAGCAATTCAGTCCCTATTTCACCGCAACTCATTTGGTGCAAAGTAACCTGTCCCCCTTGTACCAATTAGCTGGTGTGGCGCCAGCGAGGGTCGGTGAGCGTACGCGCCACACCCAGTCCAACGGGCAGAAACGCTACGATGAGCACTGCGCGCACAAACCAGCCGAGCATATTGACCGTGTCGAAGGTGCACATGTAATACATCGAGCGATACAGATACAAGCCCGGCACCATAATGACAATCGAAGGCACCGTGAGAGCGATGCGCGGGTAGGTGAGCTTAACTTCGGCCAAGCTTGCGAGCAGCCCCGATACCAACGCCCCGATAAATGCAGCCGCCTCGGGAGGTACACCTGCGCTCAGGCCCAGGAAGGGAAACAGCGTCGGCGCATCGACAAGCGTAAGGCGCAAGGTATTGGACACGGCGCCGATCAACCCAGCTGCCGCGGCCATCTTTACCGGGCTGTTGAACATCACCGAGAAGCCGAATACGCCAACGAAGCTCATCACCACGCGTAGGAGCGTAAGAGCAAGCGGCGAAAGGCCGAGCGGCGCAAAGTCGTCCGGCGCCAGGCCAACACACTCGGCAACCATCCAACCTACGAGCGTCGCCATCACAATAATCGATACGGCATATGACAGACGTTCGATACCGCTTCGCATGTCAAGCTTGGCGATGTCGAGACCTGCCGTAATGAGCGGAAAGCCAGGAATCACAAAGAGCATGGCGCCGATATAGCCTTCTTGGTGCGACATTGCCCCCGGTATGACCTGGCCAAGGCCGAGCAATGCCAGCAGATACGAAACGCAAGCGAGCGCAACGCCGGTCGTCAGCGCGCTGAACTGACCAAGACCCTGCTTGAGAATATGGGAGCGAGCGAAGTTGCCGACACCAGCTCCCACGAACGCACAAGCCATCTCGACAGGGCCGCCGCCGAGCAAAAAGACAAAGGCGCCACAGGCGCAGGCCGCCGCAAGGCCCTGTTGCCAAGGCGCGTAATCAGGTTTTGAACTCTCAACGGTCTTGAGCATCTCGTGATACTCGTGCACCGTGAAGCGACGACCATAGGTCTCGATTTCCTTGAGGAAACTCTCCATCATCCAAATGCGATGGGTATTGACGCCGGTTGTGGGCAAGCTGACGACCTCGTTAAAGCAGTGGCCATCTTCGATGCAGGTGCACTCAAACGATAGGAGACTCAGGTCGACGTGAATTGTGACGCCGAGCACGTCAGCAACACGATTCATGGTATCGCGCACGCGCCAGGCACCCGTTCCACTCGCGAGCATAAGCATACCGGTGCGGCAGATGATGGATGATTTATCGGTGAGCGGCGCATCGACGGCAAGTTCATCGCCTGCCGTCACGATCTGGTGCCAGTCAGTTTTCATATGGAGCGCGCCGGCACGAACACCGTGGTGCATGGGGGCTCTCGAAAGCAGCGAGTCAAGGCGCGAAGGCTGTGGGGGCTCCGCCGATTCGCCCTCGTCCTCGTCGGGCTCTTCATCGACCAGATCAAAGGAATCAAGCGGCGCTGGCTCGCGACGGTCGATCAGCTCCTCGTCTTCATCATCAAAGTAATTGAACTGATCGAGCATGTCCTCTTCGATAGCACGCTCGCTCGCATCGTCCATACAGGCACTCCCTTCCTACCGACTAACCCCATCCTAGGCAGCAACGGCTAAAGGAAACATAAAAGAGACAACTGTCATGCGA
>CAJMRJ010000199.1:0-2994 GCA_905215865.1 uncultured bacterium | reverse complement strand
CCGCCTGCGCCGCATCGGCCGCGTCGTCAAGCTCGTCATCGGCATCCTGGGCGGCAGAAAGCAGCGCGCCGTCAACCGACTGCAAGCGCTCGAGTGCCGACCACCGCTCGCGCTCCTCGGCAGTGCCCTCGAGCTCCAGCGGAGCCTTGAGCGTGTACTGGTGTTCGGCGACCAGGCTTGTCTCGAGGTTGTCCGCATAGTGCGTCATCGTGGGCAGAATCGCCAGGCCAAAGAGCAGCAGCAGCGAGGCAAACGCGATGCCCACGAACAGCGTGGCGAAGTTGCCCAGATTGCGCAGGAAGATACGCAGGCGGAAGCGGGAAACAAAACCCATTCACTCCGGCAGTTGCATACCACGCTTGGTACCCGACTTGCCGCTCGCCTCGTGACGCAAAAATTGCAACGGAGTCTTGCCCATCTTGCGGACCAGGCCCACCAGCGTGATGAGGATGAGCGCGGCGGCGGGAACCACGGCGCACTTCACAAAGATCCCCCAGCTCCAGTACACCTGGAAGGGCGGCAGGCTGTACGACCCGTAATAGAGGCTGCGCATGGGCTCGGTAAAGAACACAACGCCGAGCGCGGTGCCCAAAAGCACCGCGACCACGCCCACGATGGCGGGAAGTGCCAGGTAGTGTAGCACGATCTCGCGACGGCGATAACCGCTGGCGAGCAGCGTGCCGATGATGGCGCTCTCCTCCTCGATGGTGGCGTCGGTGAGCACCACAAAGACGAACGCCATGATCACGATAATAATGTCGAGCAGCGTCATCCACATCATGGAGTCGCCGTCCACGTCGTCGCGCGCATAGCCAATGCCCTGGTTGGAATCGGCATCGATGAGGTCATCCACGCGTGCATCGGCATCGGTGAGCGCCTCCACCATATCTTGCTCGGCATCGATGCGGTCTGCGGTGGAGAGATCGCGATCGGTAAAGGTGAAAGAGTAGGTGTAGGCGGGTGCGCCGCCGGCATCCTCGAGCGCGGCAAAGCCGCCATCGGTGACCTCGGCCACGCCGTACGTGATGGTGTTCACCGTAAAGTCCAAATTGTTGAGGAACAGCGCCTGGCTATCGGGCTGGGTCATGATGCCGCAGATGGTGTAGATGCGGCCCTCAAGCTCGACCTTATCGCCCACGGCAAGGTCGTTGTTGGTGGCAAAGACGCGGTCGATGGCCACCTCGTCGTCCGCCTTAGGCTGCCTACCTTCGCAGTAGGACGCGATATCGACCTTGGTGCGGTGCGCATAGGTGCGCAGCGTGCGCTTGGTGCCGTCGTCGCCGGACGCCTTTTTGATGATGGCGTCGATGGAGAAATTCTTGTAGAGCGTGACGCCGCCGGCGTCGTCGGCTGCATCCTCGGCGGCCTTGAGCTGGTCTTTGGTGGCCTCGAAGGAGGTGGTCACGCGGCCGTCCTCAATCGTGTACGCATCGCGCATGCCGTCGATAAGGCAGCCGATGGAGTGGGCCGCGAGCAAAAAGCCCGAGGTAAGGGCGATGCTTCCGCACATAAGCAAAAAGATGCCCAGGTACTTGCCGATATTGCGGCGCAGCTCGCGCGGGAGACGTTTTGCGAGAGGTGTCATGGCGCCGCCTACCAATCGAGCTCGGCGGCCGCGACGGGCGACTCGTTGAGTTCGTCCTCGACGATGCGCCCGTCGCGCAGGCGCAGCACGCGATTGGCCATGCGCGCGATGGCGGCATTGTGGGTAACAATGATGATGGTGCAGCCGTAGGTGCGGTTGACATCCTCCATGAGCTGCAAGATTTCCTTGGACGTCTTGTAATCAAGCGCGCCCGTGGGCTCGTCGCACAGCAGCAGACCCGGGTTTTTGACGAGCGCGCGGCCGATGGCACAGCGCTGCTGCTGGCCGCCCGAAACCTGACGCGGGAACTTGTTGCGGTGCTCGTAGAGGCCCAGCGAACGTAGCAGGTCGTCAATGTTGAGCGGCTTTTTAGACAGGTGCGCCGTGACCTCGATGTTCTCCTTGATGGTGAGATCGGGCACCAGATTGTAGAACTGGAAGACAAAGCCCAGCTCGCGGCGGCGGTACTCACCCAGGTCGGCGGGCTTGAGCGTGGTGAGGTCGCAGCCGTCCACCAGAATAGAGCCGGCGTCGGCATCCTCCAGGCCGCCGATCAGGTTAAGAAACGTCGACTTGCCCGAACCCGAAGGCCCCAGCATGACGCAGATCTCGCCGCGATTGATGGACGTGTCGATGCCGTCGAGCACCGTCAGGCGCGCATCACCGTCGCCGTAGTGCTTCTTGAGCCCCTTGACCTGGACGTAGGCTTCCTGCGTTGCCATGCTATTCCCCATTGTTAGCCTTGTACTACTTTATGAGGGTAATAGTAAACCTTGGCGAACTATTTTTGGGGGAGGCCTGAAATTTATTTCAGACTAGTCATTGGGGACTAGTCATTGGGGACGTTCTTAAATGACTAGTCGCTGGGGACACTCTTTCGCCGCCCGGCAGTTGGGGACGTTCCTTTCCTACCGGCAGTTGGGGACAGTCCTTGGCAACCCGGCGGTTCAGCAAAGACTGTCCCCAATGACTAGTCGTTTAAGTCTGTCCCCAATGAGTACCCAATGACTAGGTGGCTAGGCGTGGGATTTGGTGCGTGCGAGGGCTAGGCCTACGGCGGCGATGGCCACGGCAAAGAGCGCCGTGACGCCTAGGTCGCAGGCGATGTCGCCCAACACGGTGGACGTTAAACCCGAGGCGAGTGCCTTGCTGATCGCGTCGTTCACCCAATATGTCGGCACGAAATGTGCCGCGGTCTGCACGGCTGGGCCCATCAGCGACAGCGGCATCCAGGCGCCGCCCAAAAACGTCATGAGCATGCCAAGCAGGTTGCCCACGCCGTTGAGCAGCTCCTCGCGTGCGCCCAAGCTCGACAGCGTAAAGCCAACGGCCAGAGGCGTGCACGCCAGCGCAAACGTCGCCGCCAGCGCCAGGCACACACGGCCCACGCCGACTTCGGCAACCGCGCC
>CAJMRJ010000198.1:0-2996 GCA_905215865.1 uncultured bacterium | reverse complement strand
GGAACCGCGAGACGTCTCCTGCGAACCAGACGCCCGACCGCCCGCGCTGCCCGCGCGCTCAGCTTGCGCGCGTTGACGCTCGTAGCTCTGCTCACGGCGGCGCTCCGCATCCTCACGCTTGGCGACATCGCGAAACACACGGCCCGAACTCGCGCGCACTGTCTCCAGGTCCAAACCCAGCAGATCGGCAATCTGGATAAAGTACGTGTCGATCATATAACTGTCACGCAGCGGGTAGATGAGCGTCAGCGCGTCCTCGAGCGCTTTGGCGCGACCGCCCGGTGTGGTAATGTCGCTCGACTCCTGCAGCGAACGGTAGACAAAGTCCATGAGGGGCTCGGCGGCATCGATACGCGCCTGCAGTGCCTCGCCACCATGCGCGGTGATGAACTCCATGGGGTCGTTGCCGTCGGGAAGCACCACGCAGCGCAGGTCCATCGAATCCTGCTCGATAAACTGAATCGCGCGGCGAGCGGCCTTTTGACCGGCGGCGTCGCCATCGAACATATATACAATGCGCTTGGCAAAACGGGTTAGCGTCTTTACGTGATGCTCCGTGAGCGCCGTGCCCAGCGTGGCGACGACGTTTTTGATCCCTGCCTCCCAGCAGGCGATGCAGTCGGTATACCCCTCCACCACGATGGCGGTATCCTGCGCAATGATAAACTCCTTGGCCCAGTTAAAGCCGTAGAGGTTTCGCTTTTTATGAAACACGCTCGTCTCGGCGGTGTTGAGGTACTTAGGCTGACCATCGCCCATAATGCGCCCGCCAAAGGCGATGTTATGACCCTGCTCATCAAAGATGGGAAACATCACACGGTCGTAAAAGCGGTCGGCAAGCTGTCCGCGCCCACGGCTTACGGCCACGTTGGCGTCGATCATCTCCTGCGGGGTAAAACCCGCTTGAGACAGATGCGACACCAGCGCGTTGCGACCCGGCGCAAAGCCCAGGCAGTAGCGGCGACAGACATCTCCGCCCATGCCACGACTGGCAAAGTACTCACGCGGGCGGCTGTCCTTACCGCGCATAAGCATGGTGTGGTAGAACTGGGCGGTCTCGGCGCACAGGTCATAGATGCGGGCGCGCTTGGTGCCGCGATCGCGCTGCGCACCGGTATCGTGCAGTTCAATGCCCGCACGATCAGCCAAATAGCGGATCGACTCGGGAAAGCTCAGGTTCTCGCGCTTCATGATATAGGTAAAGACGTCGCCGCCCTCGCCGCAACCAAAGCAGTGCCACACCTGCGTAGCAGGAATAATGTGAAACGAGGGGGTCTTTTCGCCATGAAAGGGGCAGCATCCCCAAAACTCATGGCCGCGGGGCTTGAGCTCAACCGTCTCCTGCACGATGGCAACCAGGTCCGACGCCGCGCGTACCTGATCTTTTTCCTCATCGCTAATCACGGATACTCACCCCCTGCTCACCCAAGTTATGACGGATATCGTCGATATTACCCTCGACGGTCGCAATCAACTCGTCCAGGGAATCGAACACGCGAGACGGACGCAGCCAGCGCGTAAACGCCAGCGACACGGAAGCGCCATACAGGTCGCCCGCATAGCCGATCAAGTTGGCCTCGAGATGCGCCGAGGCAGCATCATCGGCATAGGTCGGCGGCAGGCCGACGTTAACGGCAGCAGGCCATACGGTATCGTCGACCAGCACCAGGCCCTCGTAGACGCCATCAGCAGGCACTTGGATGCCGTCGGGCACCTGGATGTTTGCCGTGGGGAAGCCCATGTCGGAGCCCTCGTGACGGCCAGCCGCCACAACGCCGCGCAGCATATAGGGACGACCGAGAAGCTCGGCAGCCAGCTCCACATGACCCTGGCCCAGCTCATGGCGGATGCGCGTGGCGCAGATGGTCTGCCCGTTAACGCAGAGCAGATCGTGACCGTAAACGTCAACCCCACGCTCAGTGCCCCAGGCGCGCATCTCGGCAACGCCCGAAGCGCCGCCGCAGCCGAGCCTAAAGTCGCTGCCGACACGAATGGAGCGAATGTCGACAACGCGCGACAACAACGCCAGAAACCCGACATGGTCGAGCGCCGCCACGGCGGGCGTAAAGGGAACGGCCACCACCGCATCGACCCCGGTTTGAGCCAGGGCATGCAGGCGGTCGGCCGTCGTCATCAATTTTTGAGCGGGCGAAGGGCTCACCACAACGTCCGGATCAGGATCGAAGGTGATCACGACCGCTTTGCTGCCGTGATCATGCGCATCGAGAATAACCGCGTCGATCAGCTCTTGGTGCCCACGATGCACGCCATCAAACACACCAATGGCGATCGACGCGGCGCCCAAGAACTCGCACCCATCAAAAGCATCGGCAGAAACGATACGGGCCTCATCCAACTCGCCCGCGAAAAAAATACGCGCGAGCTCGTGGGGCGCCAGCATCATCGAACACCGCCGATCGCCTGCGGAAAGACGTGCTCCATCACAAAGCGGCCGCCCTCGATACGAGCAAGCGCCTTCAATCCCCCATCGAGCACGAGCGCGAACGGCGCCTTCGCCGTATCGAAGTCCGCAAGCGCGCGTTCAACGGGAATGCGGCGACCACAAAGCAGGTCTTCTGCAAGATTACCCGGCAAATCGACACGCGTGGCACCAAGGGCGGCGATGGGATCCAGAGCGAAGCCGGCAGCGGACTCGGCAGAGAGCTCCTCTACCGCATGGCAGGCACCAATGGAAACCACGCCGGATGCCGTACGGCGCAGCGCGGAAATATGCGCAGCACTATCGCAGGCGCGACCCAGATCGCGAGCGAGCGCGCGAATGTAGGTGCCTTTGCTTACCGAAAACGCCACGGTCCAGACGCACGTATCGCCCTCGCCGCTCACGGCGATCAGGTCGGCGGCATAGACCTCGACGGGGCGCGGGGGCAACTCAACCGCATTGCCCTCGCGAGCACTCTTATAGGCGCGAACGCCATTGACCGAGATGGCCGAAAACGCTGGCGGCACCTGCATCTGCGGGCCAAGCATAGCGGCTA
>CAJMRJ010000197.1:0-3014 GCA_905215865.1 uncultured bacterium | reverse complement strand
AAAAGATCGAGTCGTCCTCGCAGACGCTCAAGCAGGAATACCTCGATACATACGAGGGAGGCGAATGACATGATAGGCAAGAGCTATGCAAAGATAGCGATTGTTGGCTTTGTCCTTTGTCTTGCAATGGTGCTATGCGCATCATTTGCGAGGTATAGGTCCGAGCAGTCGTTTATCGATGGCGCTGAAAATGGGTTTGGCATAGACGGGATGTATGTCAACGATGGCGCGACCGGGCCGTCTATGGCGATTCTTGCAGGCGAAGACATGGAATGGCAAATCTGTAATGGCGATGGCTCTTGTCTGAGTGGTCGTTTGGCCGCAACGAGCGACCCGAATTCGTTCGATCTTCTCGACGATGATGGAGCGGATTGCGGTTCTGTTCACCTTTCATATGCATCGCGAGACGGGATGGACGGCATTCTCTACGTCTCCCACGAGACTGGCGATTTCAAGATGCGCAGGACTAACCGAGTGCCGGCTTTTATCGAGGAGTGAGAGTTCCCGGCGGCCTGCCGATCAGGCCGCCGGGGTATCGAATCCCGCATTCATCCGTACACACACGGACGAATTCGGAAAGCAACCGTGGTATTCCTACAGGAATCGAATCCGTGAGGTCGTTGTCCTGGATACCTGGGATCCAGAGAGCGGTAGATACCTGTTCGACGGTCTGACCCAATCGACCTATCGAAACTCGATACATCGGATTGCACGACCCTGGAGGGCATGTTCAGGGGATGCCCAAGCGTCACGGAGCTTTTTGATCTCGACCGTCTTGACACCTCGAACGTCGAGAACACGTCCTACATGTTCCTCAACTACCTGACGCTCAAGGCCGTCAGCATCTTGGGATGGGAGGCGTCCGGAATCACAGACGTCGACCAGATGCTCAGTGGCTGCTCTACCTACATCCTCGCAACCGAGGAGCAGCGCGAGTTCCTGAACAAAATCACCGGCTCCACGCAGCACGGAATTTGGACCCGCAACCTTTCTTAGCCCAGATCAAAATACCGGTTGTTTCCAGAAATCCTCCAGGCACCTTCTAGAGGATTTCTGGAAATGCAAATAGCTTTAGATTCCGAGCGTATCGACCGGAGCAACAACGATGCCTTCGCTAGTTACGTGAGCCGGCATACCAAACCCGATGACGATGAGTTTCGCCGCAGGCGGCCTCTCCCCGCGATCGACCAGCTTTCGCTCAAGTCGAAGCAGATTTTCCACTGCCTCTGGGACTTGGGGGCTCCCGAGCTTGACCTCAACGGCAACCCACGAGCCGTCACGGCGATGGACAATCGCGTCGACCTCTAGGTCGTCAGCGTCGTGGTAGTGGGATACGGTCGCATCGCTGGCCGCCGCGTAAACCTTGAGATCGTGCAGCACAAGGGATTCGAAGAGCAAGCCAAGGGTCTTCGGATCGGATGACAACGACTCCGGGTCCGCGCCGATGAGGGCGACGGCGAGCGATGGGTCCGCAAGGTGCCGCTTCGCGCCCTGCCGCAGCTTCACCGGCGACCTGAGAGCCGGATGCCACGCGGGGACATCGTCGACGATATTGATACGGCGCAGCGCGTCCATGTAACCGGTAATCGTATTCTTTGAGACGTCAACGCCCAAATCCCTTTCGATGGACTTCATCCCGGCAAGGGTCGATTCATTGCGCGCAAGCGAGGAGAGCAAGGCCCTTACCTTAACCGGGTCGCGTTTCACTCCATCCGCCCTCGAAACGTCAGACTCGCAAACACCGTCAATATAGGCGGCGGCTATCCGCATCGCGTCGACAGTCGTCTTACCGACCGCTTGGGGCCAACCGCCGCGGCAGAGCAAATCCGCGATACCGGCGATACCGGCGATGGATCCGAGTGACGCCGCAACGGGATCGCCGGCGAGCAGCGCCCCAAGCGAGACCGCTCCCGACGAAATGCCGAGCTCGAAAAGCGTCATGGTATCCATCCGCAAACGGGCGATTCGACCCACACCGCTGTGCATCGGCTGGTTCTCGGCTCGCGGCGTCGCAGATCCGGTGAGAATGAACTGTCCGGGCTCCCCTCCCCTGGCATCGCATTCGAATCGCACGGCATCCCATAGCTTCGGTTCCTCCTGCCATTCGTCGACAAGCCTCGGGGTCGGTCCGACAATTGCCTGGGCCGGATCGAGACGAGCGAGCTGGAGGGCCGCAAAACCGCCAGATGGGTCGGAGAGAGATAACGATGACTCGGCAAATCTCTGGGCTGTCGTTGTCTTTCCACACCATTTCGGCCCCTGAATGAGCACGGCACCGAAAATGCCAAGGTCGCGCTCGACCAAGCAGTCGACGCACCGTCCTATATACCTATCCATCGCCTTTCCCTCCAATCATCCACTTGAAATTATACTGTCTATCTGCGTCGTTGGGACAAATAACGATGACTTATTGGGACGATTGACGGTAATTTATTGGGACGATTGACGATAGCTCGTTGGGACGATTTCCATTTTCTTAAGGCACTAATCAACGAGACCCACTGTGAACTATGAGACGGATAAATTTAGCTGACGCCTCTCATGAGTTCAGCAATGCTGATTTGAAATCCGTCGGCAATCTTCTTGAGATTTGAGAGGCTGACATTACGCCGTCCGACTTCAATGCTCGCGTAGTAGGAACGATCCATTTCAATCAAATTGGCGAACTGCTCCTGGCTGCACCCGAGTCCAGCGCGAAGCTCTTTGCATCTCATGCCGAATGATTTCTGAAGCGTCTTCGTATCCATGACAAAAAGAGTCATGGATTGTTGTATAAAAGCCAACGGACTATATACAACAATCCCAGTTAAGGCGCATAATTATCTCTATTGGAAAGCACTCTGATGCCCAGTCGGATAGGGCACGGAAAAGGAATGGAACAGCGCAATGACCCAGGGAAAGCATTTCGCCGCCGGTGGCGATCACTTCGCCGCACTGCCAAACAAGAAGATTCACACTCCGAAGGGGATCGCGCGTCTGACCGTCACCGCGGCGACCATGGCCGCCATGACCGG
>CAJMRJ010000196.1:0-3023 GCA_905215865.1 uncultured bacterium | reverse complement strand
GTAAGTGGCTCGCCCTGCACCAGACGCTCGGACAGCGCGCGGATGTGACGGTTGAGCATGGGCACCTTTTTGTTGGACATGCGCCAACGGCAGATGAGCGCGGGCTTGTCGAGCGTGAACTTCTCGACCGCCTCCTGATTGGCGCAAAAGTCCTCGTACGCACGCTGATCCTCGGCATTGCCAAACAGCTCGTCATCATCAATCTGGGGCATGGTTGTACCTTTCGTGTTAGTCATTCCGTCCTCTTATACCAAAAAGACGGCCCTCCAAACGGAGCGACCGTCTTTTGCAGAGATTATTTTAGAAGCGAGGCCAGTCCAAGGGACGAGATAACATCCCGTCCTCCCCAGTCAACCTAACAGGTCGGCGAGGGTTGCCCAGGTGCCGCAGATTGCCGTGAAAGAGGAGCGACGCGTACTTGGGTACGCGAGCGACGAATGAACGACAAGGTGCGGTGGCTGGGCAAGCCGCAGCGCCGCTTCCCTACTTAGTGGCGGAAGTGGCGAGCGCCCGTGAAGACCATAGCAATATTGTGCTCGTTGCAGGCCTGGATGCTCTCGTCGTCGCGCTTGGAGCCGCCGGGCTGAATGATGCAGGTCACGCCGTGCGCGGCAAGCACGTCGACGTTGTCGCGGAACGGGAAGAATGCGTCGCTTGCGCAGGCAAAGCCGCCCTTCTCCACGCCCTCGCGCTCGCAGAAGTCCTCGGCGCGCTCGCAGGCAAGCAGCGCAGAGTCAACGCGGTTAGGCTGACCCGGGCCCATGCCAATGCCGGCCTTACCCTTGGAGACCAGGATGGCGTTGGACTTAACGCCCTTGCAGACCTTCCAGGCAAACTCGAGCTCGGCCATCTCTGCGTCGGTGGGCTTGCGGTCGGTGGGGAACGTAAAGGTCGCGGGATCCTCGGTCACGTGGTCGACTTCCTGCACCAGCATGCCACCGTCGACGGAGCGCAGCTCCACCTGAGCGCCGTGGTCCACGCCGCCGGTAGCCAGCACGCGCAGGTTGGGGCGCTTAGCCATGCGCTCGAGCGCCTCATCGGTGTAGCTCGGGGCGATGATGACCTCGACGAACTGCTTGTTCTGATCGGCAAAGTGCTCAACCAGCTCAAAGGGAACCTCGCGGTTGCAGGCGATGATGCCGCCAAAGGCGCTCTTGGGATCGCAGGCGAAGGCGCGGTCGTAGGCGGCCGTGATGTCCTCGGCAACGGCGGAACCGCAGGGGTTCTGGTGCTTGAGGATCACGCAGGCCGGCTCGTCGAACTCGCGGACCAGGTTCCAGGCGGCGTCGGCATCCAGATAGTTGTTGTAGCTGAGCGGCTTGCCCTGGATCTGCTCGGAGCCCACGAGCGGGAACTGCGAGCTCGCGGTGTTCTCGCAGCCCTCGGCAAAGCGGTAGACCGTAGCCTTCTGCTGAGGATTCTCGCCATAGCGCAGGTCGTCGACCTTCTCCAGCGAGATCTCGAGCTTGGCAGAGGTGTCCGCCACGTCGCTTGCCTGGGCGGCAAGCCAACGGGAGATAGCCGTGTCGTAGGCGGCGGTGGTCTGGTAGACCTTCACCTGCAGGCGACGACGGGTGGAAAGCGTGGTGCAGCCACCGGTCTCGCGCATCTCGGCCAGGACGGCGTCGTAGTCGGCCGGGTCGGAAATGACGGTAACGCTCGCGGCGTTCTTAGCGGCAGAGCGCAGCATGGAGGGGCCACCGATGTCGATGTGCTCGATGGCATCCGCGAAGGTGACCTCGGGGTTGGCGACGGTCTTCTCGAACTCGTACAGGTTGACGACGACCAGGTCAATCAGCTTAATGCCGTGCTGAGCGGCCTCCTGCATGTGCTGCTCGGAATCGCGACGGGCAAGCAGCGCGCCGTGAACCTTGGGATGCAGCGTCTTGACGCGGCCGTCCATCATCTCGGGATAGCCCGTGAACTCCTCGATGGGGGTTACGGGAACGCCCGCGTCCTCGATGGCACGAGCCGTGCCGCCCGTAGAGATGATCTCGACGCTAAAGTCGTCAACCAGCGTCCGTGCGAAATCGACGACGCCCGTCTTATCGGTAACCGAGATCAACGCGCGTGCGATCTTCACATCAGATCCCATGCAGTCCTCCTGTCTGGTACGCCGCCGTGCTCTGTGAGTCGGTGATACGTCGATCTGCAGCGCTCGCGCAGCGGCATTGAAAATACTGATTTAATGTAGCGCATCGAGCGCGACGATGCACCCCGCAACGCGCGGCTGTGCAGAAAAAGCTTCGAGCGGGGGCTGCAGGAGCGCCACTGGGCACGGTGAGTTGATGGAACACAGGGGCACCATAATTAGATGCCAACGGCGTGGTAGAACTGTGCTCGATATGCATCCGCAATAGAAAGAGGCACCATGGTCTCGCGGGTTCTCTACCGACCGTTTGATACCGAAGATTTCGACGCCATCGTGCTGATCTTGCAGCAGCTTTGGCACAACAACTCGGATAACGATGAGTACAACCGCCTTGAGGCCGCATGCGATCTTGCCTACTGCCTTTCTTCCTCGACGTTTTCGCAGGTTGCCGTAATCGACGGTCAGGCGCGCGGCATTGCGCTTGCACGCGCAGGACAGAGCTCCGGCGTCACTATCAACGAACATTGGATGGATACCGAACGCGCGTTGCTGTCGCAGATGCGCGAGCTGGAGCCCGAAGCTTGCGCCGAGTACCTCTCGTTTGTGCGCGCCACCATTCGAACCAACAACCGCCTGCTCGAGAGCAGCCCGCTGCCGCACGACAACGAGGTCACGCTGCTTGCCGTGGATCGCGATGTCCACGGCCTGGGCGTTGGCACGGTTCTGCTCGACGCCGCAATCTCGCATCTGTCCTCGCGCGGGGCGACCAGCGCACACCTGTACACCGACTCCAACTGCTCGTGGAAGTTCTACGAACTGCACGGCTTTAAGCGCACCGCCACGCACCGCGCCAACCGCGAGGAACGCCGCCACGCCATGCCGCGCGAAAGCTTCCTCTACGAACTGGACCTAACCGTCTAGGCCCAGCAGC
>CAJMRJ010000195.1:0-3026 GCA_905215865.1 uncultured bacterium | reverse complement strand
TCACGGTGTTGCCATGTACGGTGCCCGTGACGATAACGCCTTTGGACACCGGCGTGGGAACGGGATAGAGCGGCATGAGCGCGCGTGGTTCCTTGTCCAGCACCACAATGTTGCCCTGGCGCCAGACCATCTGGAACTCCTCGGCGCCTGCCATATGCGAGATGTCCGCGGCACCGTTGCCCGCGGCGTTGATCAGATAGCGGCAGCGCACATCGCCGGCAGGCGTCACCAACGTAAAGCGCGCAGCCCCGTCGGTTGCTTCGCCGCCAGCAACCTCAATCGCTTCCAACGGCGCGGACCGCATAAACGTCACGCCGTTGGCAACTGCGTTCTCCAGCGCGGCGATGGCGACCTCAAATGGATCGACAAAGCCAGTCGAGGGGCACCACAGCGCGCACGTCGCCTTGGCACTTGCGCGCGGCTCCAACTCTCGAATGCGATCCACCCCAATAATCGACAGCTCGGGCACGCCGTTGGCCAGGCCATTCTGGCGTAGCTTCTCCAGGTGCGCGCGGTCTTCGTCGTTGAAGCCCAGCCCCATCGACCCGGTGCGGCGAAACAAAAAACCCAGCTCCTGGGCCCAGGTGCCATACAGCTCGCAGCCGCGGGCGTTGACCTGCGCCTTTACGGTGCCCGGTGCCGGATCGTAGCCGGCGTGCACCAGGCCGCCGTTGGCCTTCGAAGCCCCCAGCGCGATGTCGTTGGCCGCCTCGACCACGCAAATGGACAGGTCAAACCGCGCGAGCTGCCGCGCGATAGCGCATCCCGTGATGCCCGCGCCTACAATTGCGATATCAAACGTTTCTGCCACAGTGCCTCCCAGACAAGTTGACAGGTTGTCAATAGAACTATCCTACGGTTTGCACGCCCCCAGTGCAGTGGCAATGCGGCGAACAGCCCCGCTGCATCCGCCAACGGCAGACGAGGGCCGGCCCAGCAGGGATGCAGATCACGTTAGGCCGCGAAATCTTCCCACCCAGCCTCGCGGTCTGTGCCGTTACCTGTTACAGATCGAGACGTTAAGTCCACAGGCGCACGTTCGTCTCAATCTGTAACAGTTAGCTGAGGATTTGGGTTCTAGATGTTACAGAACGAGACGTTAGCCCGGCGGCCCACCCGTATATCTCGATCTGTAACAACTGGGAGGGTTTTTGGGTCCTTACTGTTACAAGTTGAGACAAACTTTCCGACGGATTCTGGTTGTCTCGATCTGTAACAGATAGAAGGGTTTCTGGCCCCTACTTGTTACAGATCGAGATATTTAATCTGAGGGTTCACCGTTCATCTTGATCTGTAACAGTAAGAAGTGATTTTGGAGTCAAGATGTTACAGATCGAGATTTAAGTCTGGGAGAGAATGGTTTGTCTAAATCTGTGACACCTAGCCCCGAATTTACCGACTAACTGTTACAGATTGAGATGTTTGTGTCCGCGCCAGCCCCGTACCCAGCCGTGGTCCCACATGAACAAACCCCGTGGTAAACTTGACCGGACTGTAATTATTCCGAAAGGTACACCTCAATGTCCAAATACATCAACGAGCTCATGTCACCGCAGCTTATGGGCGTCATCTATGCCTTCGTGGGCTTTATCATCGCCCTGTACGTGCTGTCGGTCGTCTATGTGTTCATCGACGCTCGCCGCCGCGGTGCCAGCGCCTACGTGGCATGGGGCATCATCGCCCTGATCCCGTTTGTGGGCCTCATCGCCTACCTGGTCCTGCGCCCGCACTCCTATGCGGCCGACCGCGAGGAGCAGGAGCTGGACATGGCCCTGCGTGAGCGCCAGCTTGCCCAGTACGGCACCTGCCCGCAGTGCGGCGCGCCCATCGAGAAGGACTTTGTCGTGTGCCCGGTGTGCGACACCCAGGTTCGCAACGTGTGCCCCAGCTGCCATCGTCCGCTCGACGCGCACTGGAAGGTCTGCCCCTACTGCCGAACTCGCATTCAGTAACGCATCTATCGTCGGGCCGGCCACAAGCCACGGGCAACGCGCGTCCCGCGCAAGCCACACGCGCACCCCGCCCCCACACGATGAAGCATGCGTAGAAAATCGCCCGCCGTGCCATTAAGGTGCGGCGGGGGCTTGTATACCAAGGTAACCTGCCTATAATGATGCAAGTCAAAAACGCCGCGCCCACCAAGCGCCACAAGCGCCGGGCGCCCGCACTTGTACACCAGGCATCCGAGAGGAGAAAACATACCCATGAAGGCACTCTACAATGACGGTTCGGTGGCCGAGCTCCCGCAGGACGAGGTCACGCACGTCATCCGTCACTCCGCCGCGCACATCATGGCGCAGGCCATCAAGCGTCTCTATCCCGAGGCCGACTTTGCCTACGGCCCCGCGACCGACAACGGCTTCTACTACGACGTCGACCTGCCCGAGGGCGTCAAGATCAGCGAGGACGACTTCCCCGCGATCGAGGCCGAGATGAAGAAGATCGTCAAGGAGAACCTCAAGTTCACCGTGTACGAGAAGCCTCGCGCCGAGGCCATCGCCCTTATGGAGGAGCGCGGCGAGAAGTACAAGGTCGAGCACATCGGCGACCTGGACGACGACGCCCGCATCACCTTCTACCAGCAGGGCGATTACATTGACATGTGCGTCGGCCCCCACATCTGCTACACCAAGGCCCTCAAGGCCTTTAAGCTCACCGGCGTCTCGGGCGCTTACTGGAAGGGCGACAAGGACAACAAGATGCTCACCCGCATCAACGGCGTCGCCTTTGCCACCAAGGAAGAGCTCGACGAGCACATGCACATGCTGGAGGAGGCCAAGAAGCGCGACCACCGCAAGATCGGCCGCGAGATGGACCTCTTTATGATGCGCGATGAGGCCCCCGGCTTCCCGTTCTTCCTGCCCAACGGCATGATTCTTAAGAACACGCTGCTGGATTACTGGCGCGAGATTCACCACAAGGCCGGCTACGTGGAGATTTCCACGCCGCTCATCATGAATAAGCAGCTGTGGAAGACCTCGGGCCACTGGGACCACTACAAGGACAACATGTACTCCACCGTCATC
>CAJMRJ010000194.1:0-3056 GCA_905215865.1 uncultured bacterium | reverse complement strand
CCGCAGCTGTTTTGATGGCTCGGCTTTTACCGAAGTGGCTCAGTTGAGCGCGACTGCCAGCCGATTATACAAAGCGGCTCGGGGGCGTGTCGCTTCCGTCACGTTCTATCAGCATACAAGACGGTTTTGGTTCTTGTTCGTGACGGAAACGGCGCGCTTCCGAGCCGCTTTAAAAGAAAGGGGGCGAGGTCTAGGGCACGCCCCCTTCACGATAGAGAGCTAAACCTAGCCGCGGACCTTCTTGACGACGTCCATGGCCTCGCGGGCGATCTGCTCGACCTTGGAGAAGTCGCCGTCGGCAAACAGGGCCGGCTTGACCATCCAGGTGCCACCGCAGGCGATGATGGCGGAGGAGCTCAGGTACTCCTCGACGTTGGCGGTGCTCACGCCGCCGGTAGGCATAAAGCGGTGACCGACAAACGGAGCGGCGAGGGCCTTGATGGTGTTCAGGCCGCCATACTGGGACGCGGGGAAGAACTTGGTGACCTTGAGGCCCAGGTTCTCGGCTGCGGTGACCTCGGAGGGGGTCACGGTGCCGGGAAGGACGGGCAGCTCGATGTCGATGCAATGCTTCACGACGTCCTCGTTGTAACCCGGGGAGACGATGAACTTGGCACCGGCGGCGCGGGCCTGCTCAACCTGCTCGACGGTCAGGACAGTGCCGGCGCCAACGCACATCTCGGGCTCGGCCTCGGCCATAGCGGCGATGCACTCGGCGGCGCAGGCGGTGCGGAAGGTGACCTCGGCGGACTTCATGCCAGCTGCCATAAGAGCGTGGGCGAGCGGGGCGGCGTCCTCGACCTTGTCGAGCACAACGACCGGCACGATGCCCAGGGACTCAAGCGTGGTGTAGAACTGATCGAACATGATGTTCCTTTCGATGTGTGGCGCGCATGGGCGCGTGATTACCAAATGTGCTGGTCAGGAGCCGATTTTGGATTGGTTATCGGAGGCACCGCTTGGGGTTCAAGCAATTCCAAAACCGGCTGCTCGACCAGTCATGTAGGGAATGCCAGGCAAAACCGGAATGGGACTGGTGGTTTTGCCCGGCCGGAGGAATCAGGGAGCGGGCCGCAGGGGTATGGGATTGGAAAGCTGCGGCCCGCGGAATGGAGACGGACTAGCGCGCGACGCGGGTGCCACCGTCGGCGGCTGATGCTACGGCTGCGATCTCGTCTGCGGTCACCAAGTTGGAGTCGCCCTTGATGGTGAGCTTGAGGATCGAAGCCGCAATCGCGTAGTTGACGGCAGCCTGCGGATCGAAGTCGTTGATGAGGGCGTGGACCAGGCCGGCGTTGAAAGCGTCGCCGGCGGCAACACCCTCAAGCACGTGCACATCGTGAGCAGGGGAGAACCAGTGCTCGCCGCTCTCGGCGTCATAGAGCATGCCCATCCAGATGGAGCGCTCGACGCAGGAGATGTTGCGGACGACCGAAGCGACCTTCTTGCAGCCGTACTCGGCGCAAATCTGACGGGCCATCTCGACGTAGGTGTCGCGCTCCTCGATGCCGTGGGCAAGGGAGCCGGAGACGCAGGTCATGCCGAGGCCGGCGGGTGCGTCCTCGTCGTTGGCGATGCAGATGTCGACGAGCGGCAGGAGTTCCCTCATGGTGGCCTGCGACTTCTCGGGCGACCACATCTTGCCGCGATAGTTCACGTCGCACACGGTCGTGATGCCCTTGGCGCGGCAGGCGGTGAGGGCATCCTTGCAGGCGGCAGCCATCTCATCGGAGACGGCGGGGGTCACGCCGGAGAAATAGAAGACATCGATGCCCTTGAGGATCTCGTCCCAGTTAAAGACGTCGCGCTTGGCCATGTTGATGGCAGAGTACTTGCGGTCGTAGACGCAACCGTTACCGCGCTGCGAGGCGCCGACCTCAAACACATAGGAGCCAAGACGGTCGCCCTGGCGCACGACGCGCGTGGTGTCGACGCCGTAGGCCTTCAGCGAACGCAGGGCGCACTCGCCCAGACGGTTGGCCGGGACAACGGAGACGTAAGCGGCCTTGCCGCCCTGGTAGGCCAGGGAAAGCGCAGTGTTGGCCTCGGCGCCGCCGTAGCGGACGTCAAACTCGGTTGCCTGCTCAATACGCAGGTGGTCTTTGGGTGAGAGTCTCATCATGATCTCGCCGAAGGTAAGAACCGTTTTACCCATGGTCGCGCAGCTCCTTTTACTCGTGCGTACACCTTTGATATGGCGTTGGCACGCAGGTGCCAAGACGGTAGGGTGCGTCTTTGCACCTGCGTGCCAACGCTCGCCGAAATCGGTTTACGAAATCGGTTTCGTTTCGAGTTGTAGTATACTCACCTACAGCGTTTTGCAACCGAGATTTTTAAAAAATGCCTAAAATGGCTCAGACTGCCGACATTGGGAAACGGGGTGCGCTATGGCGCAGATGAGAATCAAGGACATTGCCGCCGAGGCGGGCGTGAGCCCGGCCACGGTCTCGCGCTATCTCAACAACCGCCCCGGGCAAATGACCGAGGAGACCCGTGCTCGCATCGCGGCAGTTATCGAGCGCACCGGCTATCGCCCACGTGCCGCCGCGCGCAATCTGCGCAGCTCGCGTACGAACCTCATCGGTGTGATTCTGGCTGACATCGCCAACCCGTTCTCGAGCGCCATGCTCGAGGGCCTTTCCGCCAGCGCCGCGGCGCGCGGCTGCTCGCTCATGACGGCCATTAGCGGCAACGACCCCGCTAAGGAAGCGGAGTCGCTCACCAGACTTATCGATGCCGGCGTGGACGGCCTGGTCGTCAACCCCTGCGGAGGCAATGACGAGGCGATCGCCGCGGCAGCGGGACGTCTGCCCGTCGTGCTGCTCGACCGCGACGTTGCCGACGGCGGTGTTGACCTGGTGACATCTAACAACCGTGAGCTGGTCGCCGGCTTGGTAGACGCCTTGGCAGCTGCGGGCAGCGAGCGTCTGTGCCTGCTCACCGAGGCAAGCGACGATAGCCCCGTGCGTCGAGAGCGCGCCGAGGCCTTTGCCGACGAGCTTTCGCGCCGCGGCCTTGCGGGCGAGGTCGTCACCCTGGCCGACGGTGGCGCCACG
>CAJMRJ010000193.1:0-3068 GCA_905215865.1 uncultured bacterium | reverse complement strand
CGGCGCCGCAGCGGTTGCGGCCGAGAAGCCCAAGACGAGCGGGCAGCCCAACGGTCTTTCCAATGCCGAGCGCCAGAAGCTCCGCCGCGAGGTGAGCTCGCTCGAGCGCAAGATGGAGACGCAGCGCGCCCGCGTGGAGGAGGCCGAGGCCGCCATGGCCCAGGTCGATCCCACCAACTACACGGCGCTGGGCGAACAGCAGGCAAAGATCGACGAGGCCCACGCCGCCATGGACGAGCTGGAGATGGCGTGGCTTGAGGCGAGCGAAAAGCTCGAGGGCGAGGAGTAGACGAGGATGATCAAAGCCGCGTTTTTCGATATCGACGGCACGCTGCTGAGCTTTAAGACCCACCGGATTCCGGCGTCGGCGCAGCAGGTGCTCGACAGTTTTCACGAGCAGGGGATTGCATGCGTGATTGCTACGGGTCGTCCGACCTACCAGATGCCCGATTGGCTGTTCAACTTGGGTTGGGATGCGTACATTACGCTTTCGGGCCAGCACTGCTTTGATGCCGAGGGCGTCTACCGCAGCTGCCCGATTGACCCGGACGACGTCGCGGTGATTGTGGACCAGGTGGCGCAGGGGCGCTATGACTCGCTGTGCATGCAGGGCGAGAACTCGTTTGTGAACCGCCTGTCCGAGCGCGTGGTGACTGCCGGCAGCAATGCGGGAATCGTCTACCACGAGGAGCCGTTTGACCATGCCTTCGATGCGCCGGTTTACCAGTTCTGCGCCTTTGTGGACCCGGCCGACGAGCATATCGTGACCGATGCGGTGTCGCATTCGCTCACTACGCGCTGGTGCGATCTGTTCTGCGATATTATTCCGGCCAACGGCGGTAAGAACCTGGGCGTGGCAGCGACGCTGGAGCGCCTGGGAATCGATGCAAGCGAGGCGATCGCCTTTGGCGACGGCGAGAACGACCTGTCGATGTTTTCTGCCGTGGGCACAAGTGTGGCCATGGGCAACGCGCAGGATACCGTGAAGGTCGCAGCGACCTACGTTACGACCGCCGTAGACGACGACGGCATCTACAACGCCGCGAAGCACTTTGACCTGCTATAGCTGCGGATTCGGCACTTAGGGATGTTCCCTTTGTGCCGGCAGCTGGGGACACCCCTTGTACGTTGCGCACGGTGTCTCCCTGCTTGCCCCGCGCATTTTGTGAAACACGGTTAACTTTTTAAACAACGTAGTAAGACATGTGCAACTTTTGCGGTAAAGTAAGCCAAGGAAAGTATCCAAAGGCTAACTAACAATCATCGCGAAAGGCGGCCCATGGCCCTACGTGAATCTGGAGAAGACTATCTCGAATCTATTTATGTGCTCTCGGAGCGCCAAGGCACGGTGCGCTCAATCGACGTCGCCGAATACCTGGGCGTGACCAAGGCGAGCGTCTCTAAAGCCATGGCGACGCTGGAGAGCAGCGGCTATGTCGAAATGGGCAAGCGCGACGTTCATCTGACGGAGCGTGGTCTGGAGGTCGCTCGCCAAATGTGGGAGCGCCATTGCTTTTTTGTGGGGCTGCTAGAGGACGCTGGCGTATCGCCCGAGGTTGCCTCGCAAGAGGGCTGCCACATGGAGCATTGTCTGAGCGAGGAGAGCTTCGAGAAGCTGAGGGTGATGCTTGCCAGGGAAGAGACGTCGAATTCAACAACGGAATCCTAACAGGTCCTCAGTAGCGCGGAGTTTGCGCGAAGCGCGAGCTAGCGAAAGGGGGATAGGAGATTCGAACAACAACGAGTCCGACGCAGCCCAAAGTGGGGCAAACGGTGTGCGATGTCCCCACGGCTGAGCTATCCCCGCGTCCCCAAAGAGGCGCGCCTCCCACGCCAAAGGCGCGGGACAGCGACCGGGACGAGTGACCCCACCAACTAGGTCCAACTCAGACAAGGAACCCCGCCAGCAAGCGATGCCCAAGAACCGCCAACAACGTCACCGCAGGCCGGGGCCGGGCTTGGTTTTGAAAACATTCCGCAGCGCGAGGCCCGCCTTTCCGTTGCTCCGCAGGAGCAGGAAAGACGGGCCTCATGCGCGAGGACGTTTTCAAAACCAAGCCCGGCCCCGGCCGGACAGCTCACGAACGCTATAGGTTCTTGACCCCCATCGCGCGCATGGCGTTCAGGATGGCGATGATTGCCACGCCTACGTCGCCAAAGACGGCAAGCCACATATCGGCGATACCCAGCGCTGCCAGCACAAGGATCAGCAGCTTAATACCCAGCGCGAAGATGATATTCTGCCAAACAATCGACATGGTCTTGCGTGCCACGCGGATGGCACGGGAAATGTTGGAAGGCTTGTCGTCCATCAGCACCACGTCGGCGGCCTCAATCGCGGCGTCGGACCCCATGGCGCCCATGGCAATGCCCACATCGGCACGGGTGAGCACTGGCGCATCGTTGATGCCGTCGCCGACAAAGGCGAGCTTGCCCTTGCCCGACTCGGCCGCGAGTAGCGCTTCAACACGCTCGACCTTATCGCCCGGCAGCAGTTGCGCATGGAACTCATCGAGGTCGAGCTGCTTGGCCACTGCAGCAGCCACTTCCTCGCGGTCGCCTGTGAGCATGACGGTACGTTTGATGCCAGCGGTGTGCAGGCCACGGATCGTCTGTGCGGCATCGGCCTTTACGGTGTCGGCAATCACGATGTGGCCGGCATACATGCCGTCCACGAGCACGTGGAGGATCGTGCCGACAACCTCACAGTCCGGTGCTTCAACGCCGCCCGCGGCGAGCATCTTAGCGTTGCCGACGACAACATGCTTGCCGTCGATGGTCGCCGTCACGCCGTGGCCCGCGTCATTGGCGGAATCCGTCACGCGCTTGGGGTCGAGCTCGCCCTGGTAGGCGGCGCGCACTGACTGCGCGATAGGGTGATCGGAGAACGACTCGGCAAGAGCTGCGACCTCGAGCAGCGATTGCTCGGTGTGACCGGCCTCGGGGTGCACCGCGACGACCGAGAACGTGCCGTTGGTGAGGGTGCCCGTTTTGTCGAAGACGACGGTGTCCACGTCGGCGAGCGTCTCGAGGTAGTTGGAGCCCTTGATGAGAACGCCCAGCTTGGA
>CAJMRJ010000192.1:0-3072 GCA_905215865.1 uncultured bacterium | reverse complement strand
GGCCCACTGACGAGCCGTGGCCTGGGGAATGCCGAGCTCCGCGGCGAGGGCGCGGTGACCGACCCCCTCTTGGAGGATCTCGACGGCACGCTGCCTAACCTCGGGCGCATGCGTGCGAGTCCTAGTTGCTTCCGACATACCTGCCACTTCTTAGCCTTAACCGTTAATCTGCTTTCTTACGCGCACGCTAGATAGTAGCATTTTGCTGTTTGCTCAAAGCAGTTAATTAAAATAGACGCGGCATTATCTGGGCATTTGACACCTATTTACGACGTTTCTTTATCGATTATTTACGCTGGTAGCTAGCTCGCAGCTAATCGTCATTCGTTTGCCAACAAAATTGGCATCTCTTTATGTCCTTTGGTCTAGAGGGAATAATTATTAACCCCTCCCCCAATAATTTTGAGCGGCCTGCAGGGCAGTGACGCCTCACTCCTCATGATTACCGCGCATTGCCATCCACCCGAGCAAAACAAAAAGGACGGGACCTGCTGCGCTTGCAGACCCCGCCCCGGTTGACACCCGATGGGACGCAGTCGGGCGAGGCAGGTCCGTGCTACCGCCCCGCCTGGCCGCGATGTTCAACTACAGCTCGTTGGCCGCGTGATATGCCGTGCGGATGGCGCTGGCAATATCGGCGGTGCGCTCGCCCGAGCAGTCGCCCACGCAGGTCACGGGCACCGTCACGCCGTCCAGATCAAACGCGTTGGCCTTGGAGCCCACGGCCATCACCACGTAATCGCAGGCGATCTTCACCGGCTCCTCGGCGCCGTCCTCGGTGGTGCGAACAGCCTCCACGCCCTCGTCGGTAATGGCGGTCAGGCGGGTCTTCACGTGCTGCTCAACGTTGTGCTCGGCAAAGTCGCTCATAATCAGCGGCAGAATAGTCTCGGACTCGCCCGCGGCAATCTTGTCGAGCATCTCCACGATCGCCACCTCGCAGCCGTGCTGCAGCAGGTACTCGGCAGTCTCGGTGCCCACCAGGCCACCGCCAATGACGGCGACGCGGCCGCTGAGCTCCACCTTGCCGGCCAGCACGTCCCAGCTCGAGACGACCTTGTCCGAATCGGCACCCGGAACGGGAATGACCACGTCGTGCGCGCCCACGGCCACAATCGCGGCATCGGCTGCGTTGAGGTCCTCAGCGGTAGCGACGTGGTTGAGCTCAACCTTCACGCCCAGGCCAGGCAAAATCTTCTCGTAGTACTCGACCGAGCGCATGATCTCGTCCTTGCGCGGAGGCGCAGCTGCCAGCACAATCTGGCCGCCCAGATGGTCGCTCGCCTCGTAGACGGTCACGTCGTAACCGCGCTTGGCCGCCACGCGCGCGGCCTCCAGGCCGGCAATACCGCCGCCCACCACGGCGATCTTCTTGTCACCCTCGCCCGGCTTAATGGCGATGGTCGCCTCGTCGCCGTTCTCGGCATTGAGCACGCACGAGATGTACTTGCGGTTTTGAATCGCGTCGACGCAGCCCTTGTTGCAGTTGAGGCACTCGCGGATGGGCTCGCCCGTGGCGGCCTTCAGCGCAATGTCGGGGTCGCACATGAGCGAGCGGCCATAGGCGATGATATCGGCCGCGCCGTCTTCCAGAATCTTCTCGCCGGCCTCGACCGAGACCACACGGCCGACGGTTGCCACCGGCACGGAGACCAGGGCCTTGACGCGCTCGGCCACGGGCAGCGTCCAGTTGTAGGGCATGGCGCCCATGGGCGGAATGGTGTCGCCCATGTTGCCGGTGTGGTTGGCCTGCGCGACCTGGATCATGTCGATGCCCGCGCCCTCGAGCAGCTTGGCGAACTCGCAGGCCTCGTCGGGCTGCAGGCCGCCCTTGCCGCGCGGCGTGCCGTCGGGGTTCTCCATGATCACGGGGAGCTTGTACTCCACCATCAGCTGCGGCGCGGCCTCCTTAATGGCAGCGACGACCTCCAGCGCATAGCGAACGCGGTTCTCGAACGAGCCGCCGTACTCGTCGGTACGATGGTTGAGGATGGCCGAGCACAGCGAACCCACCAGGCGGTCACCATGGACCTCGATGGCGTCGATGCCTGCCTGCTGCGCGCGAGCGGCCGAGGCAGCGATGGCCTCCTTGATCTGGGTGAGCTGCTCTACGCTCGCCTCGTTCACAAAGTGCTGCATATCGTGGTGCAGCTTGGCGTATGCCTGGTTGCGGATCTCGTTGGACTCGGCCATCTTGGCAGCAAAGGTCTCCTCGTCGCCGGCGGCCTTGGCCTCCTGCGCGGCCTTGGCGGCAGCCATGGAGCCCATGACCATGCGGCCGACACCGGGCACGTCGTACTCGGGGTGGAACAGCTGCAGCGCGACCTTGGCACCGTGCTTGTGAACGGTGTCGGCCAGGGCCTTAAACGTGGGGATTTGGGCGTCGGTTGCCAGCTTGGGCGTGGGGCTTGCGGTCATGACGGGAGCGACGTCGCCGATGACGATGTAGCTCACGCCGCCACGGGCCAGGCGCTCGTAAAAAGCCAGGCTGCGCTCGCCAATGGAACCGTCGCGCTCCTCGTAGCCGGTGGTAAGCGGCGGGAACATAATGCGGTTCTTGAGCTCAAGGGGGCCAACCGTAATGGGCTGGAGCAGCTTGGATGCAGGTGCGGTCATGGATATTCCTCTCTTGTAGGCGCGGCGGCGATGGTGCCGCGTAGTTGTCTAAAGGATATGGCATGGAAGCACAGCGGCACAACGAAAATCGGCGAATATCAGGTGGCGGCAGGTGGATGGGGCGGGGCGGCCCGTCGGTTTGTCTCGATCTGTAACAGCTACTCGGCAAAACCGGGTCTTACTGTTACAGATCGAGACAAACCAAACCCGTCTGCCAGAAAATCTCAATCTGCAACAACAACTCGACAAAATCCGTCCCTCGTGTTACAGATTTAGACAAACACGACCCAACCCACCGGTACATCTCGATCTGTAACACCTAGCCGCCCAAATCGGGTCTAGATGTTACGGATCGAGATTTTGTTTGAGAGGCCGAGAATTGGACCGAAAACACGGTCCCGAAATAATCAGAACCACCCTTAAAAAGGGTGGTTTGCTCTTAGGGTATAACCCACG
>CAJMRJ010000191.1:0-3072 GCA_905215865.1 uncultured bacterium | reverse complement strand
CTTGCGTCCTGCGGAATGCGCCGGAAAGAAAACAAACGGCGGCCCCTACGATGTCCGGTCTTCGGTGGATTACTTGCTGGGGAAATAAAGGCGCGCTTCGCGCGTTTGGAAAGGGCTTCGTGCTGCGGAATGCATTCAGAGGGAAACCCATCGGGTCCCTTCGTCCTCGGTTTTCAGGGATTAAAGCTGAGGAGAATAAAGTGCGCTTCGCGCCCAATGTGGAGTGCGGCGAGGGCTTCTTGCGTCCTGCGGAGTGTGCCTGAAAATAAACTAATGGCGGGCCCTGCGATGTCCGGTCTTCGGCGGATTGGCCGTTGGCTGAGGGTGGTGCTTGGGGCGACGTGCAAAAAACGGAGTTTTCAGCAGCCAAAGATTGATGCATAAGGCCATAGCCGGCTTTCGCTGCCTTTGTTGATGCTTTTGCACGACAATTGGGCCTTGGTGATGTCCGTATATGGCTGGTTTCTCGCCGCATGCTATCCAGATGGGACGAGTCATGAGGACTATCTACCTTTTGAAAGACTTTTGACACCAAAATCTTATCCCGCGATGCTGAATACTCGCAAAAATGCACACTCCGGAGGGTACTACCCTGGTACGGCTAGAAATCCATGCGCCTATTTATGCAATTAGTTGACGTATTTATGCAAGATGGCTTACACGCGTATGCCACAGGATTGATGTTTGCTTCGGCGCTGTGTAAGCCATCCTGTCCATAGTGTCTTTGACTTGCGGCCGCGGTCCCGTTTGGGATCGCGGTCGTTTTGTTGTGGGTCAAATATGAACGTTATGTTAACGACTCGGTGGACGGTGGCGTTTTTCGGTGAGCGGCGTATCCTTCCAACGGTTTATCTAGTGTGTCAGTTGAAAGGAAGAGGGCGCTCGTCATTGTTTGAATGTGAACTGCCGTTTGACCACAAGACGTTGCATCTGGAGCTCGAGGATAAGAACTTCGCGGGTGTGATGGAGGGTCATCAAAACGAGTTTAAGACCACGAAATCGCAGGAAGAGCTGGTAGAGGAGTCGCTTGCCAACCCTTATGGCTCACCTTCGCTCGAGGAGCTTTGTGCTGGCAAGAAGGATATTGTCATCATTAGCTCCGACCATACGCGCCCCGTTCCCTCGCGTGTGACGATGCCTATTCTGCTGCATCACATCCACTCCGCTGCGCCTGAGGCGCGCGTTCGCATTCTGGTTGCTACAGGTATGCATCGTCCGTCGACGCACGAGGAGCTCGTCAACAAGTACGGCGAGGAGATCGTTGCCAACGAGGAAATCGTTATGCACGTCGCGACTGACGACAGCATGATGAAAAAGATCGGCACCCTGCCTTCTGGTGGCGAGTGCATCATCAACAAGATTGCCGTCGATTGCGATCTGCTGCTTGCCGAGGGCTTTATTGAGCCGCACTTCTTTGCCGGTTTCTCTGGTAGCCGCAAGTCCGTCCTGCCTGGCATCGCCAGCTACAAGACCATCATGTACAACCACAACGGTCAGTTTGTGAACGATTCTCATTCGCGTGCCGGCAACCTGTGCCACAACCACGTGAGCGAGGACATGTTTGCCGCTGCCGAGATGGCTCACCTTGCCTTTGTGCTGAACGTTGTGCTCAACGGCAAGCATGAGGTCATCGGCTCCTTCGCCGGCGACATTCACAAGGCACACGAGGCTGGCTGCGAGTTCGTGAAGAGCCTTGCAGGCGTTGAGTCCGTCGAGTGCGAGATTGCCATCACCACCAACGGCGGCTACCCGCTCGACCAGAACATCTACCAGGCCGTGAAGGGCATGTGCTCTGCCGAGGCCACGCTTCCCGAGGGCGGTGTGATTATCGACGTTGCCGGTTGTGCCGACGGTCACGGTGGCGAGGGCTTCTATCACAACATCGCTGACAACGATCCGGCAGAGTTTGAGCGTGCCTGCATCGATCGTCCCAAGGACGAGACCCTGCCCGATCAGTGGACGAGCCAGATTTTCGCCCGCATCCTGGCACATCACCCTGTGATCATGGTTACCGACCTGTGCGATCACCAGATGATTAAGGATATGCACATGACGCCGGTCAACACTATCGAGGAGGCGCTCAAGCTCGCCATTGAGATGAAGGGTGCTGACGCCAAGGTGGCCGTCATTCCCGATGGCCTGGGTGTTGTCGTCGCGCAGCACTAGCGTGCGGCCTAAACGAATCGTTTATAACCGACAAGAAAGATAAGGTTTTATGCTTACCAAACTCCTCTGCGAATTCGGCGCAACGGCCCTCATGATCATCTTTGGCGTGGGCGTACACTGCGATACCGTGCTCAAGGGCACCAAGTATCAGGGCTCTGGTCATATGTTTGCCATCACCACTTGGTCTTTTGGCATCTCGGTCGCCTTGTTTATCTTTGGCGGCGCCGTGTGCATGAACCCCGCCATGGTGCTTGCCCAGTGCATCGTCGGCCTGGTGCCGTGGAGCAGCTGCATCCCCTTCATGGTTGCCGATATGCTCGGCGGCTTTGCGGGTGCCGTAATCGCGTGGTTGATGTATGCCGATGAGTTCAAGGCTTCCGATGGTGTCATCGATCCCGTTGCTCAGCGCAACATCTTCTCGACCAACCCCACCACCGAGGGCACCAACTATGCCCGTAACTTCTTCTGCGAGGCTATCTGCACCTTCGTGTTCATCAGCGCCATCCTTGCTGCCGCTAACCGTGCCGGCGAGAACGTTCTGATGCTCGCTATCTGCGTCGGTCTGATCGTTTGGGCCGTTGGTATGGGCATGGGCGGCATCACTGGCTTCGCCATGAACCAGGCCCGCGACCTTGGTCCTCGCATGGCCTATCAGGTGCTGCCGATTAAGCACAAGGCTGACAACAACTGGAAGTACGGCCTGCTTGTTCCTGGCATCGCGCCGTTTGTCGGTGCCGCTCTGGCCGCGCTGTTTGTGCATGGTTTCTTGGGCATGTTCTAGTCTGAGGCTACATAGGTTGTCCGCTGCCCGCATGGGGTAACTTCCCGGCGCGTCCTCGGACATGCAAGAAGCCCTCGCTGCGCACTTCGTGCGGCGAGGGCTTCTTGCGTCCTGCGGAATGCGCC
>CAJMRJ010000190.1:0-3085 GCA_905215865.1 uncultured bacterium | reverse complement strand
TGCGACAGATAGCGCTCGTCCAAAAACGCCAGCGCGCGGTCCACATCCAGGTCGCCGTAGAGCGTGATGTAGGAGTTGGAAGGATTGTAGTGGCGCGCGTGCGTGTCCAGGAACTGCTCGTAGGTGAGCGCAGGAATCGCGCGCGGATCGCCGCCGCTCTCGTGCGCATAGGCGGTGTCGGGATAGAGCGCGGCGTTGACGGCGTCGTCCAGCACGCTCATGGGGTCGGACAGCGCGCCCTTCATCTCGTTGAACACTACGCCGTTATAGCGCAGCGTGCCCTCGCGCAGGCTGGCGGCGCTGCCTTCGCCCTCGGCGCCCTCCGGCAGGTCCAGCTCATAGTGCCAGCCCTCCTGCTCAAAAATGGTGGGCTTGGTGTAGATGGCCGGGTTGAACACCGCGTCCAGGTACACGTCCATCAGGTTGTACAGATCCTGCTCGTTGGTGGTGGCAACGGGGTAGATGGTCTTGTCGGGGTAGGTCATGGCGTTGAGGAACGTCTGCATGGAGCTCTTGATCAGGTCGACAAACGGCTCCTTGACGGGAAACTTGGCCGATCCGCACAGCACCGAGTGCTCAAGAATATGGAACACGCCGGTGGAATCGGCCGGCGGCGTCTTAAAACCAATGGCAAAGGCCTTGTTTTCGTCGTTGCACGCCAGGTACAGCAGGCGAGCGCCCGAGGCGGTGTGGCGCAGCACGTAGGCGTCCGAGTCGAGCTCGGGCACGGTCTCGCAACGCTCGACGGCAAAGCCGTGGCAGATGGTACCGGGTACCAGCAGCGCGGCAGCAGCGGCGCGCAGGTCGGTTGAGGTGGCGGGCATATGCAGTCTCCTTTGACGCCCCAGCGGGGGCGAATCGAGTCGAATCCTCGAGAGTATACCCATATGGGGCTGCGGCTCTGCGGCGAACTGAAGACGATGCCAGCAGATTGGACAAAGGCCCCGTGCGTCAACCACGTAACTCTCACCTCACATTTATCTCTACGACGAGGGATGACTGAGAGACAGACAGAAGATAAAAATCAATCGGCTTATCGGATGCATGTACCGCCATCAGATTGAAGTTGTATGCGGAAATAGATGGACTCTACCCCGCTTACGCAAAATAACCCCCCCCTTCGCTGAAACATTATAGGAAATGGCGTGGAGTGCTTAAAGTTCTAATACAATATAAGTCATCTATCTATAAGCTGCTGATTCCTTGCAAAGGTATGGTTGATATGGTTGAAGCAAATAGCGTTATCCCCCTGTACAAACAGATTGTCCGTGCGCTCTCTGATTCGATCGCCAACGGCACGTACCGCCCGGGAGATAAGCTTCCGACCGAGGCGGAGCTCATCGAGCAATTTGGCGTGAGCCGAATAACGGTTCGCTCCGCAATTAAAGAAATGGAAGATGCTGGGCTTGTTGAGAGGGCCCGCGGCAAGGGCACGTTCGTTTCGTCGGACACACAGATGTATGCCGCGGACGACCGTGAGAGCTTTACCCATTCGTGCCAGCTTGCGGGAAAACAGGCGTCTACCAGGGTTCTCGCAATGGGTTGGGACTTCCCAAGCCTGCGAGACGCGAAGTTCCTGGGCGTAGACGATACCCAAAAGGTATTGCGTAGTCGTCGTCTGCGCCTTGTGGATGACAAGCCCACGATGCTGGAAACCAATAGCTATTCCGCTGCGCTTTCTTTTTTGGAGCATGAGTTCCTCGAGGATTCGCTGATGGCGGTACTCGATCGCGAGGGGATCAAGATGGGCCCCAACGCGCGTACGCTCGAGGTCTGCTATGCGAGCGAGCTCGAGGCGGCATATCTTAACGTGGAGCTGGACTCTCCGCTGCTTCTGTTTGTCGATAGACGTTATGCTCCAAGCGGCGAGCCGCTTTTCATCTCCCGTCAGGTGTACTGCACCGAGCGACTGAAGTTCTACTTGTAAATTAGAGATAGATTGGTCGATTTACCGACCAATTGCTACCGTTCGCGGATTTGGAAAATAGACACACCGCGTAGGGTAGATTGCTAATATACTTTGTTATGACAATATAGTACGTCCTATTGGTATTGGAGAACTATGAATAAGATATTGCTAGCGAGTCATGGTTATCTCGCCCAAGGCATGAAAAGCTCTCTGGAGATTCTGATGGGCACTAACGACCGAATCGAGTGCCTGTGCGCCTATATCGATGACGACACGAGGGATGTCGCAGCGCTTATCGATGCTTGGATGGAGACGAGGGACCCTGCCGACTCTTGGTTTGTCGTGACTGACATCTTTGGCGGCTCTGTAAACAACGAATTCATTCAGAGGCAGGCTGCCGGATCGTTTACGTTGATCACCGGAATGAACTTGCCGCTGCTGGTGGAAATGGTTACACAGCTGGACTCCCTGGATGCGGACAAGGCCAAAGCCGCGGTCGAGGGATCGCGTTCATTTATTCAACTTTGCGAGGCGGCGGACATGCTTGCCGATGTCGAAGAAGAAGAGTTCTAGCTCAAGCTTCAACGAATAATTCAACCCTGTCATTACCTTTATTACGTGTGGAGATGATTACGATGATTAAGCTTACGAGAGTTGATTACCGATTGATTCACGGCCAGGTCGCCATGTCTTGGACACATGCGCTGGACGTCGATTGCATCCTGTGTGCCAGCGACGCCGTGGCAAAAGACGACATGAGAAAAGCCGCATTGAGGCTAGCTCGTCCCAACGGCGTGAAGCTCGTCATAAAAGACGTAAACGCTGCTATCGAGGCGCTCAACAGCGGCGTCACCGACAAGTACTCGCTGTTTATCATTGTCGAGACGATCGAGGATGCCTATCGCCTTGCTAAGGGTTGCAAAGACATCAAGGAGATCAATCTGGGCGGAACCCGAAAGTCTCCCGAGACCACGCTTCATCCGACCCCCGCGATCTTTGCGACCGAAACCGATGCCGAGCATATCCAAGAGCTTGTCAACGATGGCGTGGTTATCGAAATCCGTCAGGTCCCCAATGACTCAAAGGTATTTGCCAAGGACGTTTTCTAGCTGGAAACATGCCATTGTCTAGCATTTATTAACTAGGTCCTCCTTTCTTTAGCCCGCCGATCATTTG
>CAJMRJ010000189.1:0-3085 GCA_905215865.1 uncultured bacterium | reverse complement strand
CGGTCGAGCAGAGCCAGACGATGCACGAGCAGGGCCGAACCGGCGCGGGCAATAGATTCGTTCCAGGCGCCGAGCATCTCGCGGCAGCACCAGGTCTCCTTGAGCAGGGCATTGCGCTGGGTCACGCAGCGCCCGTAGGCACTAGCCAGATCGGCATAGCGCGCACTCAGCTGAACGCCAAAATCATCAAGTGCGGTGCGGCGCACGCTGGCACCCCGCTTGACCATATCCAGGTGGTCCGGGCAAAACAGGACGCTCGGCAGCACCCCGCGCACGCCGGACGCAGCGCAGCGCTTGCCGTTGCGGCTAAACGAGCGCTTGCCATCTTCCACGCTCAGCCCCATGTCCAGCACGCGCCCATCACCTTCGAGCCTCAGCTCGACCTTACATGAGCCCACGCCGTCGTGCACGAGCTCGGCTGCGGTCGGATGCCTAAACGAGGCGCCGCTCGTCAGCAGCTGCAGCGCCTCTATGAGGTTGGTCTTTCCCGCCGCGTTGGGGCCTGCGAGCACTGTCACACCGTCGCTCAGGGCAAGGCGGTAACTGTCGAAGCTGCGATAGCGCGCAACGGAAAGATCGCGTGCGAACATTGTCATGGGAAGTGCTAGATGCGTACCGGCATGACCAGGTACAGGTAGTTGATCTTGTCGTAGGACTTGAAGATGCCAGCCTGCGAATAGCTCTTGAGCTCCAGCGTGATCTCCTTCTCCTTGGACAGGGCATTGAGGCAGCCAAAGATGTAGTGGTAGTTGAAGGCGATGGTGCCCGACTCGCCCTCGGCCTGGACATCGATCGTCTCCTGCGCCAGATCCTGGTCGTTGGAAATGGAGGACAGGCCCATCTGGCCGTTCTCGACGTCAATCTCAAACTTGACAGCGGGGTTGGCGCTCGCGATAACGGCCACACGTTTAAGGGCGGCGTTAAAGGCGGCTACGTCGATCTTGACGCTCGTCACGCACGAATCGGGGATGAGCTGCTTGTAATTGGGATATACGCCCTCGATGCGGCGCGACACGTAGGTGGTGTTGCCGGCCTCAAAGACAACCTGGGTGTCGGTTGCGCCGATCATGATGGTAGCTTGGCTCGCCATGATGCTCAGCGCGTCGTTGAAGGCGTCGGCAGGCACGTTGAGCTCAAAGGAACCTTCGAGGGTCGAGGTCTCGACCTGCGTATCGCACACGGCCAGTCGGAAGGAATCGGTCGCGACCAGGCGCACGGTGTTGTTCTCGACCTTCATGTGCACGCCACCCAGGATGGGGCGGGCCTTGTCGGTCGAGGTGACACGCCATACGCGGCTTACCATTTCGGACAGGATATCGGTCGGCAGCTCGACGGCGCTCTCGATGGCGTATGCCGGGAACTCGGGAAAGTCGTTGGCATCGAGCGTGTTGAGGCGGAAAGAGCTCTTCTCGCAGCCAATCAAAACCTGACGCTCGGACAGCTCAAAGGTGACCGGGGCATCGGGAAGGGTCTTGGTGATGTTGGAGAGCATCTTGCAGGGAATCACCATCTCGCCTTCCTCTTCGACATGAGCCGCAATGCGGTGACGAATCGAGATGGTGTAGTTGGAAGTCTGGAATTCCAAGATGCCGTCTTGTGCCTTAACGAGCACGCCCGACAGAATGGGAAGGGTGGATGCCGAAGCGACGCCTTTCATAACGACGCCGATGGCTTGCGTAAGCGAGCTCTGGCTGACGGTGAACTTCATCTTTTAATACCTTTCTATAGATATAAATATCTTAATAATAGTAATAGTACTGACGAAACTGTTGATTACTCCTAAAAGTGCAGGTCAGCCCTAAAAAGAGAATCGACAGGAACCTGTGTGCAACCGGGTATGTTTTCCACGTTCAAAACCTGCGCAAAACTTTTCATCACCGTGGCTCGAGTTTTTGACACCTTATAGCCGACGTTTCGACAAGTTTTCAACAGGTGTGTCCATTTACCTACGAGCGCAGTGTAATTTTATCGCGCAGCGACTTGAGGTCTTCGGTAACAGTCCGGTCTTCCTGAATCATCTTCTGAACCTTTTTATAGCTCGTGCTGACGGTCGAGTGGTTGCGGTTGCCAAACTCGGCGCCCACGGCCGTCGTCGTCATCTCACACATCTCGATCGCCAGGTAGATAGCGATGTGGCGCGCCTTGGCGATATTGGCGTTGCGGCGAGGCCCAATGAGTTCCTCGTGCGTCACACCGTATTGCTCCTCGATGACGGACTGGACCGTCTGCACATTGATCTTCTTGGCCGATGTGTCGAAGTACTGGTTGGCGATGGCGTCGATGTCGTCAAAGGTGAGCTCCCCGCCCTCGCGCTCGCGATCGCCCGCTTCGCCGGCACAACGCTCGCAAAAGCTCTCGAGCTCGCGAATGTTGGTGCCCGAGACCTCGGCCATGTGCTTAAAGTGCGCGTCGGTCAGATGTCCGCCGTCGCCCCCGTAGGCCGCCAGCAGCGAGTCGTTGCCTGCCTCGGGTGCGGCGGCGATCGTGTTCCCGTAATAGCGCTGCAAAATTTTGTACTTCATCTCGTAGCTGGGCTCCGCCACCAGGCACAGCAGACCGGCGTTAAAGCGACTGGTCAGGCGCTCGTCCATATTAAGGTCCTTGGGAGCGCGATCAGCGGCGATCACGACCTTCTTGTTGTTGCGGATAAATTCGTCCATCAACTGGAAGAAGTAATCCACGCTCGCGCGCTTGCCGATGATGTTCTGGATGTCATCGATGATAAGCACGTCGACGCCGTGGTATGCCTGCATAATGGGGGCGTTGCTCTTCTTTTGGCGGTCGAATTCCGTCATCAAGTCGTCCAAATATGCCTGCGAGTTGGCGTACTTCACTTTGATCTCGGGCGATTTCTCTGCCAGCTCGTTTTTGATGGCGAGCAGCAGGTGCGTCTTGCCCAGGCCCGATTTGCCGTAGATGAACAGCGACGTGCAGGTGCCGGGCGTGTCTGCAAGCATGGCGAATTTGAGCGCCGATCGGTAGGCAAGACTGTTCTCCGGTCCGAAGACGAAGTTTTCAAACGTAAATTTCGAATTCGCTGCGAGGGGCGCCCCGTCTGCGTTTTTCTCGACTGCTGCCGGGGCCG
>CAJMRJ010000188.1:0-3136 GCA_905215865.1 uncultured bacterium | reverse complement strand
CAGCGCGCGGCGTATGCGGCGGAGCGGTCCACCTTGGTGCAGTCCTTGCCGCTAAAGGCGCCGCCGCCGTGACGGCCGTAACCGCCGTAGGTGTCGACGATGATCTTACGGCCGGTGAGGCCCGTGTCGCCCATGGGGCCGCCCACGACAAAGCGACCGGTGGGGTTCACATAGATGTCGGCGTTGTCCCACGGCATGCTCTCGGCAGCCATGACGGGGGTGATGACATGCTCGATGAGGTCGTCCTTGATCTTGCCCATGTCCTCGATCTCGGCGGCGTGCTGCGTGGAGATGACGATGGTCGTGACCTCGACGGGCTTGCCGTCCTCGTAGCGCACCGTGACCTGGGTCTTGCCATCGGGGCGCAGGTAGGACAGGGTGCCGTCGTGGCGTACGGCGGCCAGGCGCTCGGCCAGGCGGCTCGCCAGGTAGTGCGGCATGGGCATGAGGGTCTTGGTCTCGTTGGAGGCATAGCCAAACATCATGCCCTGGTCGCCGGCGCCGATCAGGTCGATCGGGTCGGTGGTGACGCCGGTCTGGGTCTCGAAGGACTCGTCGACGCCCTGGGCGATATCGGGCGACTGCTCGTGGATGAGGCTCATAACGCCGCAGGTATCGCAGTCAAAACCGAACTTTGCACGGTTGTAGCCAATGCGGCGGATAACGCCACGGGCAATTTCCTGCACATCGACGTAGGCCTGGGTGCGGATCTCGCCGGCAACGATGACGGTGCCGGTGGTCACGAGGGTCTCGCAGGCGCAGCGGACGTTCTCAACGTTGGCGGGCACGCCGTTTGGCGCAATGTAGCCCTGCTCCTGCAGCTCTATTTCTTTAGCGAGGATTGCGTCGAGGACGGCGTCGCTGATCTGATCAGCGATCTTATCGGGATGACCTTCGGTCACCGACTCCGACGTAAATACAAAGGACCCGTGTTGGGGTGGGATGGAACGAAGTTCTTCTGACATGATTGTCCTTTCAAAAACGTGTCCCGGCGACCGTTACCATTCCGCCGAGCTCTATATGCAAGGTCACATCATATCGCGTAAATCCAACATTCACACCCTTTCCGCACCTACTCATTGGGGACAGACTTAAATGACCAGCCTTAGGCGGCACTTGGGACACTCTTCAGACAACTTCGAAGAGTGTCCCCAACGACTAGTCGTTTAAGAACGTCCCCAAAGACTAGTCATTTAAGTCTGTCCCCAATGAGTGGGTCGGTGCCCTTTGTGCGGAGGTCGCATTGTTGCTTTATACTGGTGCGGTTAGACATCCATCCTGCAATCGAGGAGATATCCATGGCATCAGACGTTCGCGTCCGCTTTGCACCCTCACCGACGGGCAAGCTGCACATCGGCGGCGCCCGCACCGCTATCTATAACTGGGCTTTCGCCCGCTCAAACGGCGGCACGTTCATCCTGCGCATCGACGACACCGACCCCACCCGCTCCACCGACGAGAACACGCAGATCATTCTGCGCGCCATGCGTTGGCTTGGCCTGGACTGGGACGAGGGTCCCGAGGTGGGCGGCGACTATGGCCCCTACGCCCAGACCGAGCGCCTGGACCTGTACAAGCAGGCCGCCCAGAAGCTTTGGGACGAGGGCAAGGCCTATCCCTGCTTCTGCACCAAGGAGCAGCTCGACGCCGACCGTAAGGCCGCGCAGGAGCGCAAGGACCCCTTCCAGGGCTATCAGCGTCGCTGCCGCGATCTTGATCCCGAGGAGGCCCGTCGTCGCATCGAGGCCGGCGAGTCCTACGTCCTGCGCATCAAGGTTCCCGAGGACCGCGGCGACGTCGTCATCCACGACGCCGTCCATGGCGAGGTGACCTTCGATGCCAAGGAGCTCGACGACTTTGTCATCTTCCGTTCCGACGGCACGCCCACGTACAACTTCGCGACCGTCGTCGATGACGCCATGATGAAGATCACCCACGTCATCCGCGGCGACGATCACCTTTCCAATACCCCGCGCCAGGTCATGGTCTACGAGGCCCTCGGCGCGCCCGTGCCCACGTTCGCCCACATCTCCATGATTCTGGGCGCCGACGGCAAGAAGCTCTCCAAGCGCCACGGCGCCACCTCGGTGGAGGAGTACCGCGACGCCGGTTACCTGTCCGATGCCTTCGTCAACTACCTGGCACTGCTCGGCTGGTCGCTCGACGGCGAGACCACGATCATCCCGCGCGACGTCCTGGCCAGCAAGTTCTCGCTCGACCGCATTTCCAAGAACCCGGCGACCTTCGACCCCAAGAAGCTCGACTGGATCAATGCCGAGTACATCAACGGCATGTCCGACGCGCAGTTTGCCGACGAGATCATGGTACCCGAGCTGCATGAGGCAGGCCTCATCGAGGGCAACGTTGAGTACGGCGAGGACTGGATTGACGCGCTTGCTGCCATTGTCAAGCCGCGCACCAAGATGCCGGCCGACGCCGTGACCGTCGCCGCCCCCATCTTTGCCACGGCCGAGACGCTCGAGTATGACGAGAAATCCGTCAACAAGGGTCTGGCCAAGGAGGGCATGGGTGCCATTCTGGACGCCGCCAAGGCCGCGCTCGAGGGTGTTACCGAGTGGACCGCCGCGAACATCGACGCTGTGCTTGAGCCACTGCCCGAGCAGATGGAACTCAAGAAGCGCGTGGTGTTCCAGGCCGTGCGCGTCGCCGTTTGCGGCAACATGGTGAGCCCTCCGCTGGGCGAGACCATGGCGCTCGTCGGCCGCGACGACTGCCTGGCGCGTATCGATCGCGCCCGCACGATGGCGCTGTAATCGCTGCGCAAACGTATGTATCCGAGCCCCGTTCACCCCGAGCGGGGCTCTTGTTTCTGTATGTGTATGGGATTGGAGGTGCTGGGGCCATGGCCGAGCAACTTTCGCTGTTTGGTTCGCCGGAATCGGAGGAGACTCCGGCGGCACCGGCATCCGCTGCAAATAAACAAAAGGGAGAGAGAACCGTATGTTAATCGCAACATGGATCGTGACCTTTGTCATTATCGTGGGGATCGGTGTCTGGTCCGGCACCAAGATCAAAAGTGCCAACCAGTGGTCGGGCGGTGACAAGACCATGGGCCCCCTGACTCTGGGCTGTGTCTTTGCCGCCTGGCAGATTGGCGGCATGGCCGTGGTAGGGG
>CAJMRJ010000187.1:0-3151 GCA_905215865.1 uncultured bacterium | reverse complement strand
CCCCGCCATAAGGACTTCCTCGCTCGTGCCGTGGTAGATGGGCATGCTCACGTCGATGGAGGGGATCTCGACCCAGCTCATCATGGGGTCGCGGTCAAAGATGAGCTGCTGAGCGTAGGGCTCGATCTGGTCGGCGGGAAGCTCGGTGGCCTCGCCCGCCAGCTGCTCGTTAAAGGAGCGCGCCTGGAGCAGGATGCGCTCGCGCTCCTCGGCAGACAGCGCGTCCACGGTGCTGGACACGGTGCTGATCTGGTTGAACACGCCCGAGGCCTCGAGCCGGTCCAAGATCCACGGCCAGGTCATAAGGCCCACGCCAATAAGGATGATGACGATGGTGATGAGACGGTCGGCCCAGCGCGGTAGTCGCTTGCGGCGACGCTTGGGCTTTGGTTGAGGTTTGGGCTGAGAGCTTGAGCCACCGTTGGCCGCGGTGTTATTGCTCTTCATATGTTTGGCGCCCTGCACCATCGCCGGTCACTCCTCTACAACTCAAGTTGTCTAAACAAATAATAGCCGATTAGCGAGCTTCCACGCCGGACAAAGCAGCTAGACTGCACCGTCCAGTCGAGGATAAGCCAGCATTTGAGTTTTCAAAATGTCCCGAATCGGCGGGGCGATTCGGGATACAATAATTACAGGAAACGACGCACCCCGCGTAAGTACTTAGGAGCGCGGGCGACCAGTTTCCGACGTTGTTAAATGCCCGGGCCTCTAACCCCGGGCATTCTTATTTGCGCTTTTTGCGGCGCAAATGCCTTCTACCGTCCGCACCGCGCGTGCGCCTACGGACCTTAAACCGAACCTCATACGAGTCAAGAAACGCGATGACGAACGTGCCCACCGCCGCGAGGGCGGCGAGCGCGTTAAGGAATTTCAGCATTTGGGGACCTCCGATCGAGTCGTCGGCCGCCCGCGCACGGAATGCGTCGCAAGGGTATTTTACTGCGAGCACTCGCACTTACAGCTGGTAAACGCAACATTTGCAAACATCTGTTCGATATTCATGTGCTTGATCCATCGGACGATGGAGGCTGGCTGCGTTATCCCAAAAAACGGGGCAGACTCCAGCACGGAGTCTGCCCCGAAAAGAGAATGGCAAAGCAAAAACGTGGATGGACGAGAAAAGTGTCCGCAAGTCTCATGGCCATCACATCCCACCTGCCAAAGGGATGGGTGAGCGAGCGTTACTCCTGCTCGGACTCCTCAGCCTGCTTACGGCTGCGGATGAGGTGCGCCACACCGATGCACAGCACCGCGCCACCAGCGATCCAAGTGAAGGTCACGCCGTTGAGACCGGTCAGTGGAAGGCCGGAGCCCTTCTTGTTCGCAATAGTAATGGACATGACCGAACCATTTGCAGTACCAGGAGTGACCTCTTCTTCTTTTTCGCTGACGGTCAGCTTCGTCAATTTACCGCTCTCATTGTAAGTCGGCTTCACGATAATCTGGAAGGGGGCGATGGTGTTGTAGCTCGAAGGAGTGGTCGTTTCGGCAATCTCGTACGTACCCTCAACGAGACCGGGGATACGGACCTTGCCGTCCGCGCTATCGGTCATAAACTCAGAAGCCTCTTCTTCAGTCCTGACAAGGGTTCCGTCATTTTTCAACCATTTGCCAGCAGATCCAGAATCTCCGTTATTAACGACCTTGACCTTAAAGCCAGCGACAAGTTTTTTATCCTGATTGCCTTCCTCAACCTTGGTAATATCCAGGCCAAAAACGTAGTCGGTGACTTCCTTTGGCGTAGAGGTGCCGGTGGTACTAGTCATGGGATTGTTGGAGTAGACAAGCTTGACCTCGTTGGTGTTACCGGTGGCCGTGTATTCAGCATCGCTCGTAAGCTCGGCCTTGTAGGTCACAACGACCTTGGAAGTCTTGGTCAAGGTCACGTTCAAAGCCTTTGCAGCGGCCTTGAGGTCTTCAAAGGAAATCGTCAGGTCATGGCCTGTAACATTGTGGGACTCATCAGTAGTATCCTTAACGAGCACACTGTAGTCTGCAGGCTGGACAGTCTTGTCGTCAATAGTCACAGCAACGGAATCTTTGTCGGCTTTCAGTCCAACGGAAAGGTGATCCTGGAACACATATTTGTACGTGGCGAAGGTGTCGATGTTATCGGCAACTGTGCCGATCAGCTTATACTTGATTTTCTCACCAATCTGCGAGTCGCTCACCTTTCCCCATACCGTGCCCTCGAACACCCGCTTATCGACAGTGGGAATACTGGTCTTCTCGGTAATTGAAACCGCTTCATCTCCGACGACAGCGAAGATAGGGGCGGTGGCGGTTTCGGTGCCTGCGACAGTCTGGGCATCAGTCACAAAGAGCCAATAGCCGTGTGAAAGGTTGTTGGCAACACCATCCGAAGTGGCCGCGAGATCACTTGAATCATTCAGATCGGTCACCTTAGCCACAGCAGCCGCAATCTTATATGCAGCAGAGTCAGATGCTACGCTAGTCGTTTTACCGGTGTGCATCACGTTCTTGCTAATCCAATCTGCAGCATCCTGGGCGGTTGCGATATTGGTGTCCTTATCGAATTCCCTAATCGCTTCCTTAACAGCAGCTTCAACCTTGTCGTTGGCCCATGCGATATTGCTCACAAGCGTCTGGCCGTTCTCATCCTTTGCCACATCAGCGTCAAAGATCTTGTAACCCTTGAATTCGGTATCGTTCCCCAACGCTTTTTCGATGGCCACCGAGCCGTTCGCGTCGCCCTCAGCAAACGCCATGGTCACCGGGGCCATCACACCGCCGAAGCTCAGCGCTGCTGTGAGGCCGGCGGTTACTGCCAGGCGTGCGATGTTCTTGCTCATGCTCATCTTCTTTTCCTCTGCTTTCTGCTCGAATTCCATTTGATCTAAATCTGTCTGTCTGTGTCTTAGCATCTACTTCGCTACGTCTCGCCCCGCTCTCTGTGGGGCTGCCAGCTACTCTTTATGGCTGCCACCTCCCCGCTTGACCAGGAGCGCGACCACGATGAGCGCGGCTCCGACGACCGCAACGGCGGCCGCGGTGAACATTGCCATATCGCCAGTCAAGGGCATAAAGCCTCCGATGAAGATGCTAGGGGGCGTGCCGGCGGGCGTGTTGATGAGCGACGCCTCCAGGCTGCCCGTCGACCCGTCCGCGTTGTCGGCGCGCAGGGGCG
>CAJMRJ010000186.1:0-3160 GCA_905215865.1 uncultured bacterium | reverse complement strand
CCGCCGTCTGCATGATCAGAAAGCTAAAGGCACCACACGTTAGCGCCGAGATGGCGCGCATGGTGTAATCGCGCGCGCGACGCCATCGCGTGCCGGCCCAGCCGAGCGCGGGGTCGACCTCGGTGGCGTCGTCCTCATAGGGCAACGATTCGATATTGTCTGCCGTGCGCTCGTCATCCGACAGCTCGCCCACCATCTGCTCCAGGCTGCGACGGCCCTCGCGCACGCTGCCCAAGCCGGCGAGCAGCTGGTCGCAAAATGCCTCGATGCTGTTGGGGCGGTCTTGCGGCATGGGGGAGAGGGCGCTCATGAGCGCAGCCTCGGCTCCCGGGGGAAAGTGCGGGATGAGCTCGCTAGGGTAGGTGGCACCGCCGATGATGCGACCGAGCGAGTCGGCGGGCGTGGCCGCCATAAAGGGAGCGCTGCCGCACAAGCCCTCATAGATAACGCAGGCAAGGGCAAAGACGTCGGCGCGCTCGTCGACCGTGCCAGTCTCGATGTCGAGCTGCTCGGGCGGCATGTAGCCGATGGTGCCGCCACGCGAGCCGCCAAAGCCGCCGGCAGACGACAGCCGCGCCATGCCAAAGTCGGTGAGCTTTACATTGCCCGAGTGGTCGATGAGCACGTTGGCGGGCTTAATATCCAGGTGGAGCACGCCGTTGCTATGGGCGAAGGTGAGCGCCTGGCCCAGCGCGTCGGCAATTGCCGCGGCCTCGTCAAAGGTAAGCGAATGGCCGTCCACGCGATGCAAAAAGTCGGCGAGCGACATGCCGTCGACATATTCCATGACGAGGTAGGCATAGGCGGTATCGTGCGTAAAGTCGATAACCTGCACGATATTGGGATGTTGAAGCATGGCAGCGGTGTGTGCCTCGCGCAGGACATCCATGATGTCGCTGGCGGGCATGCCGGCACCGCCTGTGAGGGGAATGCGCTTAATGGCGACGCGACGGCGCAGGTGCGTGTCGCGGCAAATCTCGATGGAGCCAAAACCGCCGGTCGCGAGCGTCTCGAGCGGCTGGAACCGCTTGAGCAGCTCGCGAGAGCTGGTGCCCTCCAAGGGAACGTCCGGCGAGAACCGGGCGGTATGTTGCGAGAAAAGCGGCATGGCCAACCCTCGTGCGTTTAAAGTTCGTTTGCGAGCGGCGGGCGCGGGGCCAAGCCGTTCGCGGTGGCATAGATGCTGCTAGTGTAGCACGCTCGGGCGCATGGTGAAGATAGCGGGGCGAGGCGGCCTATCTGACTTGGCCTTAGCGCTTCTTCTTGTTCTTCTTCTGCTTGCGCTGTTTGGCCTTTGCATTCTTAGGTTCGCTTTCCTGCTTGGCCTTGGCAGCGGCCTTTTCGGCCTTCATCTTTTTGCGTTTGGTCTCGATGCGCAGCTTTTTGTTGATGCGCGCCTTGAGGAAGGGGCCAAACTGCTCGGCATCACCACGCACAAAAGTGTCCTTAGGGATCGTCACGCCCTGGTCGGCGAACATGGCCACAAAGATGCGCTCGCCGTCGAGTACATGGTCGAGCTTTTCAAACGGGAAGAACTGCGACTTGCCGCTCTTGCCCCAGACCATCAGGCCGTCCTCGTTGGCGGCGACGCGGCGGTAGCGGCCGCCCATGGACTCGTCTGCCTCGACGGATTCGATAAAGTCGCGCGCGAGCGTATGGTGCAGATTTTTGCTCCACCAGGCCAAAAAGGCGCCGAATACGATCAGGACGACACCGAACTTGATCCAGTTGCCGCCGGCCACTAGCATGCCGATGCCGATGAGCGCGGCAATCGCCGCGGCGACATACAGCGAGCCGCGACGCCTGGGCGAGGCGACCAAGCGGGCGAAATCGGTGACGAGGTCGTTTTCGTACTGATACTCGTTGAGGTACAGGATGCCGTCATCGGCTGCTGCCTGCGTCTCGAGCGCGACCTCGACCTGGTCGGCTGCTTCGGAGGGGACGAGGTTGCTCTCTGCGTCTGCCATGCTCTTTGGACTCCTATCGCGGCGGGCTCGCCGTACGGGTTATTATGAATGCAGTATGCCGTGCGACCGCATGGCCGCCGCGGCAACAAGACTCAGTATACCCGGGGGAGCACCCATGGAATCGTTGTACCGAAAGTATCGCCCGCTCACCTTCGACTCCGTGGTGGGCCAGCAGCATATCGTCTCGACGCTCGAGCACGCCATCACCGAGGGGCGCCTGTCCCACGCCTACCTGTTCTGCGGGCCGCGCGGCACGGGCAAGACCACTATGGCGCGCATTTTGGCCAAGGCGCTGCTGTGCCGCAATGCCGAGGCGGCGCGCGCCGAGGGTGCAAGCGGCTGCATGCCCGACGGCACCTGCGAGGAGTGTGAGCTCATTGCCGAGGGCAACCACCCCGATGTCTACGAGCTCGATGCCGCAAGCCGTACCGGCGTAGACAACGTGCGCGAGGAGATCATCAACTCCGTTAACTTTGCCCCGGTGCGCGGCAAGTACAAGATCTATATCATCGACGAGGTCCACATGCTCACGACGGCGGCGTTTAACGCGCTGCTCAAGACGCTCGAGGAGCCACCGGCGCACGTGATCTTTGTGCTGTGCACCACCGACCCGCAAAAGATTCTGGAGACCATCCTCTCGCGCTGCCAGCGCTTCGATTTCCACCGCATCGGTAACGAGGATATCGAGCGCCGCCTGGCATACGTGTGCGAACAGGAGGGCTTCGACTACGACGACGAGGCGCTTGCCATCGTGGCGCGCCATGCCAAGGGCGGCATGCGCGACGCGCTCTCCACGCTGGAGCAGCTGAGCGTCTTCGGCAACGGCACCGTGCATGCGGACGATGCCCGCTCGCTTTTGGGCGAAGTTTCGGACCAGATTCTGGGCGAGTTTGCGCGCGCCATTGCTGATCGCGATGTCGCCGAGCTCTATGGGCTTATTCGCGCGCAGGTCGAGGAAGGTAACGACCTGCTGGAACTGACGCGCGACCTGGTTGCGCACGTGCGCGACGTGTATGTTGCCTGCGTTGCCGGTGCCCGTGCCGAGTTGTTTGAGGGCGGTGCCGAGCAGGCCGAGGCGCTTGCTGCCGAGGCCGCTGCCTTTGGCGAGCATCCTGCCGATCGTTTGGCTCGCGTGCTGACGGTGCTCGACGATGCCGCCTTGGCCACATCGGGCAATTATCGCAACTTTCGGG
>CAJMRJ010000185.1:0-3194 GCA_905215865.1 uncultured bacterium | reverse complement strand
ACGGCGCAGGGCCAAGGCAATCGAGCTCGACACGAGCGAGACCACGAACATGATGAAGAACATGCCGGGATAGCCGCGGTCGATAAGCGACAGCGAGTAGCGCGGGTCGACAAACAAGAAGTTGTAGAGCGCCACGGCGGCAGCCGAGCTCAGCAAGCAATACAGGCGACTCCAGGTAAAGAATGCGCACAGCTGAACGGCGAACACATAGACGATCATGATGCTCGGCGCGAGACCCGGATGGTCGAGCAGCGCGCCCACAATCGTCGCCGCGATCAGCAGCCCCACCGATACGCAGGCGTCATACAGAGGAGTGCGGCGCGTCAGCGTTGTGCGCCGCCACCAAAAGCTATCGGCAATATCGCCGTCCGTACGGACGTCCATCAGCGTCTCGCCCCTCTCTCAAAAACAAAAACCACCACAAAGGGGACAGGCACCTTTGTGGTGGTTTCCCCTTGTGGTGGTTCCAAGTGTATAGCCTTTGCAGCCTGCGGTCGTTAGACAAACAGCACGTGCGCGAGCAGCGCGCACACGCATGCCGCGGCAAACACCGTCACCACGACCGAAATCACACGGTCGGCCATGTCCATGTTGGCACGATTCGTAAAGAACCGATCTTCGGCGGCGTCGACGCGCGCCTCACAAACCATTTCGACCACCGCCTCACGGCCATCGAGCGCCTTTGTATCCATGTTTTCCTCCCCGGCCTCATGCTTATCCATCAAAAACTAACTCCGTGTAGCCACCGGCGTCTACGGCCGCTCATTGGGGGCCAGGCGCTGCATCTTGTTCACGGCCTTGAACTTGGTGAACAGCGGCACGTACTCAAAGCTCACGTTGGAGTTCTCCAGGCCGTACCAGCGTGCGGGCGTGCCGGCGGCGCGGCGGATGATGTACTTGAGCGTGATGGCCGTACGCTCGCTGGGCTCCACATCGCTTTCGGGCGCCAGAAGCTTACGGATCAGGACGAACTTGAACGTGCCGATGTTACCCGGATCCTTGTAGACCGAGTAGTCATGCGTCTGCGGCGGCAGCTCGCCGGTGGCAGCCAGGTCCTGAACAACCTGACGCAGGTAGGCATTGACGCGTTGGTTGATCTTGTAGCCCAGGTACAGATGCACGCGGAACACGTAGTCGGTGCCGAACGTCTCGACCGAATAGGCAAAGGTATGCGGCTCGTCCATGGTCTCGACATTCACGAACCACCAGGCGCGGGCGCGCTTGGGATGCTTGTCCAAGATCGAGTAGACGATATCGCGGTCGATGTAGTCGGTATGGGTGTCCTTGGTCAGGTACACGACGTTGTCGCTCATGCGCTCGTAACGGTCGTCGTCGCGCAGGCGCTTGAGCTGCGGCAGGTAGCTGCGCAGCGGCAGCAGCGTAAACTGGCGCTGCTCGACCGCCGTGCCGTTGTACCAGCACACCATGATGCCCATGATGAGTGCAGCCATGAGGATGGTAAAGTAGCCGCCGTGGAAGAACTTGGTGAGCGAGCTCACGAAGAAGAAGCCTTCGAGCAAAAGGAAGAAGGCTGCGAAGATCCACGGAGCAACCTTGAGCTTGCGCTCCTCGTGCAGGTAGAAGAAGAGCAGCAGCGTGGTGCACATCATTGTCAGCGTAATGGCAAGGCCGTAGGCGGCTTCCATATGCGCCGAGTTCTGGAACAGCAGTACCACGATGACGCAGCCGACAAGCATGACGTTGTTGACCATGGGGATGTAGAGCTGGCCCTTGGTCTCGGCAGGGTAGAAGACCTGCATGTGCGGCATGAGATCCAGACGGCTGGCCTCGGACACCAGCGAGAATGCGCCGGTGATGAGCGCCTGCGAGGCAATGATGGCCGCGACGGTGGAAAGGCCGACGGCAAACGGGCGCAGGCCCGGAGCGAGCATCTGGTAGAACGGGTTGAGGTCGGCAATGCCCATGAGCTCGGGGTCGGCAGCGTTGTTCATAAGCCAAGCGCCCTGGCCCATATAGGAAAGCAGCAGGCAGCACTTAACGAACGGCCAGGTAGCGTAGATGTTGCCGCGGCCGACGTGGCCCATGTCAGAGTAGAGCGCCTCGGCACCGGTGGTGGCGAGGAAGCAGCTGCCCAGAATCATGATGCCCGCGTGGTTGTTGGGGCTCAGCAAAAAGGCGATGCCGCGCACCGGGTTGAGGCACAGCAGCACGGCGGGGTGCTGGAAGACAAAGAACAGACCCGTGCCGCCCAGGAACAGAAACCACAGCGTCATGATGGGGCCAAAGGCGTGACCGATCTTGGCCGTACCGATGCGCTGTACCAAGAAGAGCGCGATGATGATGGCGAGCGTAATGGCGACGACGCGACCCTGGTCGTCACCGAGCACGGCATGGACCGCCGGGATGGTGCGCAGGCCCTCGATGGCCGTGGTAACGGTAACGGCCGGCGTCAGGATGCCGTCGGCGAGCAGCGCGGCGCCACCCAGCATGGCGGGGATGATAAGCCACTTGCCGCAGCGCTTGACCAGGCTGTACAGGGCAAAGATGCCGCCCTCACCATGGTTATCGGCGCGCAGCGAGATGAGCACATACTTGATGGTGGTCAGCAGCGTGACCGTCCACACGACAAGGGAGAGCGCGCCAAGCACGAACTCCTCCGTCACGCTTCCGATGCCGCCGTTGCCGGCAACGAGCGCCTTGGTTACATACATGGGGCTGGTGCCGATATCGCCGTACACCACGCCCAGCGTGACGAGCATCGCCGAGATGCTCACAGGAATCGCAGCATGCGAGGCTGCCTCCTTGGCCTTCTGTTCCATAAGCCGGTTTCCTCCCAACTTTAATGTTCGAAGGAATTATAGGTAATCAGCCCATGTTTGAATGGCGCTGTTTTCCCAGCTAGATAAACATTTATACGGCCTTTAGGCCACCGCGGCGATATGGAATGTGACAAAGGGACCGTCCCTTTGTCACATCCGTCATTTTCCGAGCCAATTTTTGAACCACCACTCCATGGATCGGCTCATCTCGGCCATAAAGGGGCTCGTGTGCTTGCGGGTATAGATGTCCACGACGCGCTCCCCCACCTCGCGGGCATGCGGGCGGAACATCGCGTCCATCTCGGCCACCTGCGCATCCATAGTCGCAGCATCGGCGCGGCAGTAGCGCTCCTCGTGCACCAGGTTCACCACGGGATGTGCAATCGCCGGACGCTTCTTACGGGGCGTGCCGAT
>CAJMRJ010000184.1:0-3250 GCA_905215865.1 uncultured bacterium | reverse complement strand
GCGACCGCTCCGTCGCCCTCGCCGGCGACGCTTGCCAGCACGCAAAAATCCTCGGGGGCATATCCGATGGCGCCGAGCGCCTTGCGCAACGCGGCGCCATCTGCGCCGGCAGCCAGCTCGCCGCCCGAGCACTCGGCTTCATCCAAATCGCCTTTGACCAGCACAATCGGCGAGCACGCGTTGCCCGCGATACGCACACCGCGATCTGCAAGCGACGCGAGCTCCTGCTCGGTCGCCTGAGCGATGGCTTCTTTTTTCTGGCTTTGTGACGTGGGCATGCGCTCTCCAATCATTTGCGTGCCCACCATTATATAAAAGAGCCGCCCGCGAGTGGTTGCTTTACGAGCCGCTGGGTATAAGCACGGTCGTACTGAGTTTTACGCGGCCGAGCCGCGTCGCATTATGGAGGTCACCATGGCTGACATTAAGCAGATTACCCCCGAGAACTTCGACGCTGTCGTCAACGATAGCCTGCCCGTACTGGTTGATTTTTGGGCCCCGTGGTGCGGCCCCTGCCGCTCGCTCTCGCCCATCGTAGACGAGGTTGCCGACGAGCTGGCCGGCAAGCTGGCTGTGGCCAAGTGCAACGTCGACGACAACCAGGACCTGGCCATGAAGTTTGGCGTCATGAGCATCCCCACGCTAATCGTCTTTAAGAACGGCGAGGAGGTCGACCGCTCGGTCGGCGCCTTACCCAAGGCAAGACTTCAGGCACTGCTGGAGAAACATCTGTAATACGCTTGTTACTTGTCTGCCGTCCATGAGCGGTTTCGCACCGCTCGCCGGAGTGCCAAACGCAAGGCATGCGACCACGGATAGTATGGTAGACACAAACAGCCCCCAGTGAACGGGTGCGGGTCAGACGGACTCGCACCCGTTTTCTTATGCGGCGGCGCCCAAGGCGGGCGTAGTAGAATCTGAACCACCATATCGCCCCGCACAAAAGGAGATTCCCATGCATGACGTCGGAATGAACATGAGCCAGCTTGCCATGAGCGTCAAGCAGGTCGACGACACCATTGAGCTCGCTCACGAGTGGAGCCATCAGCTGCTGCATGCGACCGAGAACTTTGACATGGAGCGCATTGGCGCCAAGCTCGAGGCCGCCATGTCTGCGCTGCACGAGGCGCACGATGCGCTCGAGGGCTACGAGGAGGCCATCGAGGCCGACCACAACTCCGTCGGCTCTGTAAAACTGGTGTAACGTGGCCGAGCACGAGCACGCGCACGATTACGGTGCGGACGACGATGCGAGCTGCCGCTGCAGTGGCTCCAGCTCCGAGCTGGTCCGCTTTTCGGTCACCGCGCCCGACGACCTGCTGCGCCGCTTTGACGAGCAGATTGCGCGCCGCGGTGACGTGGCTAACCGATCCGAGGCCGTACGCGATCTGATTCGCGCCTCGATTGCCAAGGAGCAGATGCGCACGCCCGACGAGCAGGTCATCGGTTCGCTCACCATGATCTATGACCACCATACCGGCGATCTGACGCGCCGTCTGGACGAGGTGCAGCACGACTACACCGACGAGATTGTCTCGACCATGCACGTGCATCTGGACCACCACAACTGCCTGGAGATTCTGGCGCTCAAGGGTCGCGGCAAACGCGTCTACGAGCTGGCGGACCGGTTGCTGGGACTGCGCGGCGTTAAGCACGGCGAGCTCACCTGCGCCGCAACCAAGCAGAGCTTGGGGCTCTAACAGCACACACTTCAATGAAGGGGAGCCACATGCGGCATGTGCATATTCATGTGACGGGCATTGTGCAGGGCGTTGGCATGCGGCCATTTGTGTATCGCGAGGCTATGGCGCATGGCATTTGCGGCTGGGTGCTCAACGCGGGCGATGGTGTGCACATCGAGGCGCATGCTTCGGTCGAGGCACTCGACGGCTTTGTCGCCGCGCTGTCGGAGCACGCGCCTGCCGCGGCCCGCGTTGAGCATGTCGCTGTTGCAGACCTGGAGCCCGACGCTTGGGATGCCGACGATGAGCAGGTATTTCGTATCGTAGCGTCGCAGGATCAGACCATGCACACGACGCTCATCTCCCCCGATATCGCCACCTGTGACGACTGCCTGCGCGAACTGTTCGACCCCGCCGACCGACGCTATCACTACCCCTTTATCAACTGCACCAACTGCGGGCCGCGCTTTACCATCATCCGGTCGCTGCCTTATGACCGAGCGGCCACGTCGATGGATTGCTTTCCCATGTGCCCCGAGTGTGCCGCAGAGTATGGCGACCCGCTTGACCGGCGCTTTCATGCGCAGCCCGATGCCTGCTTTGACTGCGGGCCACATATTACCTGGCGCGAGGCGGCGGGCGACATGGAGCTCGAGGGCTCGGGGGCGACGCCAGCCGTCGGCAGCACGCGCGAAACCAGCGATGCCATTATTGACCGCTGTGTCGAACTGCTGGCCAGCGGCGGCATTGTCGCCATCAAGGGCCTGGGCGGATTCCACTTGGCATGCGACGCCTCCAACGAGCAGGCGGTGGTCGAGCTTCGCCGCCGCAAGCGCCGCAGCAACAAGCCGCTTGCCGTTATGGTGCGCAGCCTTGCCGATGCTGAACGCCTGTGCCATGTCGATGATGCCGAGTGCGGCCTGCTAACCGGTAGCATCCGTCCCATTGTGCTGTTGCGGCGGCGTGCTGTTGGCGAGGGAGATTCCCCCGACGCCCTTACACTCGCGCCATCCGTCGCACACGACCTGCCCGAGCTTGGCGTTATGCTCCCCTATACACCGCTTCAGCATCTGCTGCTTGCAGCCGCCGCGTCGCATGACATGCGCGCGCTGGTCATGACCAGCGGAAACCTGAGCGAGGAACCTATCGAAACTGACGACGACCTTGCCTGGGAACACCTCGTTGCCGCCGGCATCGCCGACGCGCTGCTCGGTAACGACCGCGCGATTCTCTCACGCTACGACGACTCCGTGGTACGCGTGGTCGGTGGGGTCGTTATGCCCGTGCGCCGCGCTCGCGGATATGCGCCTCGGCCGTTGCCGCTGCCGGCACTCGACGGCGCTCCGTCCTGCGTGCTCGCCTGCGGCCCACAGCAAAAGGCGACGATCGCATTCACACGCGAGGATGCGAACGGCGAGGCGGCCTGTTTTGTGTCGCAGCATATTGGCGATGTCGAAAACGGCGAGACCTTCGATGCCTGGAACGCCGCGCGCACGCGCTTGGAAGATCTCTTCGACTTGACGCCCGCCGCGCTGGCCTGCGACTTGCACCCCAGCTACCTATCGAGT
>CAJMRJ010000183.1:0-3280 GCA_905215865.1 uncultured bacterium | reverse complement strand
TCACGTTGCGCAGGCGCGCCTCGCCAATCTGGTCGCACAGGTCGCGGTTGCGGTCGGCCAGGTCGCGCACAGTGGCAAAGTCGAAGCCGGGGTCGCCCTCGGCGGTAAAGTACTCGGTCTCGAGCACCTTGAGGGCCTCCTCGCCCTTCTGGCGCTCGGACTCCATGGCGCCGTGGTCGCCGTAGATAAACATGGGGATAAACGGCTGTCGCTCGTATTCGAGTGCTTGCGATACGTTCATATGCTGCTCCTTGGACGGGCCGCGTCGCGCGGCTCGGGGTTACTGAGTTGTGGCGAGATGATAGTTTACCATGGGCAACTATTGGCACCGCGCCCGGGACAACTACAATACCCTAGTTGACCGCTAGGACTTTTACAATGCTGCCGAAAGACACGAAAGGTTCCATCCGTCATGGATTTGCTGATTGATATTCTGCTCGACGCCGGCAAGGACACGCTGTCGTTGGTGCCGTTTTTGTTGGTGACATATCTGACCCTCGAGACGCTTGAGCACGTTGCTGGCGACCGCGTCAACGGCGCTATCAAGCGTGCCGGCGCCGCGGGTCCCGTGGTTGGCTCGTTGCTGGGCATGGTGCCGCAGTGCGGCTTTTCGGCAATGGCGGCCACACTGTACGCCGGTCGCGTCGTGACTCTGGGCACCTTGGTGGCGGTGTTTCTCTCGACCTCCGACGAGATGCTGCCGCTGTTGCTCGCCGAGCAGGTACCCGTGCAGACCATGGCGATGTTGCTCGCCTCGAAGGCGCTGATCGCGCTGGTCACGGGCTTTATCGTGGATGCGGCTATCCGCGGCCTTCGTCGTAATGCCCGCGCGCATGCGGCGATTCGCCGTACCGTGCTGGGGACCGCTGCCAATCCGGCTCATGTGAACTGCGCGCACGACGACCATACCGGGGGCGACATCATTGATGAAGTGGCCGAGGCGGGCGTAAGTGCTGATCACATCCACGAGCTGTGCGAACGCGATCATTGCGGCTGTGACGAGGATGAGGACGAGCACGGGCACGACCACAGCCACGATCATGGTCACGCGGACGAGCACGAGCGCCACCACGACCACAGCCACTCCCACGAGGGCGCGCCCATCGTGTCGATCATCCGCAGCGCCATCTCGCACACCGTGCAGGTATCGGTATTCATTTTCCTGGTGACGCTGATTCTGGTCGCCGTGCTCGAGACCTTTGGCGAGTCCGCAATCGAGCAGTTCCTGCGCGGCAACGAGACGCTCGCTGTCCTGGGTTCGGCGCTTGTCGGGCTGATTCCCAATTGCTCGGCCAGCGTGGTCATCACGCAGCTGTACCTGGAGGGCGCGCTACAGTTGGCGCCGATGCTCGCCGGCACGCTCATTTCCGCCGGCGTGGGCTACCTGGTCCTGTTCCGCACCAACCGCAGCGCTCGCGAAAACGCCGTGTTCCTGGTCATGATGTACGTCATCGGCGCCGGCTGGGGACTCATCCTCTCCGCCTTCGGCCTCTAAGTAGGCCTAGCAAAACGGGCTTCAAAATAGCCATGCTCGGCGCCGGCACAATGCGGGGCGCATGGCATTTTGAAGCCCGTTTTTTGTTGAGCCATGGATTCTGAGTGCTCACGCCGCTCAAAACAAAAAGGCAGATTTTTAGGCATGTCCCAAAAATCTGCCTTGGTTAGCGCAGCAGCTCGGTGAGGTTGCGTTTAAAGCGGGCTCGGTCCTCGCTGGTGAAGGCTGCCGGCCCGCGGGTGCGTCCCCCGGCGCGGCGCACCTTCTTTTCCTCGTGGCGAATAAACAGTTGCATGTCGATGGTCGCCTTATCGTAGACGCGCCCGCGCACACCGATTGCGGCGGCATCGCGGCCGAGCACCATGCTTGCCAGGCCTATGTCCTGCGTCACGACCACGTCGCCTGCCTGCAGGCGCTCGACAGTGGCAAAGTCGGCACTATCGGCGCCCACACTCACATCGAGCGTCGTGACCCAAAAGCCCCGACGCGCATGCTCGGCGTCGCGCGGGTCGTCGCGGCGAATGTGCCGCTCCAGGTTTTGCGTGCTGTTGCCGGCAATCACCACGGCAACGCCTGCCCGCCGCGCGCAGTCAATCGACTCGCGCGTGACCGGGCAGGCGTCGGCATCAATAAAAAGTGTCTTTGGCATCTAACGCACCAGTTTGCCAAACTGAATGGCGCGGACAATCAGCGTCACGCCAAACACCAGCAACGCGGCACCGCTAAAGATGACGAGCATCTTAGCCGACCACAGCGGATAGATAAACACGAACATGCCCGCGATGATGGAGAGTGCGCCGCTCAGGATGGCGAGGGCGCGGTTGGCGGAAAGCTCGGACTCCAGAATGGACATGACGCCCTCGACGATCCAGCCAAAGCCGGCGACGACCACCACGAGCGTGGTGAGCGTCGCGGTCGAGAAGGCCTGGTTGCGCAGGATTATGACGCCGCCCAGAATGATGAGCAGGTTGGAGATGATGCTCGTAACGCGCCAGCCGGTGGGCAGCAGCGGCTCGAAAACAGCGGTAAACAGCCTGATCGCGGCCGTGATCACAAAGTAGAAGCCCAGGACGGTCGTCAGGAAGACGAGGGACTTGGCGGGCGCAAACAGCAGTGCGATGCCGGCGACGAGCGCCAAGACGCCCGTGATGGCGTAAATCCAGCGCACGGCCTTGACGGCCTTGCCTGCCATGCTTTTCTCGTCAAATCCAAACGCGCTCGATTGCTTGTCATCGTTCTTAAAGATGCCCATGATGTCTCCTTTCCGTGCGGCGTAAGCCGTAGCTCTTGCAACCAGTATCGCCAAAGGGCGCTGTCGCGTGGGGCGGGAGGGGCGAATGGGAGCCTCACCTTCGCGAATTGTCACCTTTGTTCCCGTTTGGATGTGGGATATTCAACAGATGTAGAACATTGCGCCTCTGTTCGTTATTGCCTACGTTTTTGGGTTAGATTTCTAAGAACAATTGGCTTTTATTGGGGGGTCCCTATGAACGAAGCAGTTCCCGCGGCGCCGTCGAGCGCTGAGTCGATGGCAAAGCAGGGTTGCGAAAAACTTGGCCTGGACACGTTTGACGCGCTGGTCCGCCGCGCCCGCACGTGCCGCCGATTTGACGAGTCTATGCGCGTACCGCGCGAGTTTTTGCTCGAGCTGGCGGAGCTGGCGCACCTGGCCCCTTGCGGCGCCAACGCTCAGCGCCTGCGCTTTCATGTGGTGAGCGGTGCAGAGGACTGCGCGCGCGTATTTGATGAGCTCGCGTGGGCCGGTGCGCTCAAGGATTGGCCGGG
>CAJMRJ010000182.1:0-3318 GCA_905215865.1 uncultured bacterium | reverse complement strand
AGAAACCGATGAGGCAAGCACCTATTATCTGAACCGGATTTCGACATCGGCATAAAAAAACATGCTCCAAAACAACGATTCAGCAGCTCAAACGTAAAGGCCCGGACCGCACAGACGGCTCCAAGCCCAAGGCGCCGTAATCGTCCGACACGAATTTTGTAATGTCAAGACTGGAATCAACAAAGTGCCGCTTTATGATGTAGGTATTCCGCCCCCCGCGGAGCAACTGGGTGAACCGTCGCGTTTATTTAGGGAGCCCACACAGTCGTACTTAGTACAGGTATCCTTCGTTGTTAAGGACGCTGGAACAGTCGATGAGGGCACCCACCTGTTTTAGGTGGGTTCATTTTCGTAACGTGGGGGGTGGTTTTCTTTTGCCGATTTTGCCAAAAATTGCCATCACAGATCCCGTATGACACCCAACGGCACTCGGCAGAACCCCCGCCAACATCCCAATATCTGGTAAGCGCGTGATAATCGCACGGCGCAAACCCCCGCACCCCCTCGGTCGAGTATCATGGGTCAGCTATGCCCTTTTGCGCGTAGCGTCCTTTGACCTTTTCCTTCGACGCTTGGCGGTTTATCGATTCATGGCTTCCTCCACGAGCTTCATACCGTACCTTTGCGTGGCGGTCGCGGCTTTTATCACGACCTTCCTTGCGGTGCCCCTGGTCAAGCGCCTGGCAATCAAGCTCGACGCCGTCGACTATCCTTCCAAGCGCCGCATCAACACTAAACCCATCCCGCGCATGGGCGGCACGGCGGTCTTTTTGGGCCTCGTCGTCGCCTGCATTGTGCAGATCCTAGGCACCTGGTACCTGGGCTGGCCGCCCGTTTTGGTGCCTCATCCCCTCTTGCACATCAGCTATCCCATACTGGCGCTTTCTTTTACCGTCATCTTTGCGACCGGCGCAATCGACGACGTCTACCAGCTCAAGCCCAAGCAAAAGCTGACCGGTCAGGTCCTCGCCGCGCTCATCGCCTGCGTGGGCGGCCTGCGCATCGGCGTCATCGTCAACCCGTTTGCCCCTGGCGATATCATGCTTGGCTGGCTCGCCTACCCCATCACCGTGATCTACCTGGTGGCGTTCACCAACATCATCAACCTCATCGACGGCCTCGACGGCCTGGCCACGGGCATTTGCGGCATCGCATCGTTCACCATGTTCACGATGGCCATGCTTTCGGGCCGTATCGACGCCGCTGCGCTCTCCATTGCGCTCTTTGGCTCGTGCGTGGCCTTTCTGCATTACAACTTCAACCCCGCAAGCATCTTCTTGGGCGACTCGGGGTCGCTGCTGTTGGGCTTCGCCTTGGGCTCCATCTCGCTGCTCAACGTAAGCCGTACCGCCGCGCTCACCTCACTCATCATCCCGCTCATCGTGGCAGGCGTGCCTATCATCGACACGTTCAGCGCCATCGTGCGCCGCAAGCGCGCCCACATTAGCATCGGACAGGCCGACAAGGGCCACATCCACCACCGCCTCATTCAAGAGGGTTACAACCAAAAGCAGGCCGTGCTGCTCATCTACGCCTGGTGCATCATGCTTTCGGCCGGCGCCGCCGCGATCAATCAGGTCGAGGTGCCCACGCGCGTGCTCATCTTTGTCGTGCTCGCCATTGGCTCGGCCGCCTTCGCCAAGCATCTGCACCTGTTTGAGCCCGTCCTGCGCCACCATTACAACAAGCGCACACACGAAGACGAGCTGGTAACCCCCGACGACCCCGCCTTTAAACAGGAGGAGCAGGCAGCCGAGGAGCGCAAAGAGGAGCGCCGCCACAGGCGCTAGGTTTTATTGCCGAGGAAGTGACTCTTTGCTGCTGGCCGCTCGCGACCGCGTCGCGACCGCCGCATAGCCCTCGCTCTACCGGCACCTCACCCAGTTGCGCCCCACCCCTTTCAATAAACGCGTTATCATCTTGACCAATACGCATACGTTAGGAGCAATCATGCCAAACGAGAACAGCTACGAAGTCGCGCTGCAAAAGAGCAACGCCATTCGCGAGGGCTTGGCAAAGACGCCCGAGAAGTTCACCATGCTCACCGGCGACCGCCCGACCGGACGCTTGCACTTGGGTCACTACTTCGGCACCCTCAAGGGCCGTGTTGAACTGCAGAACATGGGCGCCAAGACCAACGTGCTCATCGCCGACTACCAGGTCATCACCGACCGCGACACCACCGAGCATATCCAGGACAACGTGTACAACATGGTCATGGACTACCTTGCCTGCGGCATCGACCCCGACAAGACCATGATCTACGCACACTCCGCCGTGCCCGCCGCAAACCAGCTCATGCTGCCGTTCCTGTCGCTGGTGTCCGAGGCCGAGCTGGCGCGCAACCCCACGGTCAAGGCCGAGATGGAAGCCTCGGGCCACGAGCTCACCGGCCTTCTGCTCACCTACCCGGTGCACCAGGCCTGCGACATTCTGTTCTGCAAGGGCAATGTGGTGCCCGTCGGTCGCGACCAGCTGCCGCACATCGAGCTCACCCGCACCATCGCTCGCCGCTTTAACAACCGCTACGGCAAGGTATTTCCCGAGGTCGACGCGCTGCTGTCCGAGACCCCGCTGCTGCCCGGCCTTGACGGTCGCAAGATGAGCAAGAGCTACGGCAACGCCATCAATATCTCGATGACCGCCGAGGAGACGGCCAAGCGCATCAAGAAGAGCCAGACCGACTCCGAGCGCATGATCACGTTTGATCCCGAGAACCGCCCCGGTGTGTCCGGCCTGCTTTCCACGGCCGCCATCTGCACTGGTCGTTCCGAGGTCGAGATTGCCGAGGAGATTGGCATGGGCGGCTCCGGCCAGCTCAAGAAGTACGTGACCGAGGCCGTCAACGAGTACTTCGCCCCAATCCGCGAGCGTCGCCAGCGCTACGAGAACGACCTGGATTACGTCAAGGACGTGCTGCACGAGGGCAATCGTCGCGCCAACGAAATTGCCGAGCAGACCCTGGCCGAGGTTCAGGACGCCATGGGCATGGTGTACTAGGCAAAGCGCTTTCGCACAACATAGACGGTGAGGCTGATTCCTCACCGAAACAGGAACAGGCCCGCTGGCAGTTAGTTGCCAGCGGGCCTGTTCCCGAAGTACACCGTTGAATCGCACAGAGGGGAGGGATGCGAATCAAACTCAACAGGGCAGGCTTTTTCATCGCCTATTGCCTGCTCCGTTGCTGAAACCAATATAGTTCACCGTGGTTTACTTTCTAGCGTCAATATGCACTGCCATACCTTCTCCATAAGTTAGCTCCGGTAAACCTGCAACGGAAAACCGCCACAAAGGGGACAGGTACCTTTGTGGCGGTTT
>CAJMRJ010000181.1:0-3383 GCA_905215865.1 uncultured bacterium | reverse complement strand
CGTCACGACGAGCGCCGGTGACGGCGGCGACTTTGATATCACCAAGGCCCGCTACCACAAGATCATCATCATGACCGATGCAGACGTCGACGGCGCGCACATCCGCATCCTGCTGTTGACGTTCTTCTACAAGTACATGCGCCCGCTGATTGACGCCGGCTACGTGTACGTCGCGTGCCCGCCCATCTTTGGCATCAAGGTGCGCAACGAGATTCACTACGTGTATCCCAACGGCCGCCAGCCCGAAGACGAGATCCTGCGTGACACCATCCAGAGCCTGGGGCTGAACCCTGACGACAACGACGAGGACGGCAAGGCCAAGGATGGCAAGATTACTAAGAAGCGCAAGGGCTACACCGTCCAGCGCTACAAGGGCCTGGGCGAGATGGACCCCAAGCAGCTTGCCTCGACGACGATGGACCCCAAGACCCGCATTCTGCAGCGCGTGTCGATCGAGGACGCCGTGGTGGCGGACCGCGCCGTGCGCGAACTGATGGGTTCCGAGGTCGGCTATCGCCGCGAGTACATCGAGAAGCATGCGCATGACGCGCGTTTCCTTGACGCTTAAGAGGAGGTAACGTGGCAGACGATATCAACAATAACGAGGATGTGGACGAGGCCGGCGACGCCGGCATGCCCGACGATCTGAAGCGCCTGCTTGCCCGTGCTGAGCAGGGCGAGGATGGCGACCCGGACGCCTATAACCCCGATGCCGATGATGATGAGGAAGAAGACGACGACGAGCTCGAGGAGAGCTTTGGCGAAGTAGACCGTGGTGCCTCGGCCGGAGAGGATATCAACGGTGGCCAGCTCCAGATTTCGGAGTTCGGCCGTGAGATGAAGCAGTCGTTCATCGAGTACTCGATGTCGGTCATCACGGCGCGCGCCCTGCCGGACGTGCGCGATGGCTTAAAGCCGGTGCACCGTCGCATCCTGTACGCAATGAACGAGAGCGGCATCTACCCCAACCGCCCGCACAAGAAGTCGGCCTGGACGGTCGGCGAAGTTATCGGTAAGTACCATCCGCACGGCGACTCCGCGGTCTATGAGGCCATGGTCCGCCTGGCACAGTGGTTCTCCATGCGCACGCCGCTCATCGACGGTCACGGCAACTTCGGCAACATCGACGGCGACGGCGCCGCCGCCATGCGTTACACCGAGAGCCGCCTGGCTAAGCCCGCCATGGAGCTCCTGCGTGACCTGCAGAAGGACACCGTCGACTGGCAGCCCAACTACGACGAGTCGCTCGCCGAGCCCGGGGCACTGCCCGCGCGCTTCCCCACCCTGCTGGTCAACGGCAGCCAGGGCATCGCCGTCGGCATGGCCACTAACATCGCCCCGCATAACCTCACCGAGGCGATCGAGGCCACCTGCTACCTGATCGACAACCCCGACGCCACCGTCGACGAGCTCATGCAGATCATGCCCGGTCCGGACTTCCCCACCGGTGCCATCATCATGGGCAGTGCCGGCATTAGGCAGAGCTATGAGACCGGCCGCGGCTCCATCACCGTGCGCGCCAAGGCTCATGTGGAGTCCACCAAGACCGGCCGTAGCCGCCTGGTCTTTACCGAGATTCCCTACATGGTCAACAAGGGCACCCTGCAGGAGAAGATCGCCCAGCTCGTCAACGACAAGCGTATCGAGGGTATCTCGGATATGCGTGATGAGTCCAACCAGAAGGGTATCCGTCTGGTCATCGAACTCAAGAAGGGCGTCATCCCGCAGGTCGTGCTCAACAACCTGTACAAGTACACCTCGCTGCAGACGACCTTTGGTGCCAACAACCTGGCGCTTGTCAACGGAGTTCCCAAATGCCTGAGCCTGCGCGAGATGCTGCAGCACTACATCGACCACCAAGTCGACGTCGTCACCCGCCGCACCCGCTTTGACCTCAAGAAGGCTCAGGCGCGTGCCCATATCCTCGAGGGCTACCTGATGGCTCTCGACCATATCGACGAGGTCATCAGCATCATCCGCTCCTCGCAGACCGATTCCGAGGCCAGCAGCCGCCTGATCGGGCGCTTTGGCTTTACGCCCGAGCAGACTACGGCCATCCTCGAGATGAAGCTGCGCCGCCTGACCGGCCTGGAGCGCGACAAGATTCAGGAAGAGCTGGACGGCTTGCGCCGCGCCATCGCCTACTACGAGGACCTGTTGGCGCACGAGGAGAAGATTCTGGGCGTCATCAAGGAAGAGATGCGCGAGATTTCCAAGAAGTTCGGCGACAAGCGCCGCACCGAGATCAGCCACGTCGAGAAGGACCTGGACGTCGAAGATCTGATTGCCGACGAGGACATGGTCGTGACCATCACCCACACCGGCTACGTCAAGCGCATCCCGGTGGCCGCCTATCGCGCCCAGAAGCGCGGCGGCAAGGGTGTGTCGGGCGTCAATCTCAAAGAGGACGACGTTATCGACGAGATGTTTATCGCGTCCACGCACGAGTACGTGCTGTTCTTCTCGAGCAAGGGCAAGGTCTATCGTCTGAAGGTGCACGAGCTGCCGGTGGGTACGCGCCAGGCGCGCGGCACCGCGATCGTCAACCTGCTGCCCTTCGAGGAGGGCGAGAAGATCGCGAGCGTCATCAGCTGCCGCGAGTTCCCCGCCGACGAGTACCTGATGTTTGCCACCAAGAGCGGCATGGTCAAGAAGACCGTGATGAGCGCCTACGACCGTAGCCGCCGCGACGGCCTAATCGCCATCAACCTGAGGGACGACGACGCGCTGCTCGCTGTACGTCGCGTGCGCGAGGGTGACAAGATTATCATGGCAACCACCGCGGGCAAGGCGATTATGTTCCCCGAGGACCAGGTGCGCGCCACCGGTCGCGATACCAGCGGCGTCCGCGGCATTGGCATGAAGGAAGGCGTGAGCGTTCTTGGTATGGAGATTACCAACGGTAACGGCGACCTGTTCGTCATTACCGAGCGCGGCTACGGCAAACGCACGCCGGTCTCGGATTACCCGGAGCAGAACCGCGGCGGTCAGGGTGTCTATACCATCCAGATGACCGAGCGCAAGGGCAACCTCGCAGCCATGAAGACGGTGGGCCCGCAGCATGAGCTGTTCATCGTGACGGAGGGCGCGACGGTCATTCGTGTCAAGACCGATGAGATCAGCCAAACCGGTCGCGCCACCCAGGGCGTCAAGATGATGGCCGTCGACGACAACGACCGCATCTGCGCCGTAGCCCGCATGACGGCCGCCAAAGAGAAGCCCGAAGGCGAAGGTGCCGAGGCCGCAGCCGACGCCGAAGAGGCCCCAGTCGACCTAGGCGACGGCAACGACATGCCAGAAGATCTCCTCGACGAGTAAGAGGAACTAGCTGGTAGAAAAAATCAGACCCCATATATCGGCGGTCGGCGCACTGCGCGCCGACC
>CAJMRJ010000180.1:0-3435 GCA_905215865.1 uncultured bacterium | reverse complement strand
TTCGGCCTGCAGTGAGGCGCGCGTGAGTTGGTGCCCGACGTTATCGTGGATCTCGCGCGCGATGCGGGCGCGTTCGGCGAGCGTCGCGAGCTCGACTTCGTAGTCCTGGCGGTCAGCAAGATCGCGGTTGCGCGCTTCGAGCGCGAGGGCTCGCTCTTGCAGCTCGTCGCGGATGCGACGCATGCGCTGCTGCTCGCGCTCCAACTGGGCGGTACGTAGCGATAACAAGGTGGCGGCAACCGAAAGGATGGCGGTCAGCAGGAGCGTTCGGGCGGTGAGCGCGTCGGCGCGTAGGTCCGCAATGAGCGCAAAAGCAAAGACGGAGCCAATGCCCAGCGCGACCCAGGCGTGCTCACGGCGCATGTGCCGCGCGATGTCATAGAGGGCGAGAGGCGCAAACGGCACAAACGGTGGCACGAAGACAGCCGCGATGATGTAAGCGTAACTTGCGGTCTCGCTTGCACGGCGCGTGCGTTCCCCTTGTGCGACCTCGGCCAGCGAGGTGGCAATAACGCCAAGGCAAAACGCCGCGACCAGGCGAGTGTCCACAGCAAGACCCATGGCGGCCGCAATACAGCACGCCAGCACGATCGATTTGTCGAAAAGCCTGTTCATACGGGTATTGTACGCGATGCTGCGCGCGGGGGAGGCGCCGCCCGGGACAACCGTGACATTCCTCCCGCGCGGCAAAGCGGGGGAGTCGGCAGGCCACGCGGCCAAGCCTCGCACTCGTGACAAAGATCACTGGTGCGCGCCGGCGGCTCCTGCGATGATGCAATCGTACCGGGCCACGACCAACAGAAGGGCCGCCTCATGACAGACATCGTCCATGTCGAAAACCTCGTCAAGCGCTATGACGACCTTATTGCGCTCGACCACTTTAACCTGAGCATCGCCCCCGGCGAGATCTTTGGCCTGCTGGGCCCCAACGGATCAGGCAAGACCACGTCCATCAACTGCATTCTGCAGCTGCTCGCCTACGACAAAGGCGCCATCGAGCTGTTCGGCGAGCCTATGACACCCGCCCGCTACGACCTCAAGCGCCGCATCGGCGTGGTGCCGCAGCAGGTGGCGGTATTCGACGAGCTTACCGTGCGCGAGAACATCGACTATTTCTGCAGCCTCTACGTCAACGACCGCAAGCGCCGCCGTGCGCTGGTGGACGAGGCGATCGACTTTGTCGGGCTGGGCGACTTTACCAAGTTCCGCCCCGGCAAGCTCTCGGGCGGTCTGGCGCGACGCCTCAACATTGCCTGCGGCATCGCGCACAAGCCTGAGCTCATCTTCTTTGACGAGCCCACGGTGGCGGTCGACCCGCAGAGCCGCAACGCCATCCTGGAGGGCATCTGCCGCCTGCGCGACGAGGGCGCCACGGTGGTGTATACCAGCCATTACATGGAGGAAGTCGAGCAGATCTGCAGCCGCATCATGATCATGGACGGCGGTCGCGTGCTGGCGCAGGGCGCCAACGACGAGCTCAAGCGCATGATTCAGATGGGCGAGCGCGTGACCGTCGAGGTAGGCGCCGTCGAGTCCGCCACGGTCGAGCGGTTGCGCGCCCTCGAGCACGTGCTCAGCGTCGATCTGTCCGGCGGCGAACTCGTCTGCACCTGCGAGGCGAGTCCGCACAACCTGGTCGACATCCTCGACACATTGCGCGCCGCCGACGTTGCGCTCGGCCGCGTGTGGAGCGAGCCGCCGACCCTCAACGACGTGTTCCTCGAGATCACCGGCCGCGAGCTGCGCGACTAGGGGGCGGCCATGTTCAACACCATCATCACCACGGTCAAGACGCTGCTGCGCCGGCCGAGTACGTGGGTCTGGGGCGCGGTCTTTCCCGTCGCGCTTTCCACGATGTTCATGTTTATGTTTGCGAATCTGAGCTCCGACGGTACGGTAGACCCGGTGCCGGTTGCCGTCGTGGCGGACGAGGCCTGGGACGCCTCAACCTTTAAGGACGTGGCGACGTCGCTTGCCAAGGCAGGCGACGACCAGCTGCTCGAGATCCACGAGTGCGACGGCGCGGCCGATGCGAGCCGTGCACTCAAGGCCGGCGAGGTCGCGGGCATCTATACGGTCGACGACACGGGCACGCCCAAGCTCACGCTGCTTTCGAGCTATGACAACTCACGTGCGTCGTCGGTGCTCACCGACCGCAGCATTCTGGAGACGGTGGCAAGCTCGTATACACAAAATGCCGAGCTCATGTCCCAGATTGCCCAGGACAACCCGACGGCGCTCGCCGACCCGGAGGCGGTTGCGCGCACCCTGTCGCTCGAGGGCGGCACCCGCCGCGTAAGCCTGACACGCACCACACCCGATGGCACGGTCATCTACTACCACGCGCTCTTTGGCCTGGTCGCGATGATGTCTGCCGAGTTTGCCGCCTTGAGCGTCGTCGATCTGCAGCCCAATCTGTCGGGCCTTGGTGCGCGTCGCTGTGTGGGCGGTCTTTCCAAGACGGCGTCGCTGGCCGGTATCTTTGTGGGCTCGTGGCTGGTCTCCTTCGCCTCGATGACGATTGCGATTGGCTACGTGCGCCTGGTCGTGGGCGTCGACTTTGGCGGGCGCGAGGGGCTGTGTCTGGTGGGCGGTGCCGCTTCCGCGCTTGCCGCCACGGGCTTTGGGCTCTTTGTGGGCACGCTTCCCGTTAAGGGCGGCAAGGCGTCCAAGTCCGGCATCCTCACGGGCTTTGCCACCACGTGCGCCCTGTTCGCCGGCCTCTACGGCGAGCCGGCGATGGCGCTTGCCGACGACGTCGCCCGCGCCTGCCCGGCCGAGTGCTGGCTCAATCCCGTCAAGCTTATCTGCGACATGTTCAACCGCCTGTATTTCTTTGAGGACCTGGGCCCCTTTGTCGTTCGCGCCGGCGCGCTGGTCCTTATGGCGCTGCTGTTCGTTGCCGCCGCCACGCTGATCTTTGGAAGGAGCCGCTATGAGCACCTTTAAGACTGCGCTTCGCATGGCGCTGGCGCACCCGTTCTACCTGCTCATCTATACGGTGTTCATCTCGCTCATGGGCGTATTCATCGCGGCATCGGTGAGCTGGAACTCGTCGCAGCTCACCGAGTACAAGCCCTACGATGCCAACGTGATCGTGGTCGACCGCGACGACAGCGACCTTTCGCGTGCGCTTACCAAGCATCTGGGTTCGCGTTTTGAGCTGGTCACGGGCGTCGGCGACGACACCTACGACCTTGCGGATGCGCTCTCCAAGAGCAACAGCGCCAAGGGTAGCGCCGACTGCGTGTTCTTTATCCCGGAGGGGTTTGAGGGCGACCTTGTTGCAGCCGCCCGCGCGGGGGAGTCTCTGCCCAAGCTCGATGTGACCTACGGCGCCGGCACCATGGCGGCAGCGCTTTCGTCTGCCGAGACCTCGCGCTGGATCTCGCTCGCGGGCGCTGCGGCCGCACTTGAGCCCGCCGCCTCTAACGG
>CAJMRJ010000179.1:0-3460 GCA_905215865.1 uncultured bacterium | reverse complement strand
TTGGTGACCAGCGCCTCGTGGGCGACATCGTCATCAAATTCGTCGCGCGCTGGCAAGATGAGCTGCTTGAGCGCCACGGCCTCGCCCTGCGCGTTGACGGCACGCGTCACACGGCCGATACCGCCGCGGCGCATGGTGGCGTCATCGGCAAACAGCATCGTAAAACGGCGCAGGTAGGCGGGAAGCTCGTCCATGCCCAGGGCGACGGCCGGCTCAAACCCGTCGACGCGCGCCAGGCGCAGGCCCACCATGGGATCACGGTTGAGCGACTGGGCTGCCGTAGAAGCGAGATCGTTCGTCATAGGGCGATCGCCGCCACATTGGTGTTGAAGTTGTTGAGCGCGACGTCGTCATCGCCGTAATGTCCCACCCATTGACACAGGTTGGTATAGCAGCCCCACAGATTGGCATACTGCCGATACCACTTAGATTTGGTCGAGAACCTTTGCCGACCGAACTCGGCACGGATAACAAACATATCGTTGGCCAGGGTGTCGCACGGTCCGGTATCGCCCGTGGCGTTATAGGTCGAGACCGCGCTATTTGCCCGAGAGACATAGCCGTCGAGCATATTGCACTTGGTCACGAGCCAGCTGTGGATACCCTCTTCCTCGGCAACCGAGAGACCACCCGAACCCGTGTCGCCGCCGGCGCCGCCGTCCGTCGAGCCACCACTCGAAGATCCACCGCCAGAGGCGGAGCCCGAACCGGAACCGCCGCCCGAGCCCGCCGAACCGGTGCCAGAACCGGACCCGTCCGAGCCGCCGGGTTTACCCGCCTGCTGCGTATCCTGCTCCTTCTGCTGCTCTGCCTTGTTAACGACAGAAGCCACGCTGTTGTTGGAAAGCTTCGTGATGATCTTGGTGTTGGTGAGCACGATGGTCTTGCCGTTTGCCAGCGTGATCTCGTTGGACGCCTGCTCGCCCTCGTCCGCGGGATCGACGCCAAACACGGTGCGCCCGACCACGCTCGCCCACGCATATCCAGTTGTCGTTCCCAAGTCGCTTTTGGCCTTGCGCCCAATATGCAGCTCACGCGCAGCATGCGCCTGCACCATGGACGGCACCGTCATGCCATAAGCCGAAACACCAGCTATGACCAGCACGAGCGAGCAAGACAGCAGCACACACGCCCGAGGCGCCAGGCCCAGCCGGCGTCGCATGCGCACCGCGGCGCCATGCTTTGTCTGAGTGCCCCCGGGCCGCATGCGTTCTCCTCCAACAAAAACACGCCGCTTAAAAGCGGCGCATTCTTTCATATTCACATTTGAGTGTATCAGCGAAACCAAAAGGTTGCGTAACGAATGGGCAAATACGAGGTGCAGACGGACCCATCCACGCGATAAGCGGATGAAAAGCAGGTTTGTTGCACAACAAATGAATGAACGCGTGCCCAATTATGAGCGCCCCGTGCGGCAGACCGACGGGACATGCCGCGGAGCTGACGCCGCCTAGATCGCGCGGCGGGCCTCGATAGCGCGGCCAAGCGTAAGCTCGTCGGCATACTCCAAGTCGCCGCCCACGGGAAGGCCGCTCGCAAGACGCGATACCTCAACGCCCAATGGCTTGATGGTGCGAGCAAGGTAGCTCGCCGTGGTCTCGCCCTCAATGTTGGGGTTGGTGGCGATAATGACCTCGTGGATGTCCTCGTGGCCCAGGCGCGCCAGCAGCTCGCGGATATGCAGCTGCTCGGGACCGATCTTGTCCATGGGGCTGATTACGCCGCCCAGCACATGGTACAGGCCATGGTAGCTGCCCGTGCGCTCAATTGCCTGAACGTCGCGCGGCTCGCCCACCACGCAAATGCGAGTGGCATCGCGCATCGGGTCCTGGCAGATGGAGCACTCGTCGGCCGTGGCGTAGTTAAAGCAACGGCTGCAAAAGTGGACCTCCTGCTTGACCTCCAGGATGGCCTCGGCCAGGCGGCGGGCCTCCTCGGCATCGGCCTCGAGCAGGTAATAGGCGATGCGCTGGGCCGACTTGGGACCAATGCCCGGCAGACGGCCCAGTTCATCGAGCAGTTTTTGCAGACTGTGATTCGCACTCATATATATGCGTGTCTTAGAACGGCATGCCCGGGATGTTGAGGCCGCCGGTGATGGCGCCCATCTGCTTGTTGGCGAGCTCGTTGACGCCGCGGACGGCCTCGTTGACAGCAGCCATGATCATGTCCTGCAGCATATCGACGTCCTCGGGATCGAGGGCATCGGGATCGATGGTGAGGTTGACGAGCTCCATCTCGCCGTTAACGGTCACCTTGACCATACCGCCGCCAGCAGAGGCGTCGACGGTCTGGGACTTGAGGTTCTCCTGCGCGGCGGCAAGCTGCTCCTGCATCTTGCGAGCCTGCTTCATCATCTGCTGCATGTTCATACCGGCCATGATGGCTCCTTTACGTGCGGCCGTGCGCCAAGCTGCAAGGGCAGCCGGAGCACGGCGGGACTTTCAAACTCAAAAATCGTACCACGGCGCAAGGCCAGCGAGCGGTGCGGACACGCCACCTCAGTCGATATACATGTCCTGGAGTGCAAGCCGCACCCAAAGATTATGAAAAGTTGAATAATTCGCATCTGCATAATATTGAAAGCTAAATCTTATAGAGCCGGAATCCGACATTTTCTGCGTATCACTAAATGACTAAATGCCGAGCCACTACTCGAGGCGGCGCTCGTGACGGCGGGGTATAATTTGATTGCCATAGATAGCAATTTGGAGGTGCCCTATGAATGCCCCCGACGTGCTCCAAAACATCCGCTCAAAACACCCCGTTGCATATTTTGTTCTCTATCTCTTTGTCGGCTGGGCATTGCTGGTTGTCATCACCCATGTCATAGCCTTTGGAGCAGAACTGCTAATAGCCAGCTCGGACCAGCCCGTCGTCAAATGGGAGACGACCGATGAGTGCACCGACGGAACCCGAACCGTTTACTACAACAGCCCGTCCCTCTACCAAGAGTTCAAGGTCAAGATAAAGGACTCCAAGATTGTCGATGCCGAACTGGGCTCTTTATCTACAATCGGAGCAACCGTCAACGCCGAGCAAGTCGAGTACACGGACAGCCACGCGACGTATCGTATCGACCTCAGCATCCTAGGCCGCCCGTCACGCACCTGTCTACTCGAATGCGATATACGCGACACCACACTACACATGTCCGAAATACAGATGCGCCCGGACATTGAGCCCTCTTCTTGAGCGGTATCCCCGCCTGCGCAGCTACTCCACCGGCTTGAAGATGGTGGACTGGCCAAAGACGCTGCGGATGAGGGCTTTGGCCTCGTCTTCGGTCTGCGGGATGCTCGGGGCTGCGCCCTGGTGGCCGAAGGGGCTGCCGGCGCCGGGGTTGGACTCCCAGGGAGCTACAGGAGCGTCCCCCTCTTTGGGGGCAGTTACAGCGGGCTTGGGCGCGGACGCCGCGCCCGGCACGTCGAACGGGGGCAGGTCCTCCCCGCCGGCATCG
>CAJMRJ010000178.1:0-3464 GCA_905215865.1 uncultured bacterium | reverse complement strand
TCCCATGTACGGGACGACCGCCGCTTTTTGCTATCTACCGACTGACGCCGCGGGGATAGGCCTCACATGCACCAAGGGGTTGACTAGAGCTCGCAAGCAACCTTGTAGCCATCGCCGATGGCATCGCGGATGTTACCGCACTTGTTGGCATCGCCCAGCACGTGGGTGGCAACGCCGGCAGCGGCAAGGTCGTCGGCCAGCTTGGTATTGGGACGATAGCCCATGGCAAGCACCAGCGTATCGGCATCGGCGATAGTGTGGATCTCGCCATCTTTTTCGTAGCTGATGGCATCCTCGGTAATCTCGGTCACCTTGGCCTCGGTCAGCACGTGAACGCCCTTGGAGAGCATGCGCGTGATGAGCACCGCGCGACCGGCGCCGCCCTCGTTGGCGGCGAGCGTCTTGGTCATCTCGATGACGGTGACGTCGCGATTGGCCGGCGACAGATCGTTGACCAACGGGGCCAGGTAGTCGGCCGTCTCGCAACCGACGGTGCCGCCGCCCACGATGACAATCTTCTTGCCCGGGAAAGCCTTGCCGCCCAACAGGTCGTCAGCCGTCATGACCTGCTTAAATCCCTGCATGAAGGCCGGGGCGATGAGCTCGGCGCCATAGGCCAGGACGACCTCGTAGCCGACGTAGTCACGCTGAATGTCCTCGGCAGTAAGCTCGGTGCCAAATACGCACTTCACGCCGACCTCGGCCAGGCGACGGTACTGATACTTGATCACGCGGGTGAGTTCCTGCTTTGCCGGCGGAACGGCCGCGATGCGCATCTCGCCACCCGGCTCGTCCTGCTTATCCACGAGCACTACGTTGTGGCCGCGCTTGGCAGCAATGTAGGCTGCCTCCATGCCCGCAGGACCAGCGCCCACAACCAGCACGTTCTTAGCCTCGGCGGCAGGCTCGTAGCCGGCCTCGTCGCGCTCAACATCGGGATTGACGGTGCAGGAGATGCGCTTGCCAAACATAATGCCGTTCAGGCAGCGCAGGCAGCCGATGCAGGGGCGGATGTCGTCGGCGTTGCCGGCAGCGGCCTTATTGCAGAACTCGGCATCGCACAGATTGGCGCGGCCCATCATGCAGATGTCGGCAGCGCCGTCCTCGATCAGCTCCTCGGCGATCCAGGCCTCGTTGATACGTCCGACGGTGGCGACGGGAATGTTGACGTGCTTCTTGATCTCGCGCGAGCAGGCGGCGTGCGAGGCTTGCTGGGTACCGGCGGCAGGAATCGCGGAACCGCGCTTGATGGTGGTGCCGCCCGACACATGAATCATGTCGACGCCGGCCTTCTCCAGGCGACGCGAGACGTAGATCATGTCGTTGAGGGTCAGACCGCCATCGGTGTACTCATCGCCCGAGATGCGGACGTCGATGATAAAGTCCTTGCCGCAGCGCTCGCGAATCTCGGCGATGACCTCGAGCAAGAAGCGCATACGGGCGTCGAGCGAGCCGCCGTACTCATCGGTACGCTTGTTGTAGAGCGGAGTCAAAAAGCCGCCGAGCATACCGTGGGCGTGCGCCGCATGGACTTCGACGCCATCGACACCGGCCTTCTGCATACGCACGGCAGCGTCGCCAAACTGATGCGTGAGCTCGTGAATCTCATCGACCGTGATAGGACGCGGTGCCTCGCGGGCATAGGACGGGCCCACAAAGGACGGAGCAATCAGGCGCGGCGTGCCCGGAATGTTAAAGGCCATGTAGGCGGGGTGGAAGAGCTGCGGCATAATCTTGCAGCCATACTCATGGACGGCCGCGGCGAGCTTTTCCCAGCCAGGGATAAACGTGTCGTCGTAGCAGCACATGTCACCCGGCAGATAGGTATAGGTGGGCTCGACCGTCACGACCTCGGTAATGATGAGGCCCACGCCGCCCTTGGCGCGGGCACGGTAATGATCGACCAAGTCGTCGGTCACATAGCCATGATCGGCCAGGTTGGTGGACACCGGCGGCATAAAGACGCGGTTCTTGACCTCGGTCGTACCGACCTTGATCGGACTAAAGAGCATCGGGTAGGCGGAGGACTCCATACAGGGTTCCTTTCATTTGAGCCGCTCGGCGGCAGTTGCTAACGTACCTATCGTATCAGTACCCGCCGCATTCGCGCTCGCTCGCACTCCCCACCTTCAATCCCAACCCTCACAAAAAAGTTGCGGTGGAATACGGAGTAGGTGAGGCTTTTAACAGCCAAAACAGTCCGTATTTCACTGCAACTGATGGGCGGGGTGGAATTAAGGGCTCAGATAGTCAGTCATGCCCTCATCCGCCACTCCCTCACCTACAGCGCGCCGTCCAGCATAAGGTTCACCTTGAGCACGTTGACCGTAGGCTCGCCGAAGACGCCCAGGAATCGGCCCTTGGTGCACTGGGCGATGATCTCGCGAACCTCGCCTTCGCTCTTGCCCGTGGCCTTCGCCAGGCGCGGTACCTGGTACTCGGCGGCATCGGGGGAAATCTCGGGGTCGAGCCCTGAGCCAGAACACGTCACCAAGTCGACGGGCACGGCGTCCATGCCGGCGTCGGGGTTGGAGGCGCGGATCTTCTTCACGCGCGCGTCCACAAGCTGCCGATACTCCTCACTCGCCGGGGATAGGTTGGACGGGGTACCATACGCCATGAGCTCGCCGTCTTCGCCTTTGACAATTGACACGTTCTGGATACGACCCCACATGTGGGCTTCGTCATCGAAGTTCTGGCCGATGAGCTCGGAACCCACAACCTTGCCGTCGACCGTAATGAGTGAACCGTTCGCCTGATACGGGAACGCAACCTGGGCGATGCCGGTCACGACGAGCGTATAGCCCAGGCCGCAGACAACGGTAAACAGCGCGAACACGCCCAGTGCGCGCGATGCAACACCTTTGAACATACAAACCTCCACTTACATAATGCCGCAGAACGCGAGCAGCATGTCGATGAGCTTGATAAATGCGAACGGGGCAACGATGCCGCCCAGACCCCATACGAGCAGGTTGTGGGTCAGCAGCTGTCCAGACGGTACCTCGCGGTACTTAACGCCCTTCAGCGCGGCCGGGATCAGCGCGACGATAACGAGCGCGTTATAGATGATGGCCGAAAGAACCGCGGACAGCGGGCTTGCCAGACCGAGGATGTTGAGCGCGCCAAGGCCCGGGTAGATCGGCGAGAACAGGGCCGGGATGATAGCGAAGTACTTCGCCATGTCGTTGGCGACCGAGAAGGTCGTAAGCGAACCGCGGGTCATGAGCAGCTGCTTGCCGATACGCACGACCTCGATGAGCTTGGTGGGGCTGGAGTCGAGGTCGACCATGTTGCCGGCCTCCTTGGCAGCCTGGGTGCCCGTGTTCATGGCCACGGCGACATCCGCCTGCGCCAGCGCCGGCGCGTCGTTGGTGCCGTCGCCGGTCATGGCGACCAGGTGGCCCTCACGCTGGAACTCGCGGATCTTCTCGAGCTTGCCCTCAGGGGTGGCCTCGGCCAGG
>CAJMRJ010000177.1:0-3473 GCA_905215865.1 uncultured bacterium | reverse complement strand
GAGAGGGCAATCGCGGCAGATTTATACCCGTGTCCGAGCTCGAAGAGCCCTATGGCCGCCTTCCTGGCCTCGACATCATGCTTCACCCTCAAATCAACGCGCATAAAGAAAGCCTCCCATTTCTCATGTCCAAGAAATGGGAGGCAGTTCAGTAGCGGCAGGGCTTTTGGAAGGGGACTTGGTTGTGAGGGCTCGTTAGGCGAGCTTGGCCTCGAGCTCGGCGATGCGCTTGTAGGCATCGATGGTAAAGCGGGCCTGCTTCTCCAGGATCATAGTGGTCATGAGAGTGTCCTGAGCGTGAGCCATGATGAAGGTCATCTCCATCTCGCCGCCGCCGGCCTCCTGCGAAAGCAGCTTGGTCTGCGTGTCGTGGGCGCCGATAAGTGCATCGCTGGCATCCTTGTGCAGCTGTTCGGCCTTCTCAAAGTCACCCTCGCGAGCAGCATCGAGCGCTGCAAGCAGATCGGTCTGGGCGTCACCTGCGTATGCGACAATCTCGAATCCAACCATCGAGATTTCTTCTTTGGTTGCCATGTTGCGTTCCTTTCACATATGAACCAATGGAGAGCATCGCGTCCGGGCATACGCGCTGCGTTGTGTATGACAGAAACAATAACATTCAAACAAAAAAGAACAGTGCAAAACGTAATTTCGAGCTATGAACGGTCACTTTTCGTCCGTGAACGGTTTTTAAACCAATCTGAACAATATCGAACACAATTAGCGGAAACCCAAACAGACCCGCGCCCTAGCGCCAATCGCGCACCGTATCGCCCTCGACGAGCACGCCCGGAAACAGCATGTGCTCCACACCGGGTTCAACGCCCTCGGCGCCGGCAATCTTGTCGACCGCCCACATGCCGACGCGCTTGTTGTCAAAGCGCACCGTAGTCAGGCGACAATCGGGCACGATGTCGCCCAGACTGTCATCAACACCCACCACGCTCACGTCCTGGGGCACGCACTTCCCGCGCGATTCGAGCCCACGGATGCAGCCGTAGGCCATGGCGTCGTTGGAGGCATAAATGGCCGTGCAGGTCGGATCATCCGCAAGCACCTGGCCGGCAGCATATCCACTCTGCGCCGTCCAGTCGCCGCGCACGAGCTGCGGGGGCTCAATGCCATGCGCACGCAATGTCTCACGCCAGCCTTCCTCGCGCCGCATGCCCGAAAGCGAGCGCTCGGGGCACGAGATAAAGTGCACGGTCTTGTGTCCCTGCCCCAGCAAGTACTCGACCACTTGGCGTGAACAATCGAACTGATCGTTATCGACCGTTGAACAGAGCGGGTGCTCCAACATCGTAACGAGTACCGTCTGCATACCGGGCAGCGGCTCAAAGGTGCCAAAGTCCGCCGGCATGCGATTCATGATCACAACCATGCCGTCTACCGGCAGCGCGCTCATACGCGATGATGCGCTCTCGAGGGTATACGGATGCCCGTCTACTTTAGTGAGGGTGATGGCATAGCCGTGCTTATCGGCGGCGGCGGCAAAGCCCTCCATACGGTCGAGGTTGCCGGTACCGGTAATGTTGAACATGGCGACGCCGACGGTCTTAAACTTACCGCGGCGCAGCGATCGACCGGCAAAATTGGGGCGATACCCCAGCTCGCGCATGGCAGCACGCACGCGTTCCTTGGTCTCGGGGCGCACGCTGGGCGAATCGTGCACCGTACGCGAGACCGTCTGCTCCGAGACGCCCGCGAGGCGCGCTACGTCTTTGACGGATACCGATTTTTTAACAGCGGCCATAGGTCGATCTTTCTATGTCAACGATGCCATTGGCGGCACCTTGCGCAGTCATTTTTAACGCCTCCAAGTATATCCAACGCCTCCCCCGCAATACGCTCACCACCCAAAACCTACCGTTCACCGACAATCCTGCTTCCCCAAACGGCTTTTGTCGCCCAAATGTTAACGTTGCCATTGCGCAAACACAGAGCCACCGGGCGGCTCAACCGTTTACGCATAAGGAATCGGCGGTTCGCAGGCACGGGAACCACCGATTCGCGTCTTTTATTTGTGTCACAAAATGGCAACGTCAACATTTTGGCAACCGAAAGTCAAAAGCTACCATCGTTGCTAACCCACCGACTCTTAGGAGCATTGCATGGAGCAACTCATCGCCATCATCGAAAAGGGCCAGCCCTTTTTCAACGCGATCGCCCGCAACAAGTACCTCAAGGCGATCCGCGACGGCTTTATCTCCGTCATCCCCATCATCATCTTCTCGTCCATCTTCTGCCTGGTAGCCTCGGTCCCCAACATCTGGGGTTTCTACTGGCCCGATGACATCAACAACGCCCTGTGGAAGTGCTACAACTACTCCATGGGCATCCTGGCCATCGCCTGCGCCGCCACCACGGCCAAGCACTTCGCCGACGCTCAGAACCGCGATCTGCCCAAGAACAACCAGATCAACTTCATCTCGTGCATGTGCGCGGCCATCATCGGCTTCTTGCTCCTTTCGAGCGACACCATCGCCACGGACGCCGCCAGCGGCTTCAACACCACCTACCTTGGTTCCAAGGGCCTGCTGACCGCTTTCATCGCTGCGTTTGTGACTGGCATCATCTACAAGTTCTTCATTAAGCGCAACATCACCGTCAAGATGCCCGAGCAGGTTCCGCCCAACATCTCGCAGACCTTCAAGGACATCATCCCCTTCTCCGTCTGCATCACCGTCTTTTGGGTTTTTGACATCGTCTTCCGCGCTGCTTTTGGCTTCTGCTTTGCCCAGGGTGTCATCCAGGTGTTCCAGCCCCTGTTCACCGCTGCCGATGGCTACATCGGCCTCGCTGTGATCTACGGCGCCATGAGCCTGTTCTGGTTCGTGGGCGTCCACGGCCCCTCGATCGTCGAGCCCGCCATCGCCGCCGCCCTCGTTGCCAACATGACCGACAACCTGGCTGCGTTCCAGGCCGGCCAGCACGCTTCCGCTGTCCTGACCCAGGGTGCCCAGTACTTCGTCGTCTGCATGGGCGGCACCGGCGCCACGCTCGTCCTGGTCTTTATGTTCTGCTTCCTGGCCAAGTCTCAGGAGATGCGCGCCGTCGGTAAGGCCGCTATCGTCCCCGTGTGCTTTGCCGTCAACGAGCCGCTGCTGTTCGCCGCACCCATCGTGCTCAATCCCGTCTTCTTTGTCCCGTTTGTCTTTGCCCCGATCGCCAACATCTGGATCCTCAAGATCTTTATCGACTTCTTGGGCATGAACGGCTTTATGTACACCCTGCCTTGGACCGTCCCCGGCCCCATCGGCACCATCATGGGCCTGGGCTTCCAGCCGCTCGCCTTTGTTATGCTCGCCCTTATCCTGGTCGTCGACTTTGTCCTGTACTATCCGTTCTTCCGTGCCTATGACGCCCAGAAGTGCGCCGAGGAGGCCGAGATTTCCGAGGAGGAGCTCGCCGCCAAGAACACCGAGAAGGCCGCCAAGCTCAACGACGCCTTCCAGGGCAAGGCTGACGCCAAG
>CAJMRJ010000176.1:0-3498 GCA_905215865.1 uncultured bacterium | reverse complement strand
CGGCACCGTGACGCCCGTTCCCGGCGCCACCAGGCGAGGACCTTGATACTTGCCGGCATCGATAGCATCGCGCACGGCAAGATCGGCAAACAGCGGGTCGCCCGCGCCGCGCACCGTGGTCACGCCACTTGCCAGTTGTTGTTGGGCGCTGCCCTTGAGGATATGGCGGACAATGGCGCGCCCCACGGGATTATCGAGCTTCTTCATCAGCGCGCCCGCATCGCCCGCCGAAACCGGCTTGCCCGAACCGCACAGATGCACATGCATATTGATGAGGCCTGGCATGAGATACGCCCCTGCCAGATCGATGACCTCGGCACCTGCAGGCGCCTGCGCCACAGCACTCGGCCCCATCCACGTGATGACGCCGCGCTCAACGACCACGGCCATGTCGGGCTGCGGCTCCATATGTTCCGAACCATCCAGGACGGTCGCATTGATAAACAACGTGGAACGATCGGTAGACGCCATATCGAGCTCCTCCCTCACGATTAACTTGAACATTTGTCCATTATTACCTAGCGCGGCAAGGTTCCTGCGGACATATCGGCTAACGGGAGGAAGAGAAGGGCGTGAGGATGAACAGACCAGTGCAGCGATGCGTCGGTCGTTCCAGCAAAACGTCTTGATCTGTAACAGATAGACCGTCTTTAACCTTCCAAATGTTACAGATCGAGATTTTTCAACATCGCGTCCAACCTTTGTCTCAATCTGTAACAGTTGGGTCGAATTTTGGCCGTTAGATGTTACAGATCGAGACATTCTCCGGCCCCATCGTCAAACGTCTAAATCTGTAACAAGTAGACAGGTTTTCGGCCTCTAGACGTTACAGATTGAGATCTTTTAGCGGTAGCCAACCTTTTGTCTTGATCTGTAACAGTTACGAGGCCAAACGGCCCCTTGTTGTTACAGATCGAGACAAACCCGGCAGGAACAACCATATCCGTGTCAGTTGCACCCCTCAACGCCCATACCACTGACGCTTCCATTCCTCAGCCAAATCGGTCCGCTGCGAAATACCCGCTAGCCTCATCTTTTCAGTCAGCTTCCCCGGGTTCTTGAGTTCATCAAACGTGAACCGAAGCACCTTGTGCCCGAGCATTGTCAGATGAGATTCCCGCTGACGCTCTGCCACGAACGGGTCGACCGACTCCCGACCCTCGCCGTTCTGCAAGGTATACTTCCCCTTTCCGTCGAGCTCGCCAATCACGCACGTCCCGTCCTCGAGCCTCCAGAAATAATCAACGCGAAACACTTGGCCCGAATCAAGCGGATCGCGAAACTCCACCTGCAACTCCGGAACCGGAAAGCCGTATGCAATAAAGAACGCTCGGAACCGAGACTCGCCACCGTTTTCGGACAGCCCGTCCGCATACGACGCAATCACCTGTGCCCTGCGATACCCTCGCCTGCCCTCGCAATCGGCGCGGAGGCGCTCGCACAAATCCCCACGTGATACGCCTTTCGCCCGCAATGCAGAATCGGCGATCGCCAGACCATACGAAAACGGCGCACGCAGCAGACAATCCTCCACCGTGCGCCAAAACGGCGTCACCCGCACACCATCGACACGCTCGAGCGCGCCCGCCATCTGCGGACGCAACAACCTGCACCCGTTGCTCAACGTCACCGAACAACCCGTCTTAACAAGATAACGCGGCCCGAGCAGATCATTCGGCACCTCCAGGCCCCACAAAAGTGCTGCGTCATACCCCCAAAACGCCCAATCGGGGTGGAACTCGGCAAGCCCCTTGATGGTCCACCGGGCCCGCTCCGGCGACGTCAATGCATCCCATTCATGCTGAAAACAAAATAGGTGCGATTCGGGCTCCGCAATACCATCTGTGCCCACATGGCGCCGCAGCCACATAAGCTCGGCATTGTCGTGCGTCACAAGCAGCACGCCTTGTTCAGCCGCCTCCGTGAGCCGGACAAGCATCCTATTCCGCGCCACTGTGTTACGTGTTGCCTGCTTGTGTTTAAGAACGGTATTAGACACTTCTATCACCACCACATCGGAGAAATGGGCCATCGCCGCTGTTGCCGCCGTCGACAAACGTCTCGATCTGTAACAGTTACGGGCACAAGCAGCCGCCAAACGTTACAGATCGAGACGTTCGCGCAGCATTAGACCTCTTTGTCTCAATCTGTAACAGGTAGGTCGAGTTTTGGCCTGTAGATGTTACAGATTGAGACATTCCCCCCCTGCCAGGTTCCAAACATCTCGATCTGTAACAGGTAGACGTTCTCCAGGCCCCTAAACCTTACAAATTTAGACAAACCAGCGGCGCTCAAGCATTCGTCTCGATCTGTAACAGGTAGACCGGTTTTTTTGTCCCTAGACGTTACAGATCGAGACAAATAGACAGGCGGCGGCGCTGCGACAGCCCACCCCTACTCCCATTCCTGTTCGTAGATGTTGAGCGACTTCACATACCGCCCCTGGGCACCCATGATGTCGCGGACCAGCCTCAGAAAGAAGCTGATACACGAGGTATCGAAGCCGTCTTCCAAGTCTTCCGGATGGACGGCACCAGGCCCGTCGACCGCCGTATCGCTCAGGCGCGCAATGTCGTAGAGGTAGAGCTGTCCCGCCGTCAGCCAAACATCGTCAATGCACGCGATGCGCACCGCAATCGCACCATCGCGCCAGTGCTCTTTTTGCACGATATGTGGGTCGTAGACATCAAAACGACGGTCGGTGCGCGTGTCACGCAGCGCGACCATACCAGTCGCAGGGTCCTTGTCCAAAATGCCAAAGCGCGAGAAATAGTGCGTGTCGCGCACCTGTTCGAGCCGCCTGAGCGAAGCGGGCGAAAGCGACGCCGGCGGCTCGTCAACATACAGCTCAAGTAGCGTCTTGCCATGGTAGTAGGGACGCTCGAACAGCAGCCAATCGGTAAATGCCATGTTATAGGCCATGATTTCATTTTGCGAGGGCTCCTCGCAATAGCTGAGCCATGGATCAACGATAATCTCGAACTGCTCGCGCGCCGACTCCAAAAACTGAAACTTGCGCAGCATCCAAAACTGAGCCATGTCGGCAATATCGTTACCGACAGATTCGGCCAGACGTCCCCGGTCCAAAACATGATCAGCCATGGCATCCTCCTCAAACTGATGAACCTCAATTTGAGCTTACGAGGAGGGCCGGTGGTCGCCGCCAGCGCGGGCGAAATGGGCATCAGGCTGCAAACCAGATGCTGACCGTATACTTGACGGAACGTTTGACCGATACGTTATACCGAAACAAAACCCCAGTTAAACATAGGCAAATAAACAGAGATTTTGAGCTTGCCAGCCGCAGCCATCACGAAAACAGCAAGGCGCCGCGAGCCCGCACGTCAGCAAATGAGCAGTCAGACGTTAAGGGTGTCCCCGACGACTAGACAAAAAAAGCGCGTCCCCAATGACTAGTCGTTGGGGACGCGCTTGAATGACTACCTTAAAGCGCCAGGGCCTCGGCAACCTCGGCAGCGCAGGCGAGGGCATCGGCCA
>CAJMRJ010000175.1:0-3528 GCA_905215865.1 uncultured bacterium | reverse complement strand
GCGGTCACCGTCGCGGTCGTGACGTTCTGTACGAGGTTCGGCGGAGCCGCCTCGTTCATGCTCTGCGCCGGAATGCCGACGGTACCGGCGTTCGCGGGCGCGTCGTTCCGCTCGCCGACGATGTCCTGCCGATCGGTCCCCTGCTGCACGGTCGGCGCGCGCTCGGGCACGGCGTTCATCACACTCAGATCGCTCGCGCCGAAGCTCACCGGAACGAGCAGGCGCACGAGCACCAGCAGCCACAGGGCGTACTGCATCCGCAGGCTGAGCTTCCCGCGCAGCACATAGCGCAGCGCGATGACCACCAGGATCAAAACGCTGGATGAAACGATCCACTGCATCATTTTGTTCCCTCCTCCATCTGCCGCAGCAGCTCATAAAGCTCGTCGATTTCTTCCTTGGAGATGGCCTGCCTGCGCGTCATGGCGCTGACCATCATGCTCAGGCTCCCCTGATAGACGCGGTCTAAAAAGGTCTCTGTTTCGGCAAGCGCCGCGTCCTCGCGGCGCACCGCGGGGGAAAAGGTGTTCTTCGTCCCCTCCGTGTCGCACGTCACAACGCCCTTGCCGACCATGCGCCGCAGCAGCGTCAGCGTCGTGCTGCGGCTCCAGCCCATGCTGGACTCCAGCTGCTCGGTCAGCTCGCGGCCGGTCTGCGGCGCGCGCTCCCACAGACATTCCATGATGTTCCATTCGGCGGGCGCAAGGTCAAATTTTTCCATTTGCCGTCCTCCTTTTTCCGGATTTTGGTTACTGTTGTAAACACAATGTAGCATAGTTGGTTACACTTGTCAACACTTTTTGAAAAATCTTTTTCCACGCCGTTCCGCCGCCCGTCCACGGAAGGTCTATTCGATCTTTGAAGAAAGGCAAGCTCCCCGCATGGTTTTTTATCGCTTATGCCGATTGCCCATTCTCCGCCGCTGTGGTAAACTGATTTTCAAACATTCTGCACCGCGCGGATCGAACCCGGCGGGTGGAAATGAAAAAGGAGAAACGAAAATGAAACAGAAGCTCAGCGGCCGCGACTACACCTACGTCGCCAGTATGCTCTTCGGTATGTTCTTCGGCGCCGGAAACCTCATCTTCCCCGTTCACATGGGTCAGATGGCCGGCGCAAACATATGGCCCGCGGTCATAGGCTTCTGCGTAACGGGCGTCGGATTGCCGCTGCTCGGCGTAGCGGCGCTCGGCATCAGCCGCTCCGGCGGGCTCTTTGAGCTCGGCAGCCGCGTGGGCAAGCCCTACTCGATGTTTTTCACCTGCCTGCTCTACCTGACCATCGGGCCGTTCTTCGCCATCCCCCGCTGCGCCACCACCTCCTTCACCGTGGGACTGGAGCAGGTGCTGCCGCAGGGCGGCAATACGCGGCTCTGCCTGCTGGCGTTCTCCGCCGCCTTCTTCGCCGCGGCGCTGTTCTTCTCGCTCCGCCCGGGCAAGATCCTCGTCTGGGTCGGCAAGGTGCTCAACCCCTGCTTCCTGCTGTTCCTCGGCATTCTGGTCATCGTGGCGATGCTCCGCCCCGGCGCCGCCGTCGGCGCGGTCGTACCGGAGGGCGCTTACGCCTCTCAGCCTTTCTTCACCGGCTTCCTCGAGGGCTACAACACCATGGACGCGCTGGCAAGTCTTGCCTTCGGCATCGTGGTCGTGCAGGTCATCCGTGACCTCGGCGTGACCGAGCCGGACGCCGTGGCGGGCAGCACTGTCCGCGCGGGTATTTTCAGCTGTCTGCTGATGGCTGCCATCTACGTCGCCGTCACCATCGTCGGCGTGCAGAGCCGCGGACTGTTCGAGACCTCGGAAAACGGCGGCATCGCCCTCGCGCAGATCGCGCAGCACTACCTCGGCTCCGTCGGCCTTCTGATCCTCGCCGCGACCGTGACGCTCGATCAGCATAATGCGGCGCAGACCCTCGGCATTCTCGGGACAAACTGTGCCCGTGATGGCCTTGCCCGGCACCACGTCGATCACGGCCTCGCCCGGCTTAAAGGCATAGTCGAACACGTCGAGCGATAGCTTCGGCAGCTTAACGGAAGCACGCAGCTCATCGGCAAGGGCCGCAACCTCGGCCATCTCGGGTGCGATCTCGCCCACAAAGGTGCCATCCTGCGCCACCAGAGCACCGGCGGCATACACGCAATGCGGAGCCGTGGCAAACGTCAGGTCGTTGAGTACCAGCAGGTCGGCACGCTTGCCCGGGGCGATGGCGCCACGCAGCTCGTGCGGGTCGCGGCAACCGTGGTCCAGGCCAAACGCCTCGGCCGTGGACAGGGACGCCATAGAGATGGCAACCACGGGGTCAATACCGGCCTCGATAGCCACGCGGCAGGCATTGTCGATCATACCGGTCGAAAGCGCATCTGAGGGAGCGCGGTCGTCGGTCGCAAAGCAGCAACGACGGGCGCGGGCGGGGTTCTCCAGCAACATCGGCGACAAGTTGGCCAGGTCGTGGCTACATGTACCCTCACGCAGCATCACATACATGCCGCGGGACAGCTTATCGAGCGCCTCCTCGGGAATCGTCGACTCGTGGTCAGCGATAATGCCAGCTGCGGCATAGGCGTTGAGGTCCTTGCCAGCAACAAGTGGCGCATGGCCGTCGACCTGCTTGGACGGCGTCTGGTTGGCAGCATCGATACGAGCGCAGGTCTCGGTATCGGCCATAAAGACGCCCGGCAGGTTCATCATCTCGCCGAGGCCAAAAACGTCGCCCGGATGCTCGGCAAAAAACGCCTGCATGTCAGCGGCGGTAATCACAGCGCCCGCTTGCTCATCGGGCAGCGCGGGCACGCACGAGGGCATCATGTACTTGATGGAAATGGGCGCGCGACGGCCGTCCTCGATCATAAAGCGCAGGCCGTCCAGGCCGGAAACGTTGGCGATCTCGTGGCTGTCGGCAATGGCAGTGGTGGTGCCGCGCGTTGCCGCCATGCGCGCATACTCGGCGGGACGGATGTTCGAGGACTCGATATGCAGATGTCCGTCGATAAAGCCGGGGGCGATATAACGACCCTGGCAATCAATGACCTCGGTCGCCTCGTAGGTACCGGCGGCATCGTCGCGACCATCGTAGAGCACGCCGACGATTACGCCGTCCTTGACGGCAACGCTACCGGGCGCCACGCGCTGACCGTACACGTCGACAATCTGCGCATTGGTAAACAGCGTGTCGACGGGCACGCGACCCTCGGCAGCCTCGATCACAGACCTCATGACCTCAACGGACATACATTCTCCTTTAACTGTAGAAATAACTGCGGAGCGGACGAGCCTTCACCGCAGCAAGCCAATAGCAATTGTATGCCCAAAAGAAGGTCCCGCTAACACCCCATCCGCTTAACGGCACACGCCGCTTGGCGCAATGGGGTCAGACCGCCTTGGGTAGTCGTTGGGGACGTTCTTAAACGACTAGTCATTCAAGAACGTCCCCAACGACTACTTGCGACCAAGGCGACGCCGATGTTTTGGCAGCGCCAGCGAGCGGGCCGCATTTGAGACAAGGTGACGTGAAACGAAAGGGCGCTGACCT
>CAJMRJ010000174.1:0-3597 GCA_905215865.1 uncultured bacterium | reverse complement strand
GCCGTGGCACCCTCGCCGCCGACGCCAACGAGCAGCACCTGGGCCTCGACGACACCGATCTCATGCTCCGCACCGTCCAAGCCGAGTTCAACCTCAAGAACCTGTTTGCGAAATAACCGATCCACCTGCGGGAGCGCCCGCCAGGCACAGCACAATCCGTCTGGGCGCACCGGCACGCAGTAAACTAGGGCGCAGCCTTATGGCTGCACCCTAGTTTTCATCAAAACGAGCAAATGCGCGTGCTTCACACAGTCGACTGGTTGGCCCACCTACATTTTTCGAGTTGTTCGGCCAGCTGAACCACTAGTCAAGGCCCCTCGAACCGCAATCGAGCGCTGTAGTCGCCTTAATTTCGCAACCAAGCCCCATTAATCTACCTGAATCAATTCGAATAAGACGTTGCGATCGCACCATTCATTTAGGATAAGGCCGAATAACTCAAATTATGTTGGTGAGGCATCTGGACGGTCAGCAAAAACGCTTAGAGGCTACGAATTCGCAACTAAAGTTCACCAAAAAAAGGCGCAGCTGGCAGAAACCTCCCCAGCCGAAGCTGCTCCCTCGATACGAGAGCTCAAAAGCCCACCGTTTGCAGAAGATAAGCCGCGCCCCAATACCGTTACCCGAAGTTTCGGGCGAATGTGGCGTCCGCTATGCCATCATGCGCGTATGGGAATCGTTCTATCACATACCACGGCACGCGCTGTATACCAAACAGCCAACTCGCTCGCAAGCTACGCGATCGATCCCTTACCTATGGAAAAGATCAGGGTGTCTGCGCCGACCACGTCCGACCTGGAAGCGGCGCGAGCATGGCTCAACAGAAAGAATGTCGATTCTGAAAGCATCCATGTGCTGACGTTTTCCAATAATGCAAATAGGCACCGCAAGGGCTGCATCTGCCACTGCTCGCGCTATACGTTTGATGCAGAAAGCTACCTAGAACTCGAGCCGAACGTCTACATCGTCGATATCGAGCTGTGCGCGTTAGAAGCAACAGCCGACCTCAACCTTACTGAGCTCGTTGAGTATTACTTTGAAATCTGCGGCTCCTACGCGCTTGAAACGTCCGACGAAACTCAATATCGCGAGCGCCCAGCCCTAACCAGCGTTGAAGAGCTCAGAGCCTTCTTTTCAAAGGCATCGGGGTATCGTGGATCCAATAAAGCCCTTAAGGCACTTTCTTATGTACGCGGAGGCTGTCGCTCTCCACTCGAAACGGCGTTTGTCATGATGCTGACAATGCCCAAGTCAATGGGTGGCTTAGCCATACGTGCCATCAAAACGGATTATCCGATCCCAGTCCCCAAAAGATACGCCGCCCTAACGCGACGGACGGTTTTCTACCTCGACGCGCTGCTCGAAAATTCGATGACCGATATCGAATACAACGGCTTTTACCACGACGAGCCCGAGCAGCAATCAATTGACGAGGAACGCCGAAACACGCTGCGAAACATGGGATATGCCGTTATCACAGTTAGTCGTCATTCCTTTTTCAAACAGTCCGCTTTTAGACGGGTCATGGAAGCGATTCGCATTCGCGAGAAGATCTGGCCCGGTCGACTCCCGGATAACTTCGCCATCCTGCAAGAAAATCTTCGTCAATTTGTCTTGCGGCGCTACTTCGAATACGGTCGCCGCATCCTGGAGGCGCACAAAGAAGAAGAGGCCACCAAGCGCGAAATTGCAAGCCAATATCCGCAAGCTGATGACCCGAGCATCAACGATGTGCCCGAACCCGATGACATGCAACACGTTGGGGCCCTTGCTGAAGAAATCAATGGGCCATGGGAATGCGAAATGTCCGCAAAAATCGATGAAAACCGCGCGGAAGACGACGCGATTATTGATCTAATTGAGAATTCGCTCTTCTAAAGGCGGTCTCTGCGGATGTCCACCTACATTTTTCGACTTATTCGGCCACCGATTTGCCTGATTGGCTGCAGCAATGCTCAATATAACTTTAGATAAAACTGATTCTGCAGGAACTCCCGTAGAGAAAGAACTGATTCTCACGGTATTTAACAAGATAAAGTACAAATATGAACAGCTCTAATGCTTCTCGAGGCGGCTTTCTTAGCATGCTGGCCGAACATCTCGAAATATGTTGGCGAGCATTGCGTCGATGCATCCCAACCCACAGAAAATCGCAGAGGCGGCAAACAGTCATCGAAATTATCGCAAATTGTATTGACATATGAACATGCACTCATATAATCGGAAGTAAGTTATATGAGCGCATGTTCATATGAAAGGATGTTGCAATGAGCGACTACGCTGATGAAACAAAGACTGACATCGAGGCCACCGAACCCGTGATCCCCACCACCTGCTCGCCCGAGGACCTTCCCGACGAGGAACTTCTCTACGACCTCGCCGACCTGTTCAAGGTCTTCAGCGACACCACGCGCATCAAGATTCTCTATGCCCTCATGGGCCGCGAGCTCTGCGTGGCCGACATCGCCGAGGCGACCGCAACCTCGCAGTCGGCAGTATCGCACCAGCTGCGCACGCTTAAGCAGTCGCACCTGGTCAAGTTCCGCCGCGCCGGCCGCAACATCCTCTACTCGCTCGCCGACGACCATGTCTACACCATGCTCAACCAGGGCATGAGCCATATCTGCGAATAGCAACCAACCACGGTACCAGCGCGGTCTGCACCCAAGCCGCAAAACAGGGAAAGGAACCCACCATGAAAAAGCAGTTTAAACTCGACGAGATCGACTGCGCCAACTGCGCGCGTGAGCTTCAGGACGAGCTGGCCAAGCTCGATGGCGTCAAATCCGTGTCCGTCAACTTTATGACCCAGAAGCTGACGCTCGAGGCCGATGACGCCGAGTTCGACGAGGTCCTCGACCGCGTTGTAGAGTTTACGGCCGACGCCGAGCCGGACTGCGAGATCATTCTCTAGCCCAGGTTTACGCCAACATGCAAGGCCGCGCATGCCGCGGCCTTTGCTCGCGAAATTATATGAGCGAGTGTTCATACATTCAATTGGGAGGATACGAGTCATGGCCACCGCCGACCCCAAGAAGAAAAAGAAGAAGCGCAAGAAGAAAGAGTCACTCGAGCATAAGCGCAACCGCATCCTGGTAGCGCTGGGCATTTTTGCCGTGGTGTACGCCCTCGATGAGCTCGGTGCCCTCACCGCCGCATTCGGCACCCCGGACGACATCTACGCCAGCTTTGTGATGTTCCTCGTGCCGTTTTTGATTGCCGGCTACGACGTGCTCCAAAAGGCATACAACAACATCCGCCGCGGCAAGGCCTTCGACGAGAGCTTCCTTATGGCAGTCGCAACCATCGGCGCGTTTGCCATGGTGCTCTTCCCCGATACCGACCCGCACATGGCCGAAGGCGCCGCCGTCATGCTGTTCTACCAGGTCGGCGAGCTGTTCCAGGCATATGCCGTGGGCAAAAGCCGCAAGTCAATCAGCGCCATGATGGACATCGCGCCCGACTACGCTAACGTCGAGCAAGCCGACGGCACACTCGAACAGGTCTTTCCCGATGACATCGCCGTCGGCACCGTGATCGTGGTCCAGCCCGGCGAGCGCGTGCCTATCGACGGCGTCATCGTCGAGGGCGAAACCC
>CAJMRJ010000173.1:0-3611 GCA_905215865.1 uncultured bacterium | reverse complement strand
GACGCCCATCAGGAACACGGCGTCGTAGCCCTCGTCGGCGACCTTGTCGGCGAGCGCGGTCATCTTCTTGCCGGTCTCGTAGAGCGCCTTGCCGTCCTCGAGATAGCCCTCCTGGTCGAAATGCATGATCTCGATCTTCTCGGTTTCCTTCATTTGTCTCTCCTTTCTGGGGTTGTTTCCACATCCCCCATGCCAACGGGCATCAAAACCCGCTTACATTCCGTAACACTCGGCCGCTTTGGCCTTAAGCGCATTGACTGACTCTTCGTAGCCCTCTGCCTTGACCTCCATTTGCTTGGAGACGGCATCAAGATACGGGTGCACGTCCCATGACTTCAGACGCTCGGCTATCATGGCCGCAATCGTCTGGAAGAACACAAGATTGGGAATTGCGCTGAGCAGCGGAGCCACCTGAGGCACCGCAACCTCGTGAGCCCTACCCTTGGGATGGGCCGTGAGCAGCACCGTTTTTGTCGTAACGTTCGATAGCGCATCAGCGATATTCGCAAGACGCTCCGACCCCTGCGGATCGTCGACGATAAACACCAGATAGCCCGGAACGATCTGCATCTCGGGACCGTGGACGAACTCCTCGCCTTCGTGATGCATGGCAGGAATCTTGATGGTCTCGCTCAGCTTGAGGGCCGCCTCTTCGGCAACGCCATAGTTGGGGCCGTTGCCGACGACCATGGCGGGCGTGTGCTCAGAAAGCTCGAGCATGTGGTCTTGGACATATGCCTCGGCGGTCTTGCACATCACGGCATTGGCATGGATAGCCTCGCGCAGGTCGTCAAGACGCTGGGCAACGCCCTTGGCGTCAATCGTTCCGCGCGCCTGACCGCCGTAAATGCCAAAGAGCACCAGGTACTCAACGAGCACCTCGACGCCCAGAGTCACAAAGTCCACCGACTCGACGCCCACACCGTAGTCAAGAACGATGTCAGCGTGTTCCTTGATGGGTGCCTCGACGTTTGCCGTGAGCGCAACTGCAGCCATATCGTGTGCGCGCATGTAATCGAGCGCCGCAATCGTATTGGTCGAATAGCCACTCTGCGAAACGGCAATGTTGAGCACATGCTGCGGATAGGTGTGTTCAAAATCGACGAAGGCCTCGGGCGTCACAACGGACACCTGCATTTGCAGGGCATCTTGCAGGTAATCGCGGGCGCAATCGGCGGCATGGCGCGACGAACCCGAAGCAACGATGCGCAGCGCGTCAAAAGAACCGGACTGGAAAATATCAACGAGCTGCGCTACCAGCTCAGACGAACGCTCGAGGTTCTCCCCCATACGCACATGGGCAAGCTGAACGTAATCGAGCATCTTCATCGTCTCACCTCGTAACAAATCATTAGTATTTGATACCAATCACAGTTACAGGTTACGGCTTTTTGATACCTCTTTGTCGATTAATTTATCCCCATCGGCGAACGGTCGATTTTGAGCCCTGTAAGGTTGTATATACAGCTGACCCAACGATCAAAACTGGTTAGTTTCCCAGCCGTTATTCACAGAATACCAGCTAGTACGTATAGGTGTAGCCGCCCGTATCGCCACGATTGAAGGACTTTACATACTCGATAGCCTGACCGCTCGCGTCATAGCTCACGCATTCCAAAAGCAAAACAAGATCGCCCTGTTCCAGTCCAAGGAGGCCGGCATCTCGTGCGCCCAGCGCTTCGATATCGAGCTTTTCCTGTGCCATGACTGGCTTTCGGCCCAGCATCTCATAGGTCTCGTACAAACTGAAGACCGACACGTCAATATCTTCGATGGTTGGGAACAGCAGGCAGGGAATCAGCGCCGTCTCAATCGATACGGGGCTACCGTTTATGCAGTTCAGGCGTCGAACGGAATAGAGCAGGTCGTCCTCGGCGATGCCAAACAGGTCGGCGTAATATGGCCCCGCATAACGCTTGGAACGCGCGAGAATACGGACGGACGGCTCGCCGCCCGAAGCACGGACCGATTCACGGAAACCGACCGTGCGTTCAAAAAAAGCAGGTACTTTCTGCGCCACAAAGGCACCTTTTCCCCGAACACGGCGAATCTGCCCGCGCCGAACCAGCTCATCGACAGCGCTTCGGATGGTCAAGCGTGTCGTACCAAATTCCTCGGCAAGGTCTTTTTCGGACGGAATCATGGAACCCGTGGGATATATACCGCGCTCGATACGTTCCTCGATGCGGCGTCGAATGCGCATATAAACCGGGGTGGCATCTACTGTTTCAGCCATTGTTCACCTGCCACGCTCCTCATGCCGTTCTCTTCGCCGTTATCGGCAAAGCGGAACTTTGTGGGCAAAATCACCGATTTGCAATGCTCCACAAAACGCATGTCCTTATCAAATTCGATCGAGCTCTCATAGAACACCGGCGTTCCCTCTTCTTGCTGGAGCAGCTCGGCCTCTTCGACGTTCAAACGCGAGATGGAGATATGCTCACGTCCATGCTCAACACGCACGCCACCTTCTTTGAGCAAGACATCGTAAAGGCTCTCGCACTCAAAATCGTGCTCGGGAAGCGATGGGCACAGGGACAGGTTAACGTGAGCCGTCTCGATTGACGCCGGCTCGCCCTCAATAAGTCGAACGCGCTGCATGCGGAGCAAAGGGGCGCCTACAGCCACCCCAAGCTTGTCGGCAAGCGTCTTATCCGCCTCGATGGTCCCGGTGGAAACCAGACGAGAAGAGGGGTGCAGGCCGGCAGTCCGCACAGCATCGGAGAAGTTATATGTTTCCTGAAAGATGTTCAGCGGCTTGGGAGGACACACATACGTGCCCGATCCGCGACGGCTCTCAAGCGTTCCACACGAGATGAGCCGCGTGATACCGGCACGCAACGCCGTACGCGAAACGCCAATCTCTTCGCACAGCACGCGCTCGGCCGGCAGGCGATCGCCGCCGGCAAGCTGATGGTGCTGGATATACCAAAGAATTCCCTCAACAGCACGATCTTTGGGAGGAATTGCATAAGATTCGCCTGCCATTGCACAGACTCCTCATTCAGAAACGTATGCCGCCAAAATTAGGCCAGCCCTCCCATGGCATCAAATTCGGCCTTGATCTTCTCGGCGACATTCCGATACGACTTATATAGACTTGAATCGCGTTTGACTTCGTCGGTCATAACGGGAATCTCTAATTTGGAAACCTCGTCTTTTCCCGTCTGAACCGCCACAACAACGCCCATACCAAGACACATATTACGCTTGGCAGCGTTTATTTTCGCCGCCTTGGCAGGATTTGCCAGGATACGCTGGGCAAATTCCTGTTTAGAGACCGCTTCTTCGGCCTCCGGATCGCCCGCCTCGGCCACTTCGCACTGCAACACGTCCGCATAGTCAAAAATCTTCGGCTCGCCGCCGCGCTGATGTACGGCCCACTTGCGATGCGTGGCATCCTGGTAGATAGCCGGCAAAAACGTAAACCGCGGCGGGTCCAAAATCGTATCCGTGATGGTAAACACATCGGGATCAAAGGCATCCTGCGGGTTTTTCTTCTTGAACAGCCCCATATCAGCCTCCCGTACTAGTATTAAACAACTCAAGCTGAATATAGCACCAATTTCAAGCCGCCGCCTTACCCTATCGGTGCGCGGCGTCTATGGCTC
>CAJMRJ010000172.1:0-3704 GCA_905215865.1 uncultured bacterium | reverse complement strand
CGCCGTTATGGACGAGACCGGCAAGCTGCTCGACCACGGCGTGGTCTACCCCACCAAGCCGCGCCACGACGTCGCCGGCACCAAGCGCGAGCTCGCCCGCCTCGTCAAAAAGGACAGCGTCAACACCATCGTCATCGGCAACGGCACCGCCAGCCGCGAGACCGAGGAAGTCGTCTCGGAGTTCATCGCCGAGCAGGCGCCTGGGCTGCGATACACCATCGTTAACGAAGCCGGCGCGTCCGTGTACTCCGCCTCCGAGCTCGCCAGCCAGGAATATCCCGACCTGGACGTCACCGTGCGTGGCGCCATGAGCCTGGGCCGTCGCCTGCAAGACCCGCTGGCAGAGCTCGTCAAGATTCCGCCCCAGTCTATCGGCGTGGGCCAGTACCAGCACGACCTTGACCAGGCCGAGCTTTCGCGCACCCTGGGCCATGTGGTGGAGGACGTCGTCAACCGCGTGGGCGTCGACGTGAATACCGCGAGCGCGAGCCTACTGGGATATGTATCGGGCATCACGCCGAGCGTGGCCAAAAACATCGTGGCCTACCGCGAGGAAAACGGCGCCTTTACCGATCGCCGCCAGCTCAAGAAGGTCCCCAAGCTGGGACCCAAGGCATATCTCAACGCCGCGGGCTTTTTGCGCATTAGCGGCGGCAGGAACCCACTCGACGCGACAAGCGTCCACCCCGAGAGCTACGAGGTGGCCACGTCCGTCCTCGAACGCGCCGGCGTTAAAGCAAGCGAGCTCAGCCGCGGCGGCGTGCCCGACATCGAGCGCCGCCTGGGCAGTATCTCGGCGCTGGCAAGTGACCTGAACTGCGGCACCCTCACGCTCATCGACATCGTCAACGAGCTCAAGAAGCCCGGCCGCGACCCGCGCGACGACGCGCCCGAGGTGGTCTTTAGCCACTCGGCGCTTTCCATCGACGACCTGGAACCCGGCATGGAGCTCAAGGGGACGGTGCGCAACGTCGTCGACTTTGGCGCGTTCGTCGACGTGGGCGTGCACCAGGACGGCCTCGTGCATATCTCCAAGCTGGCCAATCGCTTTGTCAAGCACCCGAGCGACGTGGTGCGCGTCGGTGACACGGTCAAGGTGTGGGTCGAAAAGGTCGATTGCGACCGCAAGAAGATCTCGCTCACCATGGTGCAGGGAAAGTAAACCGCCAAAGCAAAGGTACCCCCTGTAGCGATGTGCAAAATCGCGAGTATTCTGCAAATTCCGCCGTTCCGGACGCCCCTCAGAGACGAAAAAGCAAAAAACAGCCCCCGTTTTAGCGTCCTCAGAGCCAAAACGGGGGCTGTTCCGTGCTTCGGTTAACTGGTAAAAGCCTTTACCTTGCTGAATACTCTCAATTTTGCACGGCGCAGGCGGGGGTACCTTTGCCCACGGCAGGATATGGAAGCCAATCGCCAACTTGCTGGCAAGCTCGTGCCGGCAGCCCCGGCCTTTCCTTTGCCTAGCGCGACCCTCGCGGAGCGCGTGAGCGATAGGGAAAGGAAAGGCCGGGGCGAACAGCCCACGGTACAGTCGGTGTTCGCGCTACGGCAGGATATGGAAACCGAGCGCCGCGATATCCTTGGCAAAACCGCGCACGGTATCGAGCGAGACCTCGTACGGGTCGCGACCAATGTTCTTGCGCTTGGCCAGGATGCTGTTGGGCACCGTAATGATCTGGCAACCGCAGGCCTCGGCCTGGTAAATGTTGATGAGCTCGCGCGTGGACGCCCACAGGACCTCGCAGTTGGGCTTTGCGGCGGCCTTCTTGACCGACTCCGTCATAAACGGAATGGGGTCGACGCCGGTATCGGCGATGCGGCCGGCAAAGAGCGAGATGATGGACGGCGTCTCGGCGTCGACGGCCTCGACCATCTCATCAACCTGCGTAGGCGTAAAGATGGTGGTGACGTTGACCTTGATGCCGTCGGCCGAAAGCTTGCGCACCAGCTCGGCGGTGGACTCGCCCTTGGTGGTCACGCACGGAATCTTGACGTAGACGTTCTCGGCCCAGGTAGCGATCTCGCGCGCCTCGATCTCCATGGTCTCGACGTCGTCGGCAAAGACCTCAAACGAGACGGACACATCGGTGATGTGGGCCAGGACCTCCTTGGCAAACGCGCGGTAATCCGTCACGCCGCCCTTCTTCATAAGGGACGGGTTGGTCGTGAAACCCTGAACGTTGCCGTTCTCGTACATGTCGAGCATGCCCTCGAGGTTTGCACCGTCAGCGAACACCTTGATTGCCATCTGCCTGATTCCTTTCGCTTGCACATGGGCGTTAAACTGCTAAACACTTTACCTACGTTTATCAAGGCGTGAGCTGCGGTTTTTTATCTTCTCGGCGAACGGTATAAACACCTCAGTGTTTGGATTGATAAATCGATTGAGCATGCAAAAGCAAAGAGTCGCAGTTTGGGCAAACGTCAGAACGCGGGATTCATTAGATGAGGCCGAAATGCTGCATCGCTGTGACGGTGCCGTCGTGTGCGACATCGTCGGTCACGTAGTCGGCGAGCGCCTTGACCTCGGGCATGGCGTTGCCCATGGCCACGGCCGTCTCGACCGCGGCGAGCATGCCCAGGTCGTTACCCGAATCGCCGAAGCCAAAGGTGCGCGCGTTGCCGGTGCGACCCAGGTATTCCAGCGCTCGCGCCACGCCCACGCCCTTGTCAATGCCCTTGGGGCTCAGCTCGCGATTCTGGCCACCGGTGTTGCACAGCTCAAACTCGCAATCGATAAAGCCGTCATCATTGGCTACGCGAGCCAAACTGGGCACATTGAGGCATACCTTGCCCACGCGCAGACTGCCATCGACGCGCATCTCCTCGGCGCTGTGCACCACAGAAGTGCCGATCAGAGACGACTGCTCAACGCCCACGGGCTCCAGCGCAAAGGTCGCAGCATTGGACTCGAAAAAAACCTCGATGCCGGCATCCACAACGCGGCGCGCGAGCTCCTCGATAACGTCCTCGCCAAAGCAGTCCTCGTGTACCACGCGGCCCTCGACCTCGAGCGTCGCTCCCGCCATGGCAACGACACCCGCAGGCTCCAAAGCACGCAGGCCATCGGCAATCAGCCACAAGGGACGACCCGTGCAGATAAACGCCTTGTGCCCTGCGTCGCGCAGACGATGAAACGCCTCGACGACCGCCTGCGAGGGGTGAACCGCCGAAAAGTCCTTGTCGGTCATGTTGTCGGGATCGAACGACGTCAGCGTGCCGTCCACGTCAAAAAAGAGCACGGCGGAATCGGGGCACGCATCAATCATATGGGTTCCTTTCGGGGGCGAGAGTAAACGAAGTATCCATCATATAATGGAGCGACGCAACCAGAGAGGTCACCCATGGAATTTTACGCAAGCTGCCCCGAGGGCTTTGAGTCCGCACTCGCCGATGAGCTTAAACGCCTCGGGCTTTCGCATGTTCGCCGGCTGAAGGGCCGCGCTACATTTGAGGGCGAGCTCGAAGAAGGCTACCGCGCCTGTCTGTGGTCGCGCCTGGCGAGCCGTGTGTTCGTGGTACTCGGGCGCTTTGAGGCGCAGGATGCCGATGAACTGTACGATAGCGTTTACGACATCGCCTGGGAGACCATCATCCGCCCCGGCGCCACCATCGCCATCACCGCCCGCGGCGTGACCGAGCAGCTGCGCAACACGCGCTTCTCGGCCCTGCGCGCCAAAGACGCGCTGTGCGACCGTCTAGCC
>CAJMRJ010000171.1:0-3706 GCA_905215865.1 uncultured bacterium | reverse complement strand
CGCGGCTGCCCCCAATCTCTTTGTCGACCGCGAGAAGCTGCTGTTCGAGTCGTACCCCACGGTTCCCGTCTGCGGGGGGCGCGATGTCACGATCGGCATTCCCCGTGTGCTCGAGTTCTGGGACACCATGCCGTTCTGGTCGACGTTCTTCAGCACGCTCGGCTTTAAGGTGCGCGTCTCGGGACGCAGCACCAAGGCGATGTACGAGCGCGGTCTGGCGCACGTCACATCCGACACCGTGTGCTTCCCGGCCAAGCTCGTCCACGGGCACATCCGCAATCTCGTCGACGCCGGCGTCGACCGCATCTTCATGCCCATCATCACGACGGTACCCACCGAAAACACCGCCTCTACCAGCGAGTGGATGTGCGCCGTCGTAAAGGGATACCCCTACGTGATGCGCAATTCCGATAACCCGGAGGAGCGTTTCGGCGTTCCGTTCGATACGCCGCTGTTCCACTGGTACGACGAGGGCGACCGAAACCGCCAGCTCAAGGCGTGGTGCAAGGAGACCTTCGATATCGATGCCGACCTGGTTGCCAAGGCGACCGAGCAGGCGGACCGCGCGCAGCAGACGTTTGAGAGCCAGCTGCAGCTGCGCGGCAGGCAGGTGCTCGAGAACGTGCGCGAGGACGGCGGCTACGCGGTGGTGATCGCTTCGCGCCCGTACCACAACGACCCGCTGGTCAACCACGGGCTGCCCAAGCTCTTCTCTGAGCGCGGCATCCCCGTGCTGACGCCCGATGCGGTGCCGGGGGTCTGCAACGTCGATCTTTCCAACAGCCGCATCGACATCGTGAACAACTACCATGCGCGCATGCTGTCGTGCGCGGTCATCGTCGCATCGACGCCCGAGCTCGAGCTCGTGCAGATGGGCAGCTTCGGCTGCGGCCACGATGCGTATCTCACCGACGAGATCGCGCGCATGATGGGCGAGATGGGCTCCAAGGTTCCGATGATGATCAAGCTCGATGAGAGCGACGTCGCCGGTCCCATGGGCATTCGCGTGCGTTCGTTTATCGAGTCGGTCAACCGTCGTCGCGCGGAGGAGCGTGCCGAGGGCGCCCGGGTGCACGCGGTCCATCCGCTCGACGACCCGTATAAGGTCAAGTACACCAAGCGCGACCGGCACGACAAGATCGCGCTGGTCCCCAACACCTCCCATGCGTTCTGCAGGCTCATGACCGCGGCGATGCGCAATCAGGGCGTGCGCGCCGAGGCCCTTGATATCGGGCGCGAGGATGCCATCCGCCTGGGCAAACGCTATGTGCACAACGACATCTGCTTCCCCGCGCAAATCGTGATCGGCGAGGCGCTCGCGGCACTCGAGAGCGGTAAGTACGACCCGCACGACGTCGCCGTGGTGACTGGCAAGTATATCGGCGACTGCCGCCTGACGCACTACATGCCCCTGCTGCGCCGCGCGCTCGACGACGCGGGATACGACTATGTCCCGGTGCTCACCAACGACGACGTCGATGCCCACAATGCGCATCCGGGCTTCAAGCTCGGCCTTGGCCCGAGCATCCAGATCGCCTACGGTCTTCCCATGATCGATGCCCTCGAGGCCATGCTTAGGCGCATCCGTCCCTACGAGCTCGAGAAGGGCGCGGCGGACGCTGCGTTCGACCGCGCGCTCGATGAGGTTATCGAGGGCATGGAGCGCTCCGGGCTGAGAGGCCAGGCGACGGGCTTCAAACGCGCGCTTGCGATCATGGACGCCGTTCCGTACGACCGCTCGAACCCGCATCCGACCGTTCTCATCGTGGGCGAGTACCTGCTCAATTTCCATCTCGGCGCCAACCACGAGATCGAGCGCTACCTCGAGGACAACGGGCTCGAGGTCATCGAGGCGCGCATGACCGACGTGATCCGCAAGACCTATTTCTACAAGCATGCGCAGTCGCGCGAGTTCCACGTCGACCTGTCGCTGCCCGAAAAGGCCTGGTACGCCACGGCGGACAACCTGTTCGAGCTCGCGCACGACCGTTGCGACCGCCTGGGCGCGGCGAGCCCGCTCTACGAGCCGCCGACGCGCATGCCCGAGCTCGTGCGCGCGAGCGATAAGATCCTGCACCATACGTTCGATGCGGGCGAGGGCGTGCTGATTCCGGCGGAGATCCTCGAGCACGCCAAGCGCGGCTGGCAACTTCGTGATCCTACAGCCGTTCGGGTGTCTGCCCAACCATGTCGTGGGGCGCGGGCTCATCCATGCGCTCAAGGAGCAGTATCCCACGGCGCAGTTCCTGCCGCTCGACTACGATCCCGACGTGAGCTTCGCCAACGTGGAGAACCGTCTTCAGATGCTCATCATGAACGCCAAGGCGCAGGGGTGCGGTGAGGCGCATGGCGAGACCGCGTAAGGACGCCGATGCGCCCGATGCACGCACCCGTATCATCGAGGCGTTTTGGGAGCTCATCGAGAACAACAGCATCTTCGAGCTGTCGGTTGGCGAGGTGACCCGCGCCGCCCAGTGCAATCGCGGAACGTTTTACTACTATTTTCACGATTTCGATGAACTCGTCGCCATCGCCATAGCCCAGCTGCTGCAGGATAACGAGCTCATCACAGATGCCCTCTGGCATTTTTCGAGCGAGGGCGACCTTTCGGCGTTCGACCGGCGCGACGTCCGCTGCCTGCTGCGGCGCATCGTCATCACCATGAGGGCGGGTGCCGCCGAGCAGGTCGTGCAGGGCATCCATACGATCATCATCGACCGCGTGAGAGAGATCGTCCACCCCGACGGAGAAGAGCTCAAGGCAGATTCGAGCTTTGCGGTGGGCTTTCTGGTCTCGGGCATCATGGGCTTTGTGATGGCGGTCGGCTTTGCCCGGGAGGGCGGCGAGGAGATAGACCTCGAGCAGCTGGGGGACAGCGCGTGCGCGTACCTGAGGGCGGTCGCCATGCAGACGGTGGAAACGGTCGCGCAAGTCGAGGGCGTCGATACATCCGAGCTGCTCGAACGCGTCTCCAAGGAGGCCGATGCCTATCGCGCATCGCGTGCGACGAGTCCCGACGTGGTGAAAGACGCCTAGGGTTTCTCTTGCGGGGCGCCTGTCGCGCATCGCGCGGTGAGTCCCGCGATGCGGTCATAACCTGCATTCATGTGAGCCGGGTTTATAGATATTCCTCCAGCTGTTAACATAGACAACCTGTGGGTAAAGAGACAAAAGCGCCGCCGACGGGCGGGCGTTTTGATTTCGATGAACTCATGTAAGGAAACGAGCATGTTAGATAGATTTACCGATCGAGCGCGCAAGGTCATGTCGATGGCCAAACAGGAGGCGCTCGATCTTCATTCAAATAGGGTGGGCACCGAGCACCTGCTGCTCGCGCTTGCCAAGGAGGACGAGGGCATTGCCGCCGAGGCGCTGCGTTCGCTCGACATCTCCTACGATGACATCATGGATACTCTCAAAGAGGTCCAGACCACGGTTCCCGAGCCCAGCGAGGAGACCGAGGCGGCCAAGCTCGCCTTTACGCCGCTCGTCATTAGTGTGATGGAGCGTTCGTTCCGCGTGGCGCGTGAGAACAACCAGACCTACGTGTCGACCGAGCACTTGCTGATCGGCATCGTCGAAGAGGGCAACGGCATGGCCATGGACATCCTCATGCGCCTGGGTGTGTCGTCCGCCTCCATCAAAAAGGCTATCGAGAAACTCACCGCCAAGGACCAGGACAAGAAGCGTCCGCTCGCCGGCGCCG
>CAJMRJ010000170.1:0-3741 GCA_905215865.1 uncultured bacterium | reverse complement strand
AAGGTGCCTGTCCCCTTTGTGGTGGTTTGGGGTCTGAGGCGACGCTAGTGGCGGGGTCCCAGCAGGCCGCGGCCGCGATGGCGGGCCTCGACGGGCACCTGGGCGTGCGGGCCGGCGGCTTTGACGGACTCGGGCAGGTGCGAGTACTTCTTCTCGAAGTTCTCCTCGAACATCACAGCCAGGTTGTGCGCGGCCTCGTCGTAGCGCGCAGTGCTCTGCCAGTACTGGCGCGGCACCAGGATGCCGTCGGGCACACCGTGGCACGTAGTGGGAATGTCGACATTAAAGATGTCGTCGTGCACAAACTCGCTGTCCTCGATGGTACCATCGAGGGCGCGAGCGACCAGTGAGCGCGTGTAGGCAAGCTCGATGCGATGACCCACGCCGTAGCCGCCGCCAATCCAGCCGGTGTTGACCAGGTAGACGCGCGTACGGCCGTCGGCGATGCGCTCGCCGAGCATCTTAGCGTAGACCATGGGGTCGAGCGGCATAAACGGCTCGCCAAACAGCGAGGAGAACGTGGGCGTGGGCTCGGTGACGCCGACCTCGGTGCCGGGGATCTTGGCCGTAAAGCCCGTCACAAAGTGGTACATGGCGGCATCGGCCGTCAGGCGTGAGATGGGCGGCAACACGCCAAAGGCATCGCAGGTCAGGAACAGCACGACGCTCGGAGTGGTGCCCATGCCCTTGGTCCACGCGTTGGGGATATGCTCGACAGGGTAGGCCACGCGCGTATTGTGCGTGATCGAGACGTCGTCGTAGTTAGGCTTGCGATTCTCATCGAGTACCACGTTTTCACATATGGCGCCAAAGCGAACGGCGTTGAAGATCTCGGGCTCGTGGAACGCGTCCAGGCCCTCGCACTTGGCGTAGCAGCCGCCCTCGACGTTAAAGATGCCCATGTCGGACCAGCCGTGCTCGTCGTCGCCGATCAGTAGGCGCGTGGGGTTGGCCGAAAGCGTGGTCTTGCCGGTGCCGGACAGGCCAAAGAACACGGCGGTCTCATGCGTGACGGGGTCCATACTGGCCGAGCAATGCATGGGCAGAACGTCGTCCTCGACGGGCAGCAGATAATTCATAACGCTGAAGATGGACTTTTTGATCTCGCCGGAGTAGCCGGTGCCAGCGACCAGAATCACGCGCTCCTGGAAATTGATGACCACCGCGGCGCTGGAGTTGAGCCCCTTGATGGCAGGATCGCACTGATAGCCCGGCGCGGCGAGGACGCAGAAGTCCGGCTCGCCGGTGCGTGCGATTTCGCGGGCAAGCGGGCGGGCGAGCATCTGCTTAATAAAGAGCGCCTGGCTGGCACGCTCGCAGGCGACGAGCAGGCGACGTGTATGGTTGCGGTCGGCACCGGCCATGCCGCGGGTGACGAACACATCACGCTCGTTGAGATAGTCGACGATGCCGGATTTGATGGCCTCGTAGCTCTCGACGGACAGTGGGCGGTTGACAGCGCCCCAGGCAATCTTGTCGTGCACGTCGGGCGTATCGACGATAAAGCGATCGTTGGGCGAACGTCCGGTACGCTCCCCCGTCTCGATCACGAGTGCGCCGTTGGAGGCCATGCGACCTTCGTTGCGGCGGATGGCGTGCTCGACGAGTTCGGCTGCCGGCAGGTCGACCAGCAGGCGGGGTTGGTTCTCGGCGAGGTCTTCGACCAGCGTAATACCAAAGTTGGACAGAACTTCTGCAGGGGTAACACCAGGCATGGAGCCTCCTTTAAAAGCGCGACACGTGGACGCGGCGCGCACTTTACTCACGTAAAGCCCGTTGTACCCGATATGCAAAAACGTTTTTGCGGCAACGGCGAAGCGCCCGCTCAACGGTCAAAAATCGCACGCAAGCGGCCTAGTCATTGGGGACGTTCTTAAACGACTAGTCGCTGGGGACACTCTTGAACAGGCAACAGCCAAGGAGCGTCCCCAGATGCCGGCACTTAGGGACGTTCCTAAAATGCCGGCACATAAGGAACGTCCCAAAGTGCCGACTATAACGGCAGGCCTTGGCCGAACATGGCGATGGCGCTCATGAGGACCAGCATGCCGGCGGCGTAGGGCAGCACTGCGCCCAGGAGTTCAGCATCCTTACCGCGCACGTGCACGGCGGCAAGACCAATGGCGAGGGTCTGCGGCGAGATCATCTTGCCGGCGGCGACACCCAGGGCGTTCAGCGCAACCATCCAGTAGTCACTCACGCCCAGTGCCGTAGCCGCCTGGCTCTGGATGGGACCAAACAGCATGCCCGAGGACGTGCCCGAACCGGTCACGAACGCACCGACGGCACCGATCCACGGGGCCAGAATCGGGTACAGACCACCGGCGACGGCAATGCAAAACGCACTGATCGACGAGATCATGCCCGCATAGCCCATCACCTTGGCGCAGCCCAGCACCGAAAGCATCGTGATTACCGTCGGCATCATCTGCTTGACAGTCGCGGCCAGCACCTCGCCCATCAGACGCGGCGAAGCGCCCTGAATCGCACCGCCGATAAACGCGGCCAGGAAGATCCAAACACCCGGTGTGTTGATCCACGAAAACGTAAGCGTACCGGGGTTCTCGCCGTAATACACCTGCACGTGGCTCGCAAACGGCGCGAGCGCGGCGTGCACGACGGGAACCAGGTTGGAGGTACCCAGCAGCAGCACAAAAATCAGGATGAAGCACGACCAGGCAGAAAGCGCCGACTTAACGGTGAGCTGTTCGCCGGCCTCGATATTCATATGGAAGCGCGCGTCCAGGTGACCGGACTTCTCGGCGCGCATGGCAAGCGCGGCGGTCAGCGCGAGCGACACGATGGAACCCACGACTACGGCCAGTTCGGGACCCACAAACATGGCAACGACCAGGGCCGCACCTACAAAGGACACGCCGGAAAGCAGTGCCACGCCGGCTACGCCGTGCAGGCGCTCGCTCACGCTCGCAACATTGCCCTGGTCATCGGCAACACGACCCGCAACCAGCACAATAAGCAGCGGCATCGCCACAAAGAAGGGCGCAAGCTGCACCAGCTGAACGGTCGCCAGATGCAGGGAATCCAGGCCCACCAGGTCGGCAACGGACACCGTGGGAATGCCGATAGAGCCGTAGGGCGTGGGCACACCGTTGGCCAGCAGGCAGATCAGCACGGCAGGCACGGCCTCAAAACCAAGGCCCGCGAGCATGCCGGCGGGAATGGCAACGGCGGTACCAAAGCCGGCCATGCCCTCCATAAAGCCACCGAAGCACCAGGCCACGAGCAGCGCCAACAGACGGCGGTCGCTGCTGATGGAGGTAATCATGCTGCCAATCACGTCCATGGCGCCCGTGCGCACACACAGGTTATACGTGAACACCGCGGCGATAATCACGAGCACGATGGGCCACAGGGCCATCAAAAAGCCCTCAAGCGAGGCCGTGGCTATCTGCGCCGCCGGCAAATGCCACCACGCAAAGGCGAGCACGCACGAAAGGGCGAACGAGCCAATGGCGGCCTTCCAAGCCGGCCATTTAAAGCACAGCAGCATCACGACGAGCCAGATGATCGGCACAAGAGCCAGCAAAAACGCAGCGACATCCATGGGTAGAAACTCCTTGGTACCGCGCAAGCGGCATCGGGGGGTCACAAAACTTCAACAGGATACCGCACGTTTACCGACAAATTACAGCCGCCCGCCGAAATTATTGAACAACCTGTTCAAAAACACGAATGGACACCACCGCGACTATACTAGAGCGCAGTAAGAGAAAGGAACCG
>CAJMRJ010000169.1:0-3761 GCA_905215865.1 uncultured bacterium | reverse complement strand
TGGAAGAACGGGAAGAGTCTGTGGAACAGCTAAAGCGAGAGGGCATTTTGGATCCGGAGTGCAACGTCTGCTTTGGCGAAGGCGGTGCGGGCGCTCGTGCTATAACTAAAGGACTTAGCGCAAACAAACCTCAACCGCACAAGGCGCACATGGATCAGATTTACGACAACAGGTACTATTCCGCCGGTTCGCATGAGCCGTCGTCTCGTCGTGCGCGTACCGCGCAGCTTGGCGGGTCTGGTTATGCTGGTGCTGATCGCTCCAGGTATAGCTCGCCGGTGACTTCGCATCCCAATGCTCAGCCAAATAGTTCCTCGGATAGTCCGGTGCGCCCATCGCGTTCCAAGCATGCGTCGCGCCCTTCGACCCAGGCGTCCGACAAGCCGCGCCGTTCCTCAAGTCGTCTTTCCGGCTCGGACTTTATGCACTACGCCAATGACAACGCAATGGTCAAGGCGATTTACGACTTTACCCATGGGCCCCAGCGTGGGCTGTTTATCGGTATTGTCGTCGCCTTGGTGCTCGTGAGCCTATACTTTCCCGTGCGCGACCTCTACGTTGCCAAACGCTCGAGCGATATCTTGGCCAAGCAGGTCGAGATTCGCCAGCAGTACAACGACGAGCTGCAAAAAAGCGTCGACAAGCTGCTCTCGGAGGAGGGCATTAAGGATGCGGCGTCCGAGGACCTGGGCCTGGTGATGCCCGGCGAGACCAAGATTGACGTGCTGGGTCTGGATGACGATTCGGACTCGTCGTCGAGCAAAAAGTCCTCGAACGCCAAGAAGGCCAGCGAAGTTGCCAAGGAAATCGAAGAAGTCGGTAAGGACGCGCCGTGGTACATTCAGGCGCTCGACATGCTGTTTGGGTTTAACGGTGTCGAGGGCCAGACGGTCGTGTCCAACGGCAAATAACGCCCGGAGGGGAGCCCGCAATGACAAATTGCAAACGCTATAAGGTGGCGGCGATCGACCTGGGAACGGTGTCGTCGCGACTGGTGTTGGCCCAGGTCGAGGGCGGGGCGATCGTGGAATCGTCCAAGCATACCGAGATTACCGACCTGGGCGAGGGCGTCGACGCGACAGGTCGCTTTTGCGAGGCGGCTGTCGAGCGTGTGCTCGCCGCGTGTCGCATGTTTGTGGACGAGGCGCATGCCTTTGGGGCCGTGTGCATCTGCACCACGTGCACGAGTGCCGCGCGCGATGCGTCCAATGCCGCGCTGCTGCTGGACGGCCTGTGCGATCTGGGGCTTGAGCCACAGGTGATTCCGGGCGAGGTCGAGGCGCGCCTGACGTTTTTTGGCGTGGCACACGACTTTGCTGGCGAGCGTATCATTGTTGCCGATTCGGGTGGCGGATCCACGGAGCTCGCGACGGGCGTCTATGCGCCGGAGCGCGGCGTCTTTGCGCTGGAGGGAACGCGCTCGCTGGACATCGGTTGTCGCCGCGTGACCGAGCGGTTTTTCTCGGTGTTGCCGCCTGCGGACGGCGAACTTGCTGCCGCTGCCAACTGGGCGGGCGAGCAGTTCGCCGCCTATTTTGAGGGCCTGCCCAGCGACTTTGAGCGCGCCGAACGCTTGGTCGCAGTGGGCGGCACGGTGACTACGCTGGTGGCTCTGGTTCACGAGCTGGAACCGTATGATTCGAGCTTTGTACACCTGCGCGAGCTTTCGCTGGAGCAGGTCTCGGCTGCCATCGGGCGTATGTCCACGCTGGACGTGGAGGGCATCGCCGCGCTGCCGGGCGTGCAGTCCAAGCGCGCGGGCGTTATCTTGGCCGGTGCTGTGGTAATTCGCGAGCTCATGCGCGCTGGCAACTACGACACGCTCACCGTAAGCGAGAACAGCCTACTCGCCGGCATGGCCGCCACCATCAACGAGACTCTCGACGGCGCCGCCCCCACCATCGGCTGGACCCCAGAGCTCAGTACCCTCTAAATAAGTTGCGGTGAAATAGTTCTTAAATGGGCCGGTAAACGGCCAAAACAGGAACTATTCCACCGCAACTTAAAGCCCCATCGGCGTCCAAAAGAAACGAGCCCGTATCCCTGGGGAACACGGGCTCGTAAACAATACGTGGTAGGGGCGGTGGGACTCGAACCCACAATCCTTGCGGCGAGAGATTTTAAGTCTCCTGCGTATGCCAATTCCGCCACGCCCCCGTGAGACTAGAAGTCTAGCACAAGCCGTCCGTTACGCGTTGACGGCCATCGAGTGTTGGCCCGACTTCTCCAGGAACTCCTGGAACTTGGCTTCGTCGCCCTTGTTCTTGTACTGCAGGGCCAGCAGGTATTCCAGACGGCAGCTCTTGACCTTGTCGTCACCGGCCTCCTTGAGCATGCGCTCCAGCTCGGGAATGTCGTTGTGGCGCTTCAAGATCATCGTGTCGTACATCAGTTGGCATTCGTGCGCGACTGCCTCGGCCTGACCGCCCTCAAAGCCCTTGATCTCGTGCAGGAGCTCCTTGGATTTTTTGCGGTCCTCCTGGCCAACGTAGTAGTTAAAGGCCTTAATCACCAGGTCGACGCGCTGCATCTTGGGCAGATTGAGTCCCAGCAGCAAATCGAACATCTCGTCGGCGCGCTTGTGGTCCTCGCGCAGCAGATAGGAGTTCAGGCGCAGGTAGTCGCGGTTATAGCGCGGGTACAGCATGCTGGTGAGTTTGCCATCGAGCAAGCGATCGAACTCGTCCCACTGCTTGGCAGCCATAATCTGCTGCAGGCGCTTAAACGTGGTGCGTTTTTTGACGCTAAAGAACACCGACACGGCGATACAGATGATGACGACGGCGGTCCAGAGGGTGCGGGAATCGGGCATATTGGGGTCCTTAGTCGCTCATAAAGCGAGCGGTATGACAACACGTACTAGATGTATTATACGCAGCGCGCAAGCAAACTGGCATAAAAGCTCATCGAGGCTGAGTGCCATCGCTCGCTGCGGTACACTTACCTAAAGTAAACCACGAAGGGAGACATTACCTATGAAGAAGATCGTTTTGGCTTGCGGTGCTGGCGCTGCTACTTCCACGCTCGTTGCCCAGAAGGTCGCTACCCTGCTCGACGCCAACGGTTACGCCGACAAGTACGAGATCGTGCAGTGCGCCATCTCCGAGGCCAAGGACGTTTGCGACGAGGGCGCCGACCTGCTGATCGCCACCACCGTTGCCCCCGAGGGCCTCACCTGCCCGTACGTGAGCGGCGTGCCCTTCATGACCGGCATGAACCGCGTCGCTGCCGAGAAGGCCGTTCTCGACGTCATGGCACAGTAGGCGCTGACTTCATGAGTGAGCAGAACGCCAGTCCGGTAGAGGTCTTTGGTATGCGCGTTGCCCATGTGGGCATTAACGCCGCCGACCCGGCAGACGCCTTGGAGATTGCGGAGCTGTTCTCGACGATGATGGGCCTGCCCGTTATCGAGACCCCGGTTTCGTACTTTAACGATTCGCTGGTCGAGGTCATGAAGCAGAACGGTCGTGGCACCAAGGGCCACATTGGCTTTGCCGTCAACGACATCGATGCGGCCGAGAAGTGGTTTGCCGAGCGCGGGCTCGAGGTCAACGAGGAGTCGCGCGTGCTGCTGCCCGATGGCGGCACCAAGCTCGTGTACTTTAAGCGCGAGTTCGCCGGCTTCGCCGTGCATCTGTGCCGCGAATAGCGCGCAAGCTGCTTTAGTTAGCGAAAAGGGATAGGGCCGCATGGCCTTATCCCTTTATTTTTCAAGACTTTAGTCTGCTGGCCGCGCAGCGGCCAGCTTTAAACCACCCGCT
>CAJMRJ010000168.1:0-3763 GCA_905215865.1 uncultured bacterium | reverse complement strand
GTGAAATAGTTCCTAGTTGGGGGCTTTGGCAGCAAAAACAGGAACTATTCCACCGCAACTTCTTGCTCGTCTTTTTGGGATGGAGCCGTTTCGGTTTGGTAAAATACCGGCGCACTTGGGAACGGATGGGCTCCGGTGGGCTCCGCGGTCCTCAAAACCGTTGCGAGGCGTGCAAAACGTCTTGGATGTGTTCGATTCACATACGTTCCCGCCACACGCTACCAGCGCTTTTGTGCTCGCGGTCTTGCTGCGTGCCGCAAAGGCGCTGTTTTGTTTTTGCATGGGTTTGCCGTGCCGCCGGCTTTATCGGCGACGGCATTTGGCTTCGTGTGCCGGGTTTTGAGCATGCCGATGGGGGTGGTTTGCCGTATGACTACCGTAAGACGGGCCGATCTTTCTTGTGTCGTCCAGGCGGGCGGGTTGTCGTCGCGCATGGGCTGCGATAAGGCGCGCATGGCGTTTTGCGGCGAGCCGCTCATCGAGCGCGTGCTGGGTCGGCTGGCGCCAGTTGCTGGCGAGTTGGTCGTGACGACTTCGCGTCCCAGCGAGCTTGCCTATCTTGAAGAGCACGCGTTTGGCGGTCTTGTGCCTCGCGTGGTAGCGGACCTTGAAGGGTCGGCAGGCGCCATGCGCGGCATTGCGAGCTCGCTGGCTGCGGCTCGGCTACCGCTTGTTGCCATCGTCGCCTGCGATATGCCGTTTGTCTCGCCGGAACTCATCGGCGCGCTTGCCGATCGTGCTGAGGTCGAGGCGCTCGACGTGTGCGTGCCGCGCGAGGAGCGGGGGATTGAGCCGCTTTGCGCCGTCTGGCGCCGTGACGCGTGTGCGCCGGTTGCCCAAGAGCTGCTCGCCTGCGACCGCCAGCGGATTCGCTGCCTGATCAATCGCGTTCAAGCTGGTTATATGGATGAGCCGCAGATCGTTAAGTCCGCGGGTTCGACGCTCTGCTTCGAAAACGTCAATACACCCGAGGAGTTTGCGGCGGCCGAGTTACTCGCCTAGACGATTGGAGTTGCCATGTCTCACGATATTTGTCCCGACACGGGAGAACCTTGCACTTGCGATGGGTCCGAGCCTTGTACTTGCGGCTGCGGTAGCTGTGGACATACTGCGGAAGAGGAAGCGGCCGCCGCGGCGTATCGTGAGGCACACCGCGAGGGTCCGTCCGGTGATGCCCTCGACCATGAACGCAAGATTATCGTGTCATTTGACAGCACCTTCGATGTGATGGAATGCGAGCAGCTGTGTCTTGCCGCCGGTGTGCCTGGGCGCATCATGCCATTGCCGGGCTCCATTACTGCCGGCTGTGGGCTTTGCTGGGCCATGCCGTTCTCCGGCGATGCCCTCGCCGCCTTCCGCGCTGCCACCGAAGGCCGCATAACCCCCGCCGACTACCATCAGCTCGTCCTCTAACCACCAACACCACCACATTGGGGACAGGCACCTTTGTGGTGGTTTGGAACACGTGGACGAAACAGGTTTGAAACACAGGTTTTGCACGTCAGGCACTCAAAAACGCTTCTACCTGCATCGTAATCAAAACGAAACATCTGCTCGTCGGCTTATGCGAAACTTTGCTGCAACAGTGCGATATTATCCATACTCGATAAAGCTCGCGGCGCATGGTACGCCGCGAACGACACCTTTCTTTTCCATCAATTGGAGGAAGCATGAGCTACACGCAGAAAGTTCTCGACGAGCTCAAGGCCCGCTATCCCGAGCAGCCTGAGTTCATCCAGGCCGCGACCGAGATCCTCGGCACCATCCAGCCGGCGCTCGACGCCCATCCCGAGTACGAGGAGGCCGCCCTGCTTGAGCGCCTCGTCGAGCCCGAGCGCATCGTTATGTTCCGTGTCCCCTGGGTCGACGACCAGGGCAAGGTCCAGGTCAACCGCGGCTACCGCGTCGAGTTCAACTCTGCCATTGGACCCTACAAGGGCGGCCTGCGCTTTAACCCGACGGTCACCCTGGGCATGCTCAAGTTCCTGGGCCTGGAGCAGATTCTCAAGAACAGCCTGACCACCCTTCCCATGGGCGGCGGCAAGGGCGGCTCCGACTTTGACCCCAAGGGCAAGTCCAACAACGAGATCATGCACTTCTGCCAGTCCTTCATGACCGAGCTCTATCGCCACATTGGCCCCAACACCGACGTTCCCGCCGGTGACCTGGGCGTTGGCGGCCGCGAGGTCGCCTACCTGTTCGGCCAGTACAAGCGCCTGACCAACGAGTGGACCGGCGTCCTCACCGGCAAGGGCCTCTCCTTTGGCGGCTCGCTCGCCCGTACCGAGGCAACCGGCTACGGCCTGGCCTACTTTGTGGACGAGTACCTCAAGAGCCGCGGCGACTCCTTCGAGGGCAAGAACGTCGTCGTTCACGGCTCCGGTAACGTCGCCATCTACGCGGTTCAGAAGGTCTCCCAGCTCGGCGGCAAGGTGCTGGCCTGCTCCGACACCCATGGCTGGGTCGAGGATCCCGACGGCATCGACTACACCGTGCTCGAGCATGTCTACAACAAGAAGCGCTCCGGCCACGACAAGGGCGTCACGCTCGCCATGTACGTTGACGAGAAACCCAACGCCGTGTGGCACGAGGGCGACGGTCGCGGCGTGTGGCAGCTTCCCTGCGATATCGCGCTGCCCTGCGCTCGCGAGAACACGCTGCTGCTCGAGGACGCCCAGGCGCTCGTCGCCAACGGCTGCAAGGTGGTCGGCGAGGGCGCGAACATGCCCACGACCATCGAGGCCACGACCTACTTCCAGGAGAACGGCGTCGCCTTTATGCCCGGTAAGGCTGCCAACGCCGGCGGCGTGCTCGTGTCCGGCCTGGAGATGAGCCAGAACGCCGAGCACCTGTCCTGGACCTTCGAGGAGGTCGACGGCAAGCTCGAGCAGCTCATGCGCGGCATGTTCCACAACGTGGACGACACCGCCAAGGAGTATGGCCAGGAGGGCAACTTCGTCATGGGCGCCAACATCGCCGGCTTCCTGAAGGTCGCCGACGCCATGCTCGCCCAGGGCGTCTGCTAAATCCTCGCTCGATATAGCATGTGATGAGGCTCCCAGCTATCCGGCTGGGAGCCTTTTCTATCCCGGAGGACTCTTCATAACTTGCGGTGAAATACGGACTGTTTAGCGTCCCAGAACGGCTAATCAGTCCGTATTTCACCGCAAGTTATGGATGGGTGGGTGGATTTTGTCCTAAAACGGTGTGCGGCCCCTCGTTTGGTACACTTAAAAGTACTGGACAAGTGAAGAGATGGGGGAGAACGTGCTCAAGTTCGGTACCTACGTCCGTGTTGGAAACGCGGCCGAAGCCTATGAGCTCTTGCAGAAGAACCGCAACAACAAGATTGTGGGCGGTGGCATCTGGATGCGCCTGGGTTCGCGTCGCGTGGCGACGGCGATTGACCTTTCGGCCTGTGGACTCGATCAGATCGAGGAGACCGAAACCGAGTTTCGCATCGGCGCCATGTGCACCCTGCGCCAGCTCGAGCGTCATGCCGAGCTCAACGCGCTTGTCAACAATGTCTTTGAGTTTGCCGTCCACGATATCGTGGGCGTTCAGTTGCGCAACACCGCCACGGTGGGCGGCAGCATCTACGGCCGCTTTGGCTTCTCTGACGTGCTCTCGGCCTTTTTGGCGCTCGATTCGTATGTTGAGCTGACGGGTGCCGGCCGCGTGCCGCTCGCCGAGTTCGTTGACATGGGCTACGTGCGCGACGTGATCGAGCGCGTCGTGGTCGTCAAGCACGATTACCGTGCGA
>CAJMRJ010000167.1:0-3775 GCA_905215865.1 uncultured bacterium | reverse complement strand
ACGCCGCGCCCGTGAGCGGCGGCGTGACCTCGGGCCCCGGCGGCATGATGCAAGCCGGTTCCGGCGCGCTGTAGGGCGTGGCGACAATTTGATACGCGCAATCGAGGCGCTCTGGCAAGGGCGCCTCGATTTGTAGAACTGCGAAGTTGTGACCGTTACGCTATGCGGTCCACCGTTAGCCGATGATGCGAGGGCGCTCGGCGTTTTCGACTGGTTTATGCACGTAAAGTCTGGGAATATACAAGGCGCATGTCTTACTGTCTAACCAGTTGCGCCAAGGAGGCACCATGGACTACAAGATTACCGGCTACGAGCCCGCCCAGCTGTTCCATTTCTTTGAGGAGATCAGCGCGATCCCCCGTGGGTCTGGCAACGAGAAGGGCATCAGCGATTTTCTGGTTGCGTTTGCCAAGGAGCGCGGTCTCGATGTGTATCAGGACGAGGTCTACAACGTCATCATTCGTAAGCCCGCATCTGCCGGCGCCGAGAATGCCCCGACCGTGATGCTGCAGGGCCACATCGACATGGTGTGCGACAAGCTGGGCTCCGTTGAGCACGACTTTACGACCGATGGTATCGACCTGGTCGTCAAGGACGGCGTCCTCACCGCTAACGGCACCACCCTGGGCGCCGACAACGGCATTGCTGTCGCTCTGATGCTCACCGTGCTCAACGACGATTCGATTGCCCATCCGGCCCTCGAGTGCGTGTTCACCACCGACGAGGAGACCGGCCTGGTCGGCGCCGAGACGCTCGATAAGTCCCAGATTAGCGCCCGCACCATGATCAACCTCGATTCCGAGGAGGAGGGCGTGGCCACCGTCAGCTGCGCCGGCGGTGTCGTCGTTACCTACACCTGCCCGATCGTGCGCGAGCACAAGGCCGGCAGCACCCTTACGCTCGAGATCTCCGGCCTGCTGGGTGGTCACTCCGGCGCCGACATCCACCTGGAGCGCGGCAACGGCAACCTCATCATGGCCCGCATCATCGACCGCCTGATGGTTGCCGGCGAGCCCGCCATCGTTAGCTTTAACGGCGGCACCAAGGACAACGCCATCAACCGTGAGTGCAAGGCTGTTCTGGTTTACGCCGACCACGCTGCCGCCGAGGCCGCGACCCAGATCGCAAAGGGCATCATCGCCGACGTCACCGCCGAGCTCGAGGTCTTCGACCCCGGCTTTACCTGCACGGTTGAGATTGCCGACAACACTGAGGTCGAGGCCATGGACGAAAAGTCCGCACTTGCCCTTATTCGCGCTCTGCGTCTTGCCCCCAACGGTGTGATCCGCCGCAACGTCGCCACTGACGGCTCCGTCGAGGTTTCCTCCAACATCGGTGTGGTTGCCACCTCTGACGACCAGGTCAAGATCATGCTGTCCCCGCGCTCCTCGATCACCTCGCTGCAGAACGAGTTCAAGGACCGCCTGCAGACGCTTGCCGATGTCCTGGGCTTCGACGCCAAGTTTGAGTTCGAGTATCCCGGCTGGAGCTATGCCGAGCATTCGCCGGTCCGCGACGTCTTTGTCGAGAGCTATCGCGAGCTCTTTGGCTCCGAGCTGCGTATCGAGTCCATTCACGCCGGCCTTGAGTGCGGCCTGTTTGCCGAGGCCCTGCACGGCCTGGACGCTATCGCCGTGGGCCCGACGCTCTCCGATGTCCACACCCCGGACGAGAGCATGGAGCTCGCTTCTGCCGAGCGCTTCTACGAGCTGCTCATCGACGTCCTCAAGCGCCTCGCTGCGTAAAGGTTGCGCTAATAGCGATCCGAGTCACGTGCTGACAGATCGCAAATGATCCGAGAGGGGTACCCGAGCTTTAGCGACGGGTGCCCCTCTTCTTTTGAGAAATGGGATATTGCCCGGCGTCTAACCCATATCACCCTTTAGTCAATTTGGGACGTGTCTCTATAGTATTGTCAACTCTCCCAGGACGAGCCTGCCCTCCTCGAGTCGCTCGGGAGGCTTGGCGTTGCAGAGACGGCGAGGCCGGACGGGGATTACCTCTTCGTGATGGAGGGGAACCCCGGCACTGGAGGGCGACAGGGAAGCGCCTCGGGTGCAGCTATACAAGGGGGTTCATCCTTGACTCGCCCTCGATGCCCCTGCCCGTGCCGTCGGAGGTGCGAGCAGGGGTGAGGCGCAGGGTAGCCGAGGGTCTGCCGCGTCGCGGGGGAGCTCGGGGTCACCGTTTCGGCGGTGAACACGGCAGCTGCGTGGGAATCTGCGTGGGAATCGGGGATGGGGGCGGGTTCCGAAACGCCTGTGGAGAGGCCCCGTTGGGCGGGGACTATCCGTGACATTACGCACTGCGCTGTAACTTGAGAGAGGGAATGGTGGCTGCCGTTATAATCGTGGTCTCTGCATTTTTGCTTTCGGCCGTGCTTGCTATGGCCTATGCGTATTGCTTCGCGGCTTCACGGACGATCGCGTGCGACGGGACACCTCCTGTTCATCCTGGTCATATCTCGCGCAATCATAGCGCGGAATGAGAAGATCATGGAAGCATTGGAGTGACTCCGATATCGAGAAGGGCGTCGGACCGCCATTGTCCAAGCGTAACGGCCAAGCGTTTTCGGCGATTGCCCGGCACCTCTTAGGGATATGGAGCGATTCGAACATTGTCTACATAGGTATTCCCGCTTACGGCGTTCGGGAATTGCGAGAACTCCGTCTAGACGGCATGGAGCGCTATATTCACGATGGCTTTGATGTAAGGCAGGTCGACTGCTGAGCAGCTGAGACCTGAGACCTGAGACAATTATTTCTCGAACGGATGAGAGCGCATCGAATCACTCCCTGTGAAGAAAGATGAGGAGGCGGGCGGGCTTCTCTGTGGCCAGGATGAGCTTGCGCCGCAGCTGACCGGAGAGTGTACGAAAACAAGATCGGATTCCCCCGCGGTGCCGTGGATGTGCAGTATCCTCTCTTGATCGATACCTAGTCGATCCTCGAGGATTTTCGTGTAGTTGAACGTTAGATACACGGCATCGCTTGTGTTCTCGATTAACCCGTCATCGTGGGCACGGTCGGCGGTATCGATTTTGCTTACCCAAGCGCTGAAGGTGCCCGAATCCTTTTCGGGTTGAGTTTTTTCCATGGCTTGGAGATGATAGTTCCACGATGCGCTTCGCTGCTCCCATTCATACTCGGAATCGCTATCGGGAATGATCAGATTGAATGTGTTCGTGAAGAGCGAGCCCGGGGCAAGCGCCCCGAGTGCGCTCTCGAAGTTCTTCCAGATGTCGCCTGGGCAGACCTCCTCGAGCAGGCCTGAGAGGGCGCTGTCGTGCTCGTTTAGGTACGCTAGATAGTCTAGGTAAGAACTTTTTATTCCGTAGTGCAGGTCGAATCCGTTGCCAATGATGTACAGGCATTCGGGGCGTGAAGGCGGTTGTATGGTTCCCATGCTGCAACTTTCGCCGGATTTCGGTCGTTACCCTGTGACGTACGGACAGTCTGTGGTCTCCGCCTCCCTGATACTTTAGTCCAAGAGCGGCAGTTGAATTGACGGCTTCGCTGTTTTTATGTCGTCGGATTGCAGCCGGATGGAAAGACCTTTGCGCTTCAAAGGGGCTGGTGGCTGTGTGGTGTATGCGGGCTGCTCCTGTGGCCTGATTAGCTCCGATGACGCGAGACGGGTTCAGTGCGTTTCCTGCGAGGGTGCTTTAGGCCCTGCCGTATCTGCGATATTGCACCCAAGTTTTGCCGCCTTTGGTAGTTAGGGTTGATTTCCGATCTCAACCGAACACATTGAGCAAATAGGCCATTCCCGCAGT
>CAJMRJ010000166.1:0-3812 GCA_905215865.1 uncultured bacterium | reverse complement strand
TCCTTTGCGTCAAGCGAATCCGCTCCATTGTAATGGCGCAGCCTCGGCGCGTCGTACGCGCGGGGTGCCGAAATCGATCGGAAAGGCTGCGCGGCGCGGCCTCGCTTGCGCTCTCAAAACATGTACGTCAGCCTCCAAAAGCTGCAAATAATGACATGTTTGGAGGCTGATGTACATGTTTGGATTGGGGCGAGGGCGGCGACGGACGAAAGTCGCGCCTGTGCCACGTCCGATGTGCTAGCGTTTGGGTGAATAAAACGAGCCCGTGCGGAAAGGATCCGGACCGTATGCCATGCGATAGCAAATCCCCGCTGTCTCGCGAGACCGATGCGCCCGAAACCATCGTCAAGCTGGAATGCGACATCGACGACGCGTCGCCCGAGGTACTCGCCTATGCCGCCGACCGCCTTCGCGAGGCGGGCGCCCGCGAGGTGCACTGGCTGCCCCTCTACTGCAAAAAAGGTCGCCCCGGCTGGCAGCTGCAGGTAATCTGCACCCATGAGGATATCGAGCGCCTGCAGACGATTATCTTTTTGGAGACCACGACCAACGGTATCCGGCGCCAGGTGATGGAGCGCGTCTGCTTGCCGCGCCGCTTTGAGCAGGTGGCGACGCCTTGGGGCGAGATATCCGTTAAGGTGGCGACTCTGCCCGACGGCAGCGAGCGCGCGGCTCCCGAGTACGAGGATTGCGCCCGTCTTGCCCGTGAGCACAACGTGCCGCTCCAACGCGTGATGCAGGCGGCTCAGAGCGCGGCGTTGCGATTTGAGTGATGCGGGCGAGTGACGCGCCGCGCCAATTCAATTAACCCCACCGAAAGGACCACCATGAAATACCTTATCGCTTCCGACATTCACGGCTCGGCATACTGGACCGAGCGCCTCTGCGCCGCCATCGAGTCCGAGCAGCCCGACCGCATCGTGCTGCTGGGCGACCTGCTCTACCACGGCCCGCGCAACGACCTGCCGCGCGACTATGCCCCCAAGCGTGTGATTCCGCTGCTCAACGCCCTGGCCGACCGCATCATCGCGGTGCGCGGCAACTGCGACGCCGAGGTCGACCAGATGGTGCTCGACTTCCCCGTCATGGCCGACTACGCCACGCTGTTCGACGAGACCGGTCGTGAACTGTTCCTGACGCACGGCCACGTCTTTGGCGCCGGCATGCACAACAGCGTCGACCACGCGCCCGCGCTGCCCGAGGGCTCCGCGCTCGTCTACGGCCACACGCACATCAAGGTTAACGAGGAAAGCGCCGCGCACCCGGGCCTGTGGCTCTTCAACCCCGGCAGCGTGAGCATTCCCAAGGACGGCACGCACGGCTACGGTATCTACGAGAACGGCGCGTTCCGCCACGTGATCATGGAGGAGGACTAACCATGGCCGAGCATATGGCTCAGCAAAATGCCGAGGGTTCGCGCGACCTGTCCACGTTGGTAGACGCGTCGGCCGAGCTACAGCATCTGGTGCAGACCATCTGGCGCCTGCGTCAGCCCGATGGCTGCCCGTGGGACCGCGAGCAGACGCACCGCAGCATTGGCAAGAACATGATCGAGGAGGCCTACGAGGCACTCGACTGCATCGAGGCGGACGACGCGGTTCACCTACGCGAGGAGCTGGGCGACGTGCTCATGCAGGTCGTGCTGCATGCGCAGATCGCGGCGGATGCCGGCGAGTTTACGCTGGCCGACGTGGCGCGCGATATCGACGCCAAACTCATTCGCCGTCATCCGCACGTGTTTGGCGATGTGGATGCCGACAGCTCCGACGAGGTACTCAAGATTTGGGACGAGGTTAAGCTTGCCGAGAGGGCTGCCAAGGACAAGGCCGTGGCGGCAGGCGAGGCTGCGCCCGAGGGCCTGCTCGACGGTGTGCCCACGCATCTGCCGGCGCTGATGCAGGCCCAGAAGGTGTCGCGCAAGGCAGCGGCCGTGGGCTTTGAGTGGGAGACGGTCCAGGACGTGTGGGACGAGGTCGCCGAGGAGCGTGCCGAGTTTGAGGCCGAGGCTCCCGGCTCGCCCGAGCGCGAGATGGAGTTTGGCGACCTGCTCTTTGCCCTGGTCAACGTTGCGCGCAAGGAGGGAATCGACGCCGAGAGTGCCCTTCGTGCCAGCACGGCAAAGTTCCGCCGCCGTTGGGCCGCGATGGAGCAGATGGCGGCCAACGCTCATGTAGATCTGGCTGAGCTTTCGACCCACGGCCTCAACGACCTCTGGGATGCCGCAAAGGCGGAGGAGTAAAACTGCGGGAACGACGGGCTGATATGCCTCATCGTTCCCGCTAAATTTTTCGAAAAACAAGTGAATCCCTCGGCTAACTTGGGGCATAATGCAAAAAGTGCGACATGGCTAACTTACGGAGGCGCACCGATGGTGCACGGTCGGCCAGTCGCTTGCATTAACTACGTTTCCAAGTGAGAGGGAGACAACATGAGCGATATTTTGGACGTCTACGGTCGTGAAGTGCTCGACAGCCGCGGCAATCCCACCGTCGAGGTCGAGGTCGTGCTCGAGGACGGCAGCTTTGGCCGCGCAATGGTGCCTTCGGGCGCTTCGACCGGCGCCTTTGAGGCATGCGAGTTGCGCGACGGCGACAAGGGTCGCTACCTGGGCAAGGGCGTCTCGCGGGCCGTCGAGCACGTCAACAACGAGTGCGCCGATGCCGTCGTGGGCCTCGATGCCTTCGACCAGCGCGCTGTCGATGCCGCGCTGATCGCCGCGGACGGTACCCCCAACAAGACCAAGCTCGGTGCCAACGCGATTCTGGGCGTGTCGCTGGCCGTTGCCCGCGCTGCGGCAGAGTCGGCGGGCCTGTCGCTGTACCAGTACCTGGGCGGCGTCAACGCTCATCTGCTGCCCACGCCCATGATGAACATCCTCAACGGTGGCGTGCATGCCGACAACAACGTGGACTTCCAGGAGTTCATGATCATGCCCGTGGGTGCTCCGAGCTTTGCCGAGGGCCTGCGCTGGTGCGCCGAGGTCTATCACACCCTCAAGGGCGTGCTGCACGAGGCCGGCCTGGGCGGCGGCGTGGGCGACGAGGGCGGCTTTGCCCCCAACCTTAAGACCAATGCCGAGCCGTTCGAGTACATTACCAAGGCCGTGGAGAAGGCTGGCTTTAAGCCCGGCGTCGACTTCATGTACGCCATGGACCCGGCGTCCACCGAGTTCTACAACGCCGAGACCGGTATGTACGAGCTCAAGGGCGAGGGCGTGGAGTACACGAGCGCCCAGATGGTCGATTACTGGGAGAAGCTCGTCGACACCTACCCCATCATCTCCATCGAGGACGGCATGGCGGAGGAGGACTGGGACGGCTGGGTTGAGCTCACCCAGCGCATTGGCAATAAGGTGCAGCTGGTGGGCGACGACCTGTTCGTCACCAACACCGAGCGCCTCAAGAAGGGCATCGAGCTGGGCGCCGCCAACGCGATTCTGGTCAAGGTCAACCAGATCGGCACGCTCACCGAGTCGCTCGAGGCCATCGAGACCGCCAAGGAGGCCGGCTACGCTTGCATCGTGAGCCACCGTTCCGGCGAGACCGAGGACTCTACGATCGCTGACCTGGTCGTGGGTGTTAACGCCGGTCAGATCAAGTCGGGCGCCCCGTGCCGCAGCGACCGTATTGCCAAGTACAACCAGCTCATCCGCATCGAGGACGAGCTCGAGGGCAGCGCGCGCTACGCCGGCAAGTCTGCGTTCTACAACATTCGCTAAACAAGTGGTGCTCGCGGGGGCGGGGTTGACTCGGCTCCGCTCCACTTCTGATGGCCGCCATTGGGCGCTGGGCCATATGGCTCAGCGCCTTTTT
>CAJMRJ010000165.1:0-3832 GCA_905215865.1 uncultured bacterium | reverse complement strand
GCGGAGATCACCAGTTCGAATCTGGTACGGGCTACCCACAAATGAATGCCCGGGCCTCGCAAGAGACCCGGGTTTTGTGTATCGACCGTATATACGGCGCCTGCCGTGTTTCGCTCAGATCGAGGAGTAGCCATGGATTTGCCCATCAGCTTGCAAGACATCACGTATGCCGAGAACTATCTGGCGCAGGGCGACCTGGCTACGGCGACGCCGCTGTTGGAGCGCCTGGTGGAGCTCGCCGAGGAGTATATCGACGCCGAGTGCAAGACGGAGGAGAAGCGCCAATACTTTAGCTTCGATAGCAAGTTTGAGCGCTTGGCCTATCGCCGCGTGGAGAAGGATCCGCGCGAGCTCGTGCAGGTCGAGGTGCCGTTTGACCGCCTGTATTCTGACATGGCGTTTGCCTACATTAGCCAGCAGGATTATGTGAGCGCTCGTAATGCCCTGATGCAGGCTGTGCGTTGGGACCCCATGAACTGCAACTATCGCTTGGACCTGGCCGAGCTGTTCCGCGCACTCGAGGACAAGCAGGAATGGGCATCGCTCTCGTTTTCGGTACTGGAGCGTGCGAGCGACGGCAAGTGCGCCGCCCGCGCCTATTCCAACCTGGGCCAGTACTTCTTGGAGCCCGAGACCGAGAATGTCTCGGCCGCCGTGGGTTGCGCGCGTCTAGCACTGCGCTTAGCGCCCAACGATGCACGCACGACGCGCCTGCTCAACAAGATTCATACCACCTATTCGGATGCCGCCGAGGAGAGCGACGAGCACGTGATGGGTGAACTGGCCCTGCAAGGCGTGCCGACCTCGCCTTCGGCCGAGATTGCCATCTGCCTGATTATGTGCGCGACCGACGCTGCAAGCGACGGCGACAAGCAGGAGGCGACGCGCCTGACAGTGCGTGCTCGCGACCTTGTGGGCGAGGAGGCCTGCGCGGCGATTATCAAACTGGTGCGCGAGAGCGACGCCGAGCTCAATGCCGAGCGCAAGGCAAAGCGCGACGCCGCGGGCTCAAACGTCGATGGGACCGAGGAGGCCAGCGATGCCCAGTAAGCGCGAGCGCAAGCTCATCTCCAAGAATCGCTCGGCACACCACGAGTACTTTATCGATGAGACCTTTGAGTGCGGCATTGAGCTGAGCGGTACCGAGGTCAAGTCGATTCGCGAGCGCGCGTGCCAGATTACCGACACCTTTGCACTGATTCGTGGCGGCGAGTGCTGGCTCGTGGGCCTGCATATTCACCCTTATAGCCATGGTGGCGTGTGGAACCGCGACCCTGATCGCCGCCGTCGTCTGCTGCTGCACCGCAAGGAGATTGATTTTCTCGACGGTAAACTACGTAATCGCGGCTATGCCCTGGTGCCGCTGGAGCTCTACTTTAATACCGACGGTCGCGTCAAGCTGCTGCTGGGCCTAGGCCGCGGCAAGAAGCTTTACGACAAGCGCGAGGATATGGCCAAGCGCGATGTCCAGCGCGAGATCGACCGCGCCCTCAAGGAGCGTAATCGCTAGGCGCTCTGTATAAGTTGCGGTGGAATAGTTCCTGTTTGAGGTCAAATAGCCGACAAGCAGGAACTATTCCACCGCAACTTGGTGGAGGGACTTGGCTGACCTGCAATCTTGGCACATATGTGTATGGGGCGGCGTCCGTTATGGGCGCCGCCTTTTTTGTGGGTACATACATCCATGAGGTTCCAACCCGGGTTAGGGGAGTGATTGTTATGGACAAAACTGCATTCTTTACCATGCCGAGCGGTCTGTACGTGGTGAGCGCCGCGGCAGACGGGCTGCGCGCCGGCTGCGTCATCAACACGGCGGTGCAGGTGACGTCCATGCCGTCGCGCATTTCGGTTGCCGTGAACAAGGATAACGTTACCTCGGGCGTCATCGCATCGGCCAAAGCGTTCGCGCTGACCGTGATCGATCAGACTGCCGACATGCTCTACATCGGTAACTTTGGGTTCCGCACCAGCAGCGATTATGACAAGTTTGCCAAATACGAGACCCGCGAGACGGCTCTGGGCATGCCCTATGTGCCCGAGCACGCGGCGGCCCTGTTTAGCTGCCGCTTGATTGACACTGTGGATGTGGGCACGCATCTACTGTTTATCGGCGAGGTCGAGGATGCCGAGCGCCTGAGCGACGAGACGCCGCTGACGTACGACTACTATCACAAGGTTCTGAAGGGCAAGACGCCTCCGAAGGCCTCGTCCTATCAAGGCTAGAATTGTTGTAAAAACACTTGCATTATTTTATTGAGAACATATACTAATAAGCGAAGTACATCACCAGTCGCGTTCGAGAGGAGAACATCATGGCTGAGGAGAAGAAGACGTATAAGTTCGTTTGCATCGTTTGTGGTTACGAGGTTGAGGTCGACACGCCCGAGCTGCCCGAGGATTACGTGTGCCCGGTGTGCGGCGTCGGTCCCGATCAGTTTGAGCTCGTCGAGGAGTAGCTCGCAGGCACACGGCGAAAGCCGAATATAGCTCTGTCCAAGGGCCCCGGTCGAATTCTCGGCCGGGGCCCTTTTTCTCCGTCCCCAAGGGATCACGGCTGCTGGTAGCCGATCCTGTCTATTGTGAGTCCGGCCGACCGTTTGTCTCGATCTGTAACATGTGGCGGCTCAAAAAGGGTCTAGGTGTTACAGGTTGAGACAAAAGGTTGGAGCTGAAGAAATGTCTCGATCTGTAACATCTAGAAGCGGAAATTGGGTCTACTTGTTACAGATTGAGACAAACCAAAACCGTCCGGCAGAAGATCTCAATCTGTAACATCTAGCAGTGAAAACGGGGTCTACGTGTTACAGATTGAGACAAACGGAGCTGTCCCTCGGAATGATCTCGATCTGTAACATCTAGACATCAAAAGCGGGTCTAGATGTTACAGATCGAGACGTTTGCCTGGGTGGGCATGCGGCCTCGTTACATCCCGGTCAACAGCACGGCATCGAGAATCGTCACGATGGCACCGATCCCTACGAGCAGCGCGTTGAGCGGGCGCGAGTTGGCGTATTTGCCCATGACGCGGGGCGAACTGGTGAGTCGTATGAGCACAAAGACCGTAATCGGCAGCTGAAGCGACAGCAGCGCCTGACTCCAGATGAGACCTTCAAAAGGATTTGGGACGACCAGGCATGCCGTCACTGCGCCGACGAAACAGGCCGCCACCCCGATCGAGGAATGCCGGTCGTGGATGTCGTATTCCTCGTCGAACATGCCCGCGGTGATGGTGCCCGCCGCCATGCCCGCCGTCACACTACTCGAGAGGCCCGCAAACAGCAACGCCACGGCAAAGATGGTCGAGCTTGCCGGGCCCAGAATGGGGGAGAGCGTGGCCGCTGCGACGGCGAGGTCGTCTACGACAATGCCGTGCACAAAGAAGGTCGTTGCGGCTAGGATGACCATGGCCGAGTTGATTGCCCAGCCCACGCCCATCGAAAAGAGCGTGTCGAAGAGCTCGTAGCGCAGACGTTCTTCGATAACCTGCTCGCCTTGGCCTTCGAAGTGCATGGATTGGATGACCTCGGAGTGCAGGAAGAGGTTGTGGGGCATAACGACCGCTCCTAGGACACTTACGATAATCGCGGCCGAGCTGGTGGGCATGCTGGGTGTGATCCAGCTTGCGGCGGCCTGCGGCCAGTCGACCTTGACCAGCGCAAGCTCGGCCAAAAACGAGAGCCCTACCACGCCTACGAAGGCGATGATCCACCGCTCGGCGCGCTTATAGGAGCTCGTCATGAGCATCGCCATCGATGCTGCCGCCACGATGATGCAGCCCGCGCGCACGGGCAGCCCAAAGAGCATCTGGAGCGCGATTGCACCGCCCAGGACC
>CAJMRJ010000164.1:0-3867 GCA_905215865.1 uncultured bacterium | reverse complement strand
GGTGCCGACGCCGTGCTCAACGCGGGCTCGCATCACCGCACGTATTCGTACGACGTCAAGCTCGCTGTGGTAAAGGATCGCCTGGAAAACGGCCTGACGGTTCGCGAGGCCATGATCAAGCACAAGATTCCCAGCGAGTCTTCGGTCAAGGCTTGGTGCCGCCAGTATCGCGAGAGCGGTGAGTCCGCGCTGGTTGATAAGCCGCGCGGTCGCAAGCCGCGTGTTAAAAAGGCGGAATAGCGAACGGGATGGTGCGCCCACAGGGGCGCATTTTTCTTACCCGCCAACTTTTTGGACCGCCGCGAGCCTATCGGGACATCCTCCAAAGTGGCCAATAAACCGTGCGTTGTGGCCCGCGTGCCCGTCGCTGCGGTAAGGGAACGTCGCCCCTCTACTCCAATGCGGACAGACTCCTTACCCCGTACGTCTAAAACTCCCCAGTTGACCGAAAATCTGCCACCGCTACTCCTCAATTGAGCTATAACGTTAAACAATTGCAGCATTTTTGCATGGGGGAGTGATGGTATGACGCTACTGTATTTCCTTACCCTGTTTCCGCTGGTACCGGCGCTGGGCATGCTGCTCGCGCGCGGTGACCGCGTCCGCGATGCGGTGGGGCTCATAGGCTCCGGCATTATTATGGCGGTGACAGTTGTAGTCGCCGTCATGTTTTTTGGCACGGGTCCGCAGAGCTTTGAGGTTGCCCCCGGCGCCTCGCATGTGCTCTCGATCATCAGCTCCCTCATCGACGTCATCCTGTGCGCCGTCATCCTGTACAACGCGTACAAATATAGGAACGCGCTCACCACAGTGCTCGGCATAGTCCAGCTGGTGGGTTCGCTCGCCTTTGCAGCCATGACGTTGCCCGCGGCCGAAGCCGTCACGGCGACGCCGCTCTACCTGGACTACATGAGCGTGATCATGGTCCTCGCCGTCGGCATCGTCGGCAGCCTAATCTGCGTGTATGCCCTGGGCTACATGAAGGACTTCCAGGCCCATGACGAGCACGAGGCCGCGCTGCGCGGGCAGACCGCGCCCGACCGTCGCCCGCAGTTCCTGGCGCTCATGTTCCTGTTCCTCTCGGCCATGTTCGTCATCGTGACGAGCGACAACCTTGAGTGGCTGTTCTGCGGCTGGGAAATCACCACCGTGTGCTCGTTCCTTATGATTGGCTACACGCGCACGCCCGAGGCCATTAAAAACGCCTTCACCCAGATCATCCTCAACATGCTGGGCGGCATCGCGTTTTTGGCAGGCCTTATGTACCTGCACGTTAACGGCATGCCGCTGACCATCTCGGGCATGATCGAGCTTTCCGGCGCCGGAACCGCGCAATCCGCGCTGCTGGTGATGCCGGTCATCCTGTTGTCGCTCGCCGCACTCACCAAGGCCGCACAGATGCCGTTCCACACGTGGCTGCTGGGTGCCATGGTTGCCCCCACGCCCACGAGCGCCCTGCTGCACTCGTCAACCATGGTCAAAGCCGGCGTGTTCCTGATGGTCAAGCTGAGCCCGCTCTATGCCATCTATCCCGTGACCGGCTTTATGGTCACGAGCGTGGGCGCCATCACGTTTTTGCTCGCTGCCCTCATGGCCATCTCGCAGAGCAACGCCAAACGCGTGCTCGCGTACTCCACCATTTCCAACTTGGGCCTCATCAGTGCCTGCTTGGGCGTCGGCGCGCCCGAGGCCGTATGGGCGGCCATCTTCCTGATCCTGTTCCACACGGTGGCAAAGTCGCTGCTGTTCCTGTGCGTGGGCACGGCCGAGCATCATATCGGCAGCCGCAATATCGAGGACATGGACGGCATGTTCAGCCGCATGCCGCACCTGACGCGCCTGATGATGCTGGGCATTATGGGCATGTTTGTGGCGCCGTTTGGCATGCTCGTGTCCAAGTGGGGCGCCCTGGTGGCGTTCGCACAGACTGGCAACGTGCTCATGATCATGGTGCTTGCCTTTGGCTCGGCCGCGACGTTTTTCTTCTGGGGCAAGTGGCTTGCCAAGCTATCGGGCGTCGACCCCACGGCTCAAAACGTTGAGGTCAATGTCCATAAGACCGAATGGATGGCGCTCAACACCATCGCCGCGCTGCTGATTCTGTGTTGCGTGGCGTTCCCGGTTATCTCGAGCGGTCTGGTGTCGCCTTACTTGGCCATGGTGTTTGGCCGCGTGCCGTACGTTATCGGCAAGGACGCCATGTATCTGATGGTGGTTATCGTGGCGTTTATCGCCGTGGTGCTGCTGACTTCATTCCGCGTAAGCAATAAGCCGCACGTCAACGTGTACCTTTCGGGCGTGGGAACCGATAAATATCGCCATTTCCGCGGCTCGATGGGACACGAGGTGAAGGCCGAAAAGCGCAATTGGTACTCGGGGGACGCCCTTGGCGAGAAGCGCATTGGTCCCGCGGGTAGCGTCGTGTGCTGCAGCATTATCTTGTTTGCGCTGCTGTGTTGCGCGTGGATTGGGCCCGAGAGGCTTGCCATGAGTGCGCCCTCGGTGCTGCGCGGTAAGTATTTTGAAGGTTCGGGCGTCGTGGGCATTTTTATTGGTACCGTGGCGTTTGCCTTGCTGGCGCCGCTTGTGGGCGGCCTGATCGACGGCATCGATCGCAAGCTGTCCGCCCGTATGCAGGGCCGCGTGGGCCCGCGCCTGCTGCAGCCCTTCTACGACGTTGCCAAGCTGCTGCGCAAGGCCCCTGCCAGCGTAAACACCATGGACGATACCTATATGGCGTGTGCGCTCATCTTTACCGTCGTGGGCGGCGGCATCTTTGTGTCGGGCTCCAACACGCTGCTATGCGCCTTTATGGTGACGCTCGCCGCGATCTTTGTGGTGCTGGCGTCCGCCTCGACGCAAAGCCCGTTTGCCCAGGTCGGCGCCGACCGCGAGCTGCTGCAGGTTATGAGTTACGAGCCCGCCGTTCTGCTGATGAGCGTGGGCCTGTACCTTGCCACCGATAGCTTCGATTCCATCGCCGTGACGGGGCAGTCGGTCCCCATCATCGTGTACAGCGCGCCCATTTTCCTCGCGCTGCTCGCGGTGCTTACCATCAAGTTGCGCAAGTCGCCGTTCGATCTTTCGTACTCGCATCACGCGCATCAGGAGATTGTCCAGGGCGTCGCCACCGAGATGAGCGGCGGCACGCTGGCCAAGATGACCCTTATGCACTGGTGCGAGACTGTGCTGTTTTTGATGTGGGTGGGCATGTTCTTTGTTTGGGACAACCCGGTGAGCTGGGTCGTAGCCCTGGTTGTGATGGCAGCGACGTATTTTGTCGAGGTGCTGATCGACAACACCTTTGCCCGCAGCACCTGGCGCAGCTGCTTTAAGCTCGGCTGGGGCGTGGCGCTGGTGTTTGGCCTGCTCAACCTTATGCCCATCCTCGTCGACGTGTTTATTTAGGAGGCGGCATCTATGGATCATAAAATGTCGCGCTCGCCGTGGGTTATTCATTACGACGGCTCGAGCTGCAACGGATGCGATATCGAGGTGCTGGCCTCGCTCACGCCGCTGTTCGATGCGGAGCGCTTTGGTGTGGTCAACACCGGCAACCCGAAGCATGCGGATATCTTTTTGGTGACGGGGTCGGTCAATGCCCAGAACCTGCCCGTCGTGCGCCAGATCTACAACCAGATGCTCGAGCCCAAGTGCGTGGTGGCGTGCGGCATCTGCGCGTGTTCGGGTGGCGTGTTCCGCGACGCCTACAACGTGATCGGTGGCGTGGACCGCGCGATTCCCGTGGACGTGTACGCGCCCGGGTGCGCCATTCGCCCCGAGACCGTGATCGATGCCATCGTGGAGGCGTGCGGCATCCTGGACCAGAAGGAGGCCGTGATGCGCGCCGGCGGCGACCCGCTCACC
>CAJMRJ010000163.1:0-3890 GCA_905215865.1 uncultured bacterium | reverse complement strand
ATTGCGCGGACCCAGAGCGTCGACGGCAAGCGCCGCCAGCAGGGACGACGGCAAGTCGCCCTCAAGCGCCACCACGGCGCGCGACGTACCGCGGGCGCGGGCGTTATCGCGAACAGCGAGCACCAGTGCCTGCCACAGCCATTCCTCGGAGCGAAACTCGGGCAGCTCGTGGTCCTCCAAGGCATCGAGCATCACACCGCGCTGGATCTCCTGAACCAGCAGGCTCTCCTCAAAACACGGCGCTTGGGCCACCACGCGACCGCAGTCGTCGAGTACAAACGACCCGCCGGTATACACCGACTCGTCGTACGCACCGACCGGCGCCATGCAGGCAAACCACACGCTGCGCTTAGATGCGATCTTGCGGTAGGCTCCGCTGCGCACGGCGGCGATCGCGGCGGTCTCGCGGTCGGTCATATCGAATGCGTTGAACTGGAAATAGGCAATGAGGTCGACGCCGGTCGGCAGCATCTCGAGCTCGCGGTCCAAGTCGAAGATCACGGCGATACGCACGCCGTCCACGTCAAACACCGGCGGTGCCCAACGGGCATCGCCGTTCCCACCGCGCTGCAGGGCAATGCTCGAACGGGCCGGCACCACATGGCCGTCCTTGAGCATCATGTAGTCGAGCAGGGGCTGGCCCTCAAACGAAACTGCCGCGGGCACGATGCAGATCATATCGAGCTCTTGGATACGCTCGGCGACGCCGGTCAAGCCGGCAAGTATGTCGTGCTCAAAGTCGGCAGCGCCCACCAGGCCGCCGGGCAGGGCTCCCATAAAGAGCGGAGCCGGCACGCACAACACGCGCGCACCGCGCTCATGGGCCAGGCGCGCCTGGTCCTCGATGCGACCGCAGATACCCTCAATATCACCCAGGCGCATATCGATCTGTGCAAGTGCGAGCTTCATGGCTCAGCCCTTTCCGTCGTAAACCATCGTTGTCGTAGTAAAAGCGCCGGCCGCATGATGCAGTCGGCGCTCGCATGTGCATATGCTAGCTATGATACCCCGAGCGGGGGCGCGCTCCTAGAACGTCGCGGACCACAGCCCGTGCAGGTTGCAATAGGCATAGACGGTACCGGTCTTGGAGCCGCCGGCAAAAAACGTCGCGGGCTTCATGCCGGGCTGGAGGTAATGGACCTCCAGACGGCCCTCGGCCTCAAGGGCAATCCACTCGATGTAGTGCTCGGGCACCATAGGATGCTCGACCGAGCCCACGCGCGCACGGATCACGTGACCGTCGCGCTCGCTCTCGACGACGGGCACGTGCTTCTCGTGCGCCGCGTCCTCGGTGTTCGCGGTCAGCTCCGTGCAGCCGGCAGGGGTTGCAACGTCGTTGCCAAGGGCGGCAATGAGCTTGCCATCGGGGTCCTTAAAGAATTTCGCCATGATGTTCTCCTTTGCTGATGTGCCGATGTTCTTGAGGTTCTTATGCCCAAAGGCAAGCGAACCATCCACGGCATCGCAAATGAACACATAACGAGCGGGGACGATGGGACAGCGCGGGCTATCCGCCCTGGCGGCCTCACCCGAGCGGGTTAACGCCCGTCACCGCCGAGCAGTGCCAGAACATCCTCGCGGGTAAACAGCGCCGAGGAGATGCCGTCGCCGCCGAGTACGCTGTTGACCAGGTCACGTTTGGACTCCTGCATCTGCATAATGCGTTCCTCGATCGTGTCCTTGGCGATGAGCTTGTACACGGTCACGGTATGCTGCTGGCCAATACGATGTGCGCGATCGGTCGCCTGGTCCTGCGCGGCAACGTTCCACCACGGATCGTAGTGGATGACCACGTCGGCCGCCGTCAGGTTGAGGCCCACGCCGCCCGCCTTGAGCGAGATCAGAAACACCGGCACCTCGCCCGCTTGGAACTGCGCAACCATCTTGGCACGGCTCTCCTTGGACGAAGCGCCCGTGAGCTTAAGAAAGCCGATGTCCTCCTTGGCCAGGCGCTTGCCGATGATATCGAGCATGCCCGTGAACTGGCTGAACAGCAGAATGTGGTGCCCGCCGTCGAGCGCACCGTGCACGAGCTCCATGCAAGCGTCGAGCTTGGCGCTCCCCGCCTTGTAGTCCTCGTAGTGTAGATGCGGGTCGCAGCAGATCTGGCGCAGCTTGGTGAGCTCGGCGAGCACCTTGAGCTTGTCTTTCTTAAACTCGGATGCTTCGCGGTGCTGCACCTGCTGGGCGATGCGGTCTTGGTTGGCCAGGTAGAGCTTGCGCTGCTCGCCGGTGAGCTGCGCCATGACGGTGTCCTCGATCTTCTCGGGCAGGTCGGCAACCACGTCTTCCTTGACACGGCGCAGCACAAACGGCGACCCGAGCGCCTGCAGGCGAGCGGCGCTGTCACCCTCGGCGTGCTCGACCGGGCTTTCGAAGCGCTTGGCAAACGACTCGCGCGTGCCAAGCAGGCCCGGCATCAAAAAGTCGAAGATGCTCCAGAGTTCGGACAAGCGGTTTTCGATGGGCGTGCCCGTCAGGGCAAAGCGCACACCGGCCGGCAGGCGCTTGGCGGCGCGCGCTACCTGTGTGAGCGGGGTTTTAATGTACTGGGCCTCGTCGAGCACAACGCGGGCAAAGTCCTGCTCGACGTATTCGTCGATATCGCGGCGCATGAGGTCATACGACGTCACGACCACGTTGTGCTCGGCGGCGCCGGCTATCTGCACGCGGCGCTGCGCCTTGGCACCCACAATGGCACACACATCGAGTGACGGCGCAAAGCGCTCCAGCTCGGCGGTCCAGTTGTACACAAGCGACGCAGGACATACCACGAGCGTGGGCTTAGTGTCCCCCGCCTCCACGCGCGCCAGGATATGTGCGATCATCTGCAGCGTTTTGCCCAGGCCCATATCGTCGGCCAAGATACCGCCGAGGCCCAGGTGCTCGAGCGAGCCACTGGTAGCCGTCGACCTGATAGCCGCGCAGTGTGGCCTTGAGCGAGACCGGCACCGTAAAGTCCATCTTGCCGAGCGTGTCCAGGCGCTCGACGGTGCGGCGGAACGCGGCGTCGCGATCGGCCTCAAGCGCCGGCGTGCGCGCGAGCATGCTGTCGACAAACAGGGTACTCGACGCGGGAAGCGACACGCCGTCGAGCAGATCGACGGCATCGACGCCCAGGTCCTCGGCAAGACCAAACGCGGCGCGGGCACCCTCGTCCAGGCGTACGATGTCGCCCGACGTGAGACGCGCAAACGTCTGGTGGTGCTTGTACGAGTCCAGATAGATGGCAAGATCTGCCGCCGAAAGACCGCTCGCGCCCAGTTCAACATCGAGCAGGTTACTCTTGACGGTCGCGCGCACCGAAAGCTTGGGCGCAGGGCGGACCGAGACCTGGCGCAGGCGGTCACTGAGCATGACCTCACCCAGCTCGGACAGGGCAGACAGGCCCTCGGTCAGCAAGTGGAACAGGCTCTCGTCATCGCGTTCCTCAAACGCCAGGCCGCCCTCGTAAAAGTCGAAATACAGGGCCGCCGTATCCATAACGCGAAACTCTGCTATCTCGTCGCGCGGCGGCACGCCCGGGCGCTGCTCTTCGAAGGGGCTTCCCGGAGCACCCAGGCTAAAGAGATCTGCCGACCAATCACCGTAGGAAACCGTAATCTTGCAGGTCACGAGCCCGTCGTCGACACCGATTGCCATGGCAAAGCTCGGCTCGGGCGCCACGGTGTCGAGCACGGCGGGAGCGGTCAGGTCGGTGTAGTCGCGCAAGATAGGCAGCGCCATGCGGCAGAACTCGCCCACCTGGTCGGCGGCGATATGGACCGGCGTGCGGCAGGGCAACAAGTGCGATAGGAACGGTGCCGCATGCTGGGCAAACGCTGTGTCGGTACGGCGTGCGCGGCGCGTATCGACCAGATAGGCTGCGTCACCAGCGACAAAGCAATACG
>CAJMRJ010000162.1:0-3923 GCA_905215865.1 uncultured bacterium | reverse complement strand
GCTGCTCTACAGTCCTATGCAAGACGAAGGCCACATTAAGTGGCCTTCTTTGCATGCGGAATTCGCGACAAACGTAACGCCCGCCCGTCTCCGACCGACTACCAACCAAATTCTTTTCAGCCCAGGCCCCTGTGTACCGCGCGTCTAAGATCTTCAAATTCAACTATCTGACACAAAGCGAGACATAGCAGAGGACCCCTGGTCCTTAACTTGATACGAGTTCCGCACGCAAAGGAGGCGCCAGTGGCGCCTCCGTCTTGCGCAGGACTATTCGAAGTAGCAAGTTAAGGACCAGGGGTCCCCGTTACCCGAGCGTTTCTGCACTAGTTGAATTTGAAGATCTTTGAGGCAAGATGGTATAGGCCGAGTGTGGTTTTGTCTCCGGCTCGTCCATGCAGGTTGGTAAAGAATCCGACCACGCCGTAGCGAGCACGACGATACATGCGCTCGTCGTACTCCTTCAGGTCGCTCCACAGCGTCTTCAGGCGCTCATCGGCACAATCTTCCTCGGAAAGCTTGGTGAGCACCGAGCAAATCGCCATCATCATGGTGAAGTAGCCCATCATGTACGAACGCAGACGCGAGGACTCAACGTCCTGGTACAGGTGGAACGATTCCATCATGATGCGCGTTACGCGGAACTGCTGACCCAGACGCTTGACCATCGTGGCCTCATTGACGCTCTGGCCCTCGCGACCGATAAAGTAGCGATAGAGGTCGATGTCGGCGTAGTACATGGTCTTGCAGCGCGGCAGCGGCACGTATGCGTAGATGTTATCCACGTAAAACGTGTGTGCCGGCATGGGCAGATTGGACTCGCGCAGTACATCGGTGCGATAGCACAGGCTGTGCATGAGCAGGTTTTGATCGGGACGGAAGTGTCCGATCTGGTCCCAAGAGAAAATCTTTTTTCGCGGCAGGGCAAACTTGTAGCCAATAGCGGTATGCGTGCCCTCGTAAACCTTCTCGTACACGTAGTTCGAGATAAACAGGTCGACGCGCTGGTCGCGCTCCTCAAAGCCACGCAGAATCGACAGCATAGTCGAAAGCGCCGCACCGTCGAGCCAGTCGTCCGAGTCGACAACCTTGTAGTAGGTGCCCTGTGCCTCGCGCAGACCCGAAAGGACGGCAATACCGTGACCGCCGTTCTCCTGGTGCACCGCGCGGATGATTCCAGGATAACGGGCCTCCCACTCGTCGGCCTTGGCGGCCGTCTCGTCCTTGGAGCCGTCGTCCACCACGATAATCTCGATATCGGTGGCGTAATTGCTCCCCTCCAAGATGGAGGTGATGCAATGGTCCATGTCCTTGGCGGCGTTATACGAGGGAATACCGAATGTTATGACTTTATGCATGGCAGGCGATAATCTCATCCGAAAGATCGAGGGCGGAATTGGTCACGGCGTCCATATCGTAGTAACGATACTCGGCCAGACGACCCACCGGGTGGAAGTTCGTAAGGTTCTGGACGCGCTCAAGATAGCGCTCGTAGAGCTCACGGTTCTCGGGCTCAAGAATGGCGTAGTACGGCGTCTCACCCGAGCCGGGCGTATAGGCTTTGGAGTACTCCTTCATGATGGTGGTCTTGCCGGGCAAAACCTGACCGGTCATGTTCTTGAACTCGGTGATGCGCGTGTAGTCCTCGCTCGTGGTGTAGTTGACGGTGCCCACGGGCTGGAACTGATCCATATCGAGCGTCTCGAACTTCATGTCGAGCGTGCGGTACGGCAGCGCGCCCAGGTCGAGGCTGAACAGCTCGTCGAGCGGACCGGTGTAGACGATCTCGCCGCCATAGACCTTGCCGTCGATCTTGACGGTGGTCTCGTCGATCTCGAAGAGGTCGCGGGCGTCCACGTCGCAGAACACATCAATCAGATCGTGGTCGAGCATGTGCTCGAACAGCGCGGTATAGCCGTCCTGCGGCATGCCCTGGAAGGGAGCCTGCGGGAAGTAGCGGTCGTCATCGCCCACAAAGACGGGAACGCGGCCGGTGATCGAGGGGTCGATCTGGTCGGGCGTCTGGCCCCACTGCTTCATGGTGTAATGCAAAAAGACGTTCTCATAGACATAATCGGCGACCTCGGCAAGATCCGGGTCGTTCTTCTTGCGCAGCTCCATAATGGGCACCTTGACGTCCTTGCCAAAGGTCTCCACGAGCTTCTGATACAGCTCCTCGCCGCGCTCATCGCCAAAGGCGAGCTTGAGGCTCGCATGGTTAAAGGGCACGGGCATAAGGGTACCGTTGATGTTGGCGAGCACCTTGTGCTGGTAGTCCGTCCACTTGGTAAAGCGCGACAGGAAATTGTGGACGCGCTCGTTAAAGGTATGGTAAATGTGCGGACCATACTCGTGGACCAGGATTCCCGCCTCGTCAGCGCAGTCGAAGGCATTGCCCGCAATGTGGCTACGGCGTTCCAAAACGGCAACACGATAGCCGATAGTTTCGGCAAGACGGCGGGCGCAAACGGCGCCGGCATAACCGGCGCCGACAACGATCATGTCGTACGCACCGGCATTAAAGCCTTCAGGCAGGCCTGAGGTAATCTGCATCGATACTCCTTGTCAAAAGCCACGGGCTCGTTAGCTGGGCTTTTCTCGAACATTCTTCGAGACATATTTATCAGAGCGATTATAGCGCTAATGCGTCCTATAATGAGCTTGCCACACAAGGAAAGCTCAAGCACCGCGGCGTACATTATTGAAAGGTAAACCCGCTAGCAGCGGGTTTATTCGTGTGCAGCCGAGGGCCTGGAGCTTAGCGAAACGCTTGTAAGGAGTAACATGAGCGATTTCCTAAACCGTATGAAGTCTGCCGCCAAGGCCGACTTTAAGACCATCGTCCTGCCCGAGGGCGAGGATCCGCGTACCATCGTCGCGGCAAACAAAATCATCGAGGAGGGCCTGGCAAAGCTCGTCATCCTGGGCAACCCTGACGAGATCGACGTTCCCGGCGCCACCGTCATCGACCCGCGCAACGCCGAGAAGCACGAGGAGTACGCGCAGAAGTTTGCCGAGCTCCGCGCCAAGAAGGGTGTCACCATCGAGCAGGCTCGCGCCCAGGTGATGGACGCCACCTACTTTGGCACCATGATGGTCAAGATGGGCGACGCCGACGGCCTGGTCTCCGGCGCCTGCCACTCCACGGCCGACACCCTGCGCCCCGCGCTTCAGATCCTCAAGACCGCCCCGGGCACCAAGCTGGTCTCGGCCTTCTTCGTGATGTGCACCGACACCCCGCAGTTCGGCACCGACGGCACGCTGATCTTCGCCGACTGTGGCCTCAACATCAACCCGTCCTCCGATGAGCTCTCCGAGATCGCCATCGCCTCCGCTCACTCTTGGTCCACTTTCATGGGCAATGTTGAGCCGCACGTGGCCATGCTTTCCTACTCCACCATGGGCTCCGCCGGTGGCGAGGTCGCCAAGAAGGTCCAGGAGGCCGTGAAGTTCTGCAAGGAGAAGGCTCCCGAGCTCGCCATCGATGGCGACCTGCAGCTCGACGCCGCCATCGTCCCCACCGTCGCCCAGCTCAAGGCTCCCGGCTCCTCCGTCGCCGGTAAGGCCAACGTGCTCGTGCCCGAAGTCGCGGCGCTCAAGGCGCCCGGTTCCGCCGTTGCGGGGCATGCGAACGTATTCATCTTCCCCGATCTGCAGTCGGGCAACATCGGCTATAAGATCGCCGAGCGTCTGGGCGGGTTCCAGGCGGTCGGTCCCATCTGCCAGGGCTTTGCAAAGCCGCTCAACGACCTTTCGCGCGGCTGCTCTGCCGACGACATCGTGGGTGTCGTGGCCATCACCGCCGTCCAGGCTCAGATGGCTGAGTAGCGGACATATCCCCTCGGGACCCTACAGGGTAAAGCTCTGAAAACGTCCTCGAACATGCATGAAACCCCCGCTGCGCACTTCGTGCGGCGGGGGTTTCA